>JBAYOB010000007.1:0-35119 GCA_041678505.1 Candidatus Dojkabacteria bacterium | reverse complement strand
GGTAAGGAGTTTTTGCTTCTCATTCTCTACAATACCCATTCCCACAACATAGTCCGTATCATTTCTGAATTTTATTGCAATGACACCTTTTGTATTTCTTCCCATAGGTCTTACGTCGCTTTCTTTAAATCTAATAGACTTACCCTCTCTAGTTATTACTATGATGTCATTTTCTCCTGTAGTAGCTCTAACCCAGGATAGCTGATCATCTTTTTCTAACCTTATTGCAGTTAATCCGTTTGCCCTAATATTTGCAAATTCTGCAATTTTAGTTTTCTTTGTAATACCTTTGTCTGTGACCATCAAGAAATACTTGTATTTGGACTCTTTGTTTTTCTCCTCCATAATCTTCCCTTTAGGATTTCTTGTTAATACGGATGTCACTACTTCATCTTGATTAAGCTGTACTAGGTTTACTAAAGGTAATCCTTTGGCAGTACGTTCTAGCTCAGGGATTTCAAAAATTCTAAGATTGTAAACTTTCCCCATATTGCTGAAAAGTAATAGCTCATCATGTGTATTGCATAGGAATGCATGCTCTATGAAATCTCCCTCTTTTGTATTCCCGCCTGATACTCCCTTGCCTCCTCTGTGTTGAGCTTTGTAAGTATTAGGGGGGACCCTTTTTACATACCCTGAGCGTGTTATTGTAACTAAGGTATCTTCTGATGCAATCATATCTTCCTCTGATATTTCGCTTACCTTTCCTTTTACAACCTTTGTTCTTCTTTCATCTCCATATTTTTCTTTTATTTCCTCTAAGTCGTTACTTACAACATCTAGGATTTTATCTTGACTCTCTAGTATTTCGTTGTATTCTTTAATCTTCTCTTTTATCTCTTTATGCTCATTTTGTATCTTCATTCTCTCCAATGCAGCCAATCTTCTTAATTGCATATCAAGTATTGCCTGTGCCTGTACCTCTGTGAAATCAAAATTATCCATTAAATTCGTTTTAGCAGTATCTTGTGTTTTAGATTTTCTAATAGTTTCTATCACCTCATCAAGTAGATCTAACGCTTTTAACAAACCCTCTAATATGTGTCCTCTGTATCTTGCCTCTGCTAAATCAAACTCATATCTTCTAATGGTAACTGCTATTCTAAAAGAGAGAAATAGCTCTAACATTCTCTTAATTGGAAGAGTTTTTGGTTCTTGCTCTACTAATGCAATCATATTTGCATTAAAGGCCTTCTGCATCTCAGTATATTTGTAGAGTTTGTTTAAAACTGCTTTTGGTTGGGCATCTTTTTTAAGAATGAAAAGTACCCTCATCCCTTCCCTATTAGATTCATCTTTGATATCTGCAATGCCCTTAATCCTTTTCATCTTGACTAAATCAGCAACCTTCTCAATCATATGGGATTTATTAACCTGATAAGGTATCTCTGTTACTACGATGTTGTATCTTCCTTTTTTACCTTCAACAATAGATGCTTTAGCTCTCTGTAGTATTCTTCCTCTTCCAGTAGCATATGCATTTAGGATCTCTTTTTGATCGTAGATAGTTCCTCCAGTAGGGAAATCAGGGCCAGGAATTATTTCTATTAGATCTAAAGGAGTAATATCAGACTTAAATTCAGGGTATAGGGCTTGTTCATTCTCTTTAAGCTCTTTGTTAAGTTGGTCAATACTATCCTGTAGAGACAAGCTGTTTCGTTCTATGTAATTCTCTAAGTAGTGTAAGGGTTTTGAGTTTAAAGTGGTGGGAATAATCTCTTTGGATTCTTTGTCTTTTCTTAATTTGTTGTATACAGCACTACCTTCCCATTTGTTTCCTAAAGAGATCATTTTCTGCAGTGCAGTAATTAGCTCTGTAAGGTTGTGAGGTGGTATCTTTGTTGCCATACCTACAGCTATTCCATCGCTCCCGTTTGCTAGGACATTTGGAAAGAGAGCTGGTAGTACGGTAGGCTCTAACCTAGTACCATCATAGTTCTGTATGAATGTGACTGTTCCTTTGTTTAAATCCTTTATTAATTCAGGTGTAATTTTACCCATCCTTGCCTCTGTATATCTCATCGCAGCAGCAGAATCTCCATCTATGGAACCAAAGTTTCCCTGTCCATCTACTAATGGGTATCTGGTGGAGAAATCCTGTGCCATTTTAACCAATGTTGGATATACTACGGATTCTCCATGAGGATGGTAGTTACCAGATGTATCTCCAGATATTTTTGCAGATTTCCTGTACTGAGCACGAGGATTAAGGTTTAAGTCATTCATCGCGACAAGAATTCTTCTTTGAGATGGCTTTAATCCATCTTTCACCTCTGGTAGTGCTCTTGATACAATAACGGACATAGAGTAATCCAAGTAGTTAGATTTCATCTCGTCAATTATTGATGTAGGAGCAACTTTACCTGGAGTTAAGGCTATTGCAGGTGTTAATTCATCATTGCTTTTTTCTTGTTTTTCTGTCTGCTTATCCATAGTTATTATTAAATATCTAAATTAGCACTAGTAGCGTGCATTTGTATAAATCTTCTTCTTGGAGGAACCTCTGTACCCATGAGCATTTCAAAGACTTTCTCTGCTTCTTGGGCATCCTCAATCTCTATCTTCTTTAATACTCTGGTCTCAGGATTCATAGTGGTTTCCCATAGCTGCTCAGGGTTCATCTCACCCAAACCTTTAAACCTGTTTTCAACTGGTTCTTTTCCTTCCTCTTTTGCCTTTTTGACAAAACTGTTTTTCTCTTCATCATTTAGAAAGTAGTATTTCTTCTTCCCTATCTCAACTTTGTACAAAGGAGGTTGTGCTACATATACATAACCTTCTTCAATTAAAGTTCTAAAGAATCTAAAGAGTAATGTAAGTACTAGTGTGGTGATATGTAACCCATCAACATCGGCATCACTCATTATTATTACCTTGTGGTATCTGATTTTACTACTATCTAAAGTCTCCCCTATTCCTACGCCTAGTGCAGTAGTTACATCATTAAACTCACTGTTTGTAAGTACTCTGTCAACTCTGTATTTCTGCGTATTCATAATCTTACCTCTCAAAGGAAGAATTGCTTGAGTATGTCTATCCCTACCCTGTTTTGCTGATCCTCCTGCAGAGTCTCCCTCTACAATGAAGAGTTCGCTCTCTTTTGGATCATTACTAGTACAATCTGCTAATTTACCTGGAAGGGTTGTTGATTCTAA
Organism: Candidatus Dojkabacteria bacterium; assembly: GCA_041678505.1. Lineage (GTDB taxonomy): Bacteria > Patescibacteriota > Dojkabacteria > SC72 > SC72 > UBA2177. The sequence goes on along the minus strand of JBAYOB010000007.1, from coordinate 31,964 downwards.
CACACTCTTTCTAATAACGGCATCTCTTGCAGCTTTGGCTGCAGCTTTTGCTTTGTTTGCTAAAACAGCTTTGCCTATTATGTTCTTAGCCTCTTGAGGATTTTCTCCTAAATATGTTAGAAGTTCATCTCTTACAAGTTTTGCTACTACTCCTTTAACCTCTCTATTATTCAACTTTATTTTAGTCTGTCCTTCAAATTGAGGGTCTGCGACCTTAATAGATACAATTGCAGTTAAACCTTCTCTAACATCAGCACCGTTTAAGGTACCATCTACACCTCTAAGTAACTCCGCCTTTTGAGCGTAGTTATTTAAAGCTGTAGTAATTGCAGTTCTAAAACCTGCTAAATGAGTACCTCCCTCTGGATTAACAATATTGTTTGTATAGCAAAGGACATTTTCTTCCATCCCATCTGTGTATTGAAGTGCAACCTCTACAACTATTTCATCTTCTTCTTTCTTCATGTAGAAAGGTTCATGACCAACGGTTTTGCTCTCTAGATTTAAAAATTGTACATATGATTTAATACCGTCTTCAAAGTAGAGGGCGTATTCTTTCTTCTCATCACTTGTATTATCAGTTACTGTGATTTTCAGACCAGCAGTTAAATATGCATGCTGTCGACATTTCTTTACAATAGTTTCAAAACTAAAAGAAGCGTCTTTAAAGATTTGTTCATCAGGTAAGAATGTATGTGTAGTCCCTGATTCTTTTGTATCTCCAATCTTCTTTACAGGCTCCTTAGGGACTCCTCTTTCGTATTCTTGTTGATATATTCCTCCATCAAAAAAGACAGTAGTTTTCATCCATTCTGAAAGGGCATTTGTACATTTCATTCCAATACCGTGTAAACCTCCAGAAACTTTGTAAGCACCCTTCTCAAACTTTCCTCCTGCATGTAGATTTGTCATAACAGTTTCTAATGTAGATACCTTTGTCTCTGGGTGCTTATCTACCGGAATACCTCTACCATTATCTCTTACTGTTATGGATTTATCCTTATTTAAAGTAATCCAAATATTATCACAGTATCCAGCAATTGCTTCATCTACAGAGTTATCTAAAATTTCTGTAAATATATGATGAAGACCGTTAGAATCGGTAGAACCTATATACATAGCAGGTCTCTTTCTAACAGCCTCTAATCCTTTTAAAACTTGGATATCCGATACCTTGTACTTTGATTGTGCGGCCATATATCTAGATTTTGTAATTTAATTCTTCTGTATGGGGACTATACATTGTACCTGATTTAAGCCTAAAAGTTAAGCATTTAATCGTATGAACATAGCTTCTAAAGTAAGTCTCCTATTACAATTAGCAAAGATTTTCTCTCTACTCTCTTGAATGACATTTAGAGAATCTTTGTTCTTCTTGGAACTCTCAATGTTACCATTTTTAATATCTAATTCAAGTCTACTGCGAAAGATATTTTCTATGGAATTTATGAATTCTAATGTAAGTTCTCTCTCTGTGGAATATTTTTCAATAGTATTAAATTGCTCTACGATATCCAATTCAAATATATCCTCTATATCTTTAACGTTACTTTCTTGTTGCTCAATTTCTTCGGGAGAATACAGTATTTGTCCTCTTGATATTATTGTTGGGAGGAGGTTTTTTTCATTATCTACACAGAGGAAAAAGAGTGAATACTCAGAGGGATCTTCAAGAGTTTTGAGTAATGCATTTTGAGCTTCAGGTGTAAGTTTTTCTGCTTGTAATATTATTCCTGCTTGATATTTCTCTTCAAAAGGTTTGTATATCATTTCTTTCTGAAAATTTTTAACCTCTTCTATTCCAATACTACTTTTTTCTTCTGGATCAAGTATATGGATATCGGGAGAACTTTCCATATCTCTTTTGAAAAATCTCTTAAGGTTTTTTTGGAGAGTTATATTTTGTCCTACTTTTGATTTTCCTACTATTATATATGTCATAATTTGATTCTATCACATAGTGTATAGCTCTTTACATACAGGGTGGTTTAGCATAAACTGAGAAGAGAATAAGTTGTATTGAATCTGCCCGATGTCAGTAGGATCCTCTTTGTTAAAATATCTACAAAGTAAAGGTTTAATAGATGATACCAGTGTAAGAAAAGTTCTTCTTGAAAGGACTCGTACTCAGAAAACAGAGGAAGCACTAATTGAAGAATTAGGCGTAGTAGACCCAGAAGAGATAGCTAAGGGAAAGTCTGAGATTTTCAATATCCCATATATTGACTTAAAAAGCATCCCTATAAGTGAGAGTATCATAGCAGAGGTAAATATTGAAAGTTTGCATAGATACAAGGCAGTACCTTTTGAGAGAGGTCAAACTTATGTTAAGTTGGCAATGCAGGATCCTTTTGATATTCAGGCAACACAAGCGCTAGAGCGAAAATATCCTCCTAATACTAAAATACAGGTTCATATCGCTACTAAAGAGGGAATAGATTCAGTTTTGGAAAGGAGAGTCGGTGATGTTATGAGTTCTGAGGTGACAGAAGCTTTAGAAGATGTGGAAATGCCTGTGACTGAAATAAGTGAGGATCCTAATCTTTTTTCTAGTACTGATCTATCCTCTGCTCCTGTTGCTAGAATAGTTAACTCTATGCTTCAGTATGCTGTTACCTCAAAAGCTTCTGATATTCATATAGAGCCTCTTGAAAAAAGGGTGAGAGTAAGATTTAGAATACACGGTGTAATGACAGAGAGGTTAACTTTACCAAAGAACCTTGGTCCAGCATTAGTTTCTAGAGTTAAGATTCTTTCAAACCTTAAGATAGATGAAAAAAGAGTACCTCAAGATGGAAGATTTCCCATTAAAATAGGTGATGTTAAAGTAGACCTTCGTATTTCTGTTATGCCCACAGTAGAAGGAGAGAAAGTTGTAATGAGATTGCTTGAATCTGAGACAGCGGATATTACTTTGGAAACGACAGGGTTAAGAGGGAGTGCGTATAATATATTTGTTGATGGCCTAACTGTTACTAATGGGATTATGTTAGTTACTGGACCTACAGGTAGTGGTAAAACTAGGACTTTAGCTTGTTCTTTAATTAAGATAAATGATCCCAAGGTTAATATAATATCTTTAGAAGATCCTGTTGAGATAAGGGTTCCTGGAGTAACTCAGGTTCAAATAAATCCAGCAGTAGGTCTTACATTTGCTAGTGGTTTGAGATCTGTTTTAAGGCAAGATCCTGATGTAGTTATGGTTGGAGAGATTAGAGATGAAGAGACTGCACAGCTTGCTGTACAGGCCTCTCTGACGGGACACCTTGTTCTTTCTACTTTGCATACTAACAGTGCTCCTGCTGCTATCCCTAGATTACTGGATATGGGAATAGAACCATATCTTCTTGCATCTACAGTTCGTGTAGTAGCAGCACAGAGACTTCCAAGGAGGATTTGTGATAACTGTATTAAAGCATACCCTGCTTCAGAAGAGGCATTGAAGACAGTTTCAGAAATAATGGAAGAGAGCGGGAATTTTAACCTAGTAGAATATTTAAAGAAAGTAATAGCTTCAAAGCATCAGGTAGAAGAAGGGAATGGTAATTCTGTTATGAAAGCTCCCGAGGTAGGTCCTGATGGTAATGATGTAATATATCTTTACAAAGGAGAGGGTTGTGATAGGTGTGGAGGCTCTGGTTACTCTGGAAGGATAGCGATATTTGAAGTGTTGGATGTGGATGAGAGAATAAGCAAGATGATTATGGAAAATGTTACAGATGCTGATCTTAGAAGAGCAGGAATGGAGAATGGTATGTTAACTATGATCCAAGATGGTGTCCTTAAGGCATTGGAGGGTATTACTACTCTAGAAGAGGTCTTAAGGGTTTCAAAAGAATAATTTTGTGGTATAAATATATATGAATCAAAATACTGCCCAAGATAATACTCAAAATGTTCAATTTGCCTATCCTGATTTTTCTCAAAACCAAGGAGCTGGGATAACTCAAACTACCCCTAACCCACAGCAAACACAGACAGTAAATGAAGAGAGTCAGGTAAAGATAGATGAGCTAAAGCAAGATCTTCAAAAGATGATTGAAGAGGAGGAAATATCACCTGAACCGGGAGGAGTGCAAGCCCCTGAGGTTGTAACTCCTGCTCAACAACCTGAACTAAAAGAAGAAGTGGTACAGAAGGAAGGAGAGGCATATGTTCAAGAACCTACTCCACTACCTAAGTTGGAAGAGCGAGATACAGAGGGACCAATAATTATACAGCCTCCCAATGTTACTGATTTTGATCCCCTACCCTCTGATTTACCAAAATTTAGGGAGACTTTAGATAGTGTAATGCCAAGTCCTAAAGAACCAGTAGTAGAAAAGGAGACTGTAGAAAACGAGATTGTAGAAGATGAGCAACAACCTGTAGAAGAGAGAGAAAGTCTAAAAGATGTTACACCACAAATACAGCAGGAAAACACTCAGCAAAATGTAGAGTTTGACTCACCTAGTGAATTGACGATGGAGAAATTACTTGGAGAAGCAACAGGCAGAAATGCTTCTGATCTACATATTTCTGTTGGTTATCCTCCTATCATTAGGATAGATGGAGAGTTAGTAGCATTAGAGGAAAGTATTCTTAATCCAGAGGATGTGGAAGAGTTAGTATTCTCAGTATTAACAGATGAAAGAAAAGAATTACTGGAAGTAAATAGAGAGATAGATTTTGCATATACTTACGAAGGTTCTCATAATGCTAGATTTAGAGTAAATGCATACTATACGACTAAAACTTTAGCAGCTGCATTTAGAGTTATTCCAACTAGAGTAAGAACTATAGAGGAATTGATGTTACCTCAGATGTATCATCAATTTACGAAGCTTAAACAGGGTTTAATTCTTGTAACAGGACCAACAGGTCATGGGAAAAGTACAACTTTAGCAGCCATGTTGGAGGATATAAATAGGACTAGATTTTGTCATATAATTACAATAGAAGATCCAATAGAGTATATCTTTGAAGGTAAGAAGGCCTTGATAGATCAAAGAGAGATGAATGATGACACACACTCTTGGAAGATAGCATTAAGAAGTGCAATGAGACAAGATCCTGATGTTATTCTTGTAGGTGAAATGAGAGATTATGAGACAATTGCATCTGCGATTACTCTTGCGGAGACGGGTCATTTAGTATTTGCCACTTTGCATACTAACAGTGCAGCTCAGACATTAGATAGGATAGTAGATGTGTTTCCAGAGAATCAACAACAACAGGTTAGAACACAGATAGCAAATACCTTACAGGCAGTAATAGCACAAAGATTGATACCTTTAGAAAAAGGAGGAAGACGAGCAGTATCAGAGATTATGCTTAATAATGCTGCTGTTAAAAATCTCATCAGAGAAGGTAAGATGCATCAGGTAGACAATGTCATAAGGACAAGTGCAGATGTAGGGATGGTGTATTTGGAGAGATCATTGGTAGATCTTGTCAGAGAAGGTGTAATATCAGTACAGACAGCACAGGAGTACTCTGTCCATCCAGAGGAAGTTTTAAGATTATTAAAAACATAATACATGGCAAAGTTTAAATACTCAGCAAGAGATCAACAGGGAAAAGTGATAGAGGGAGATTTGGAAGCAAAAGATCTTTCCTCAGCTACAGATCTTCTTCATGATAGAGGTTTGGTAATTGTTTCCTTAAAAGAGGCCGTAGGGATAGATTGGGAGAAATTATCTGAGATAAATATTGGTGGTATCCCAATGAAAGATAAAGTTATTTTCATGAGACAGATGGCTACTATGGTTGGTGCCGGTCTACCACTGGCTAGGTCATTAGAAATTATGGTACAACAAGCCTCTAATCCTAAGTTTAAGAAAATCTTACAAAATGTTTTAGCCTCTATTCAATCTGGTAAAAGTCTAGCTGATTCTTTTAGAATGGAGGAAGAGGTATTTGATCTAATCACGATTAATCTGATAGAGGCTGGAGAAGAGAGTGGAAACTTAGAAAACATATTAGAAAAGATAGCTGTAGAACTAGAAGAGAAGAATGCCCTTACAAGGAAAATAAAGTCGGCTATGATATATCCAGCCATTATTCTTATAGTAATTATAGCTGTAATAGTACTGATGATGCTTGTCTTAGTCCCTTCTATGGCGGATATATACAAAGATTTTGATGCTGAGCTACCTTTTGCAACAAGATTCCTTATAGGTATGAGCGGTCTTTTTGTTGATTACTGGTGGGTAGTTTTAAGCGTGTTTTTGGTACTTGTTGTAGGTTTTAAGTACTATGTTGATACTCCAAAGGGAAAAAGGAATTTAGATAAGTTACTATTAAAGATTCCTAGTTTTGGTGTCATTATAGCTAAGGTACAGCTTTCACAATTTACTAGAATTCTATCTCTTCTTTTAAGTAGTGGTGTTCCAATAATTAAAGCTATTGAATTAACAGCCAATTCTTTAGGTAATACTATGTTTAGAGAAACCTTAGAAGAAGCAAAAGATGAGGTTGAAAAAGGAGGACCTTTGGCTTTGCCTATTGCCAGAAGTGAGTACTATCCCCTACTGGTTAGTAGTATGATAGCGGTAGGAGAAGAAACAGGTGAGATAGATTCTGTCTTATCTAAGGTAGCTGAGTATTACAAAGAGGAAGTTGATGCGGCTACCAGCAATCTTTCTTCTTTACTAGAACCTGTGTTTTTGATAATAATGGGTCTAGCTATTGGTTTTATAGCTGTAGCTGTATATATGCCTATGTTCCAACTCTCAACGGCGATTGGTTAGAGAGTTGACAAGACTCTTAATGTTGTGTAAATTATATTTAATTAAATTAAACTGTCTTTATATGATGAGAAAAAGAAGTTACAAAGCATTTACATTTGTAGAGATGCTTATTGTTATGGGTATTCTCATAATTCTTATGGTTATTGGCATTGCTGCTGGTAGGTTTGCAATTAATAGAGCTAATAGAGTAGCACATCAGAATGCTGCTGATCAGGTATATCAAACTCTTCAGGCATACTATACAGAGAATAGACAGTTTCCTGAGAAAAACACACTCGATAAGATGTTAAGCGGAACAGGAGGAGGAAGTCAAGATGATGGAGTACTGTTTGAGTATACGGAAGGAGACTTTAAAGGAGGAGCCCCTGCAACTTATTATTATTTTGTCCAAGAGGAAGCAGCTGGTGTAAGGCAGGCAGTTTTGGTTTGTGTAACTTTAGGAGGATATGAGGACGAATTGAAAAGAGGAATATACTGCGCAGGCAATGGATTTAATGATGATGATGTGAAGGTAGGTTCAGCAGATGCTGGATCGTTGTCACATGACTTTATTGAAGAAGAGACATATGAATCTGCTACGAATGATTATTATGACTTAATATTAGAAGCTGAGGGTGCCGATTGGAATGGTAATGGTTGGGGAAAGGAAGCTAGTGGAGGTGCTGGAGAAGGTACTTAAATATAATCATTTTATCTAACCCAAGAAAACTAGACCCCTCTTTGTGAGGGGTTTTTCTTTCTCATATATATCTAAATAATATATAATGAATATATGTTAATCATATATCTATGTATATTCTTTTTAGGAGCATCCTTAGCAAGCTTTTTAAATGCCTCTATTTATCGTGTAGAGAATAAATATAAATACCCTACCATTATTACAGCTAAATCTCACTGTGAGAAGTGTAAAAAAGAACTCTGTTGGTTAGAGTTAATACCTGTAATTGGATACTTAATTATCAAAGGTAGATGCAGAAACTGTAATGAAAAAATAAATATATATTATCCTCTATCTGAGTTTGTTTTAGGATTAATATTCCTTCTTTTCTTTCTTTATAGTATTACCTGGTATTTTTGGATAGTAGCCCTATTCCTCTTCATATTCTCATCATATGATATTAAATACAAAGCAATACCAAAAGATATTGTACATATCTTTCTTTTTCTATCTACCCTACTCTTTTACATTTATATCTTAAATCCTGTAAATCTCTATTTCCCTTTCGTCATTACACTATTTTTAATATTACTAAATCTAATTAAAAAATCATTTGGTATGGGAGATATATTAGTGTTGTTAGGTTTAGGCATATTAATACCTTATCAACAATACATATTTACGTTTTGGGGAGGAATTATAGTTGCCCTACTCTATACCCTCTATCTGTTGTTTAAAGGTGTTAAAAATATTAAAAAAGTTAAAATATCCATGATTCCTTTCTTTTCTTTTTCATTTGTAATCTCTTTAATATATGGATATGAATTGTTTGATATACTACTTAAATTTTTAAAAATATGATAAATTAATAATATGAAAAGGAAATATTTAGCTTTATCATTTGTTGAGATACTGATTGTTCTTGGAGGGTTAATAATACTGAGCTCTATTGGTCTAATAGGGACAAGATATGCCTTGGAAAAGTCTAGAGAGGCTCATTATAAAAGTAACGTTAGACTACTTTATACAGCCTTGGTCAATTTTAAGAATGATTATGGTAGATATCCATTAGTCAATTCCTATGATGGTCCTTATGAACGTAATATTTACAATTTTGAATGTCGCAAAGAAAAAGGTTGCATAGAGAATGAGTTTTTTGCAAATGCCTTAGGATTGAGAGGTGATCGTAGTAAAGCTTTATTATATCCGTATTTTAAAGAGACTTTTGATGGAGGACTTCGAGCTGAATATTATTACCGAGTACAGGAGACAGATGGTCAATTTGCAGTGATATGTGTCTCTTTAGGGGGAATCCCAGGGACAAAAGATGTTGTAGTAGGTTTTTACTGCGAAGGAGATGGTATAGGTATTATTCCTCCTGATAATCCCATTTCTAAAAAAGAAATAGAATGTTCCGGGAAAGTACCTGATAAAGAGTGTAGTATTATATTAGAAGATAAAAGAATGAGTGCCTCAACTTGGAAAAACGGGGCATTCTCTGATTTATAACAATTGAATATGTTTTTGTATTGTGCTAGATTAAGGTATAGCAATTAACAATTACTGCCTTGAAAGACTTTAACTTTAAGAAAAAATATCCTGCTTTTACTCTGTTAGAATTACTAATAGTTATATCTATAATAACTGTTCTTTTAACAATGTCGGTAAGCTCTTTTGGAGGATTAAGAAATACAATGAGAATGAATGAGTATATGTTGAATCTAGAACAAGATATTAGAACTGCACAAAGAACGGCTATGCTTGTGGAGCGAGATCCTACAGAAAATTGGTTGTATGGTATCGGTATAGATTTTAGTGAAATTGGTAATGATGGTGATTATAAAATGTTTAAATGGTGTTCTGCATATCCTGATTATGGCCATATAACAACAAGATCTAATATCCCCGGTTTTATTCCAACTGATTATCCAGAAGGAAATAGAGATCCCTTAAACTCAGATAATGGAAATGGTAAATTACCCATTCCTAATAAAAATATAGATGTCCCTATAGGAGTATGTGAGCAAGAAGGTGGTTTCACCCTTCTTGCAGGTTATGCCAAACCAATGTCTCCTCCTATGTCTAATATAACATTTGGTAGTCAGGTAAGATATGTTCTTTTTGAATCAGTATCTGGGAGAACATTTCTGTACAATGATATCGGAGAAGTACTAAATTATGATAGTGATGGGAATTTAAAAGAGGATGATGTACAACATTTAACAATTAACTTTAAACCCTTAAAAGGTACTGGTAAAACAAGAAAGATATCTGTTATGAATCTATCAGGTAAGATAGATATACATATGACAAATGAAAAATAGATGTAAAAAAATAACATATGAAGCCATAGGATTTGTAGAGGCATTGATAGCTATATTACTAGTAGGAGTAAGCTCTTTGGTACTTCTACAAATAGCTATTAATACATTAAATAGCGCTATTCAAAATGAAGTGATAGATCATATGACACAGTATGCTATGGAAGGAGCTGAGTTGATACGAGAGGCGTATAACAAGCATAAAATGGAAGGACCCTTAGGAGATGAAGATCCCGAAGAGTCAGAAATGTATTTCCCTCCTGTTGATGGTGATAAAAATTGTTTTGTTATAAATAAAATTGGAGGTGAAGTATATTTTAATAGAGATGAGGATACTGGAGAATTTATAAGGTACAAGAAATCAGAGAGATCAGAATACAGAAATAAAGCTTTAATAGATTTTGAAGATCAAAAAGGCGATTCTAATAAACCTATGGTAAATATAGGCGATCAGTTTTTTAGAATAGTATGTCTAGAGGGCAGTTTAGAGGATGACAAACCATTTCTAGTGACGAGAGTTGTAGTGGGTCAAAGATATTTTGATGAAGGTCTATTTAAAAATGAAGAAGAGCCTTCAGAAGAGGAGGAAGATTCTCCTAAAGGGAAATTATACGGTAATTTCGTGAGAGATTATGAATATCTAACTATAATTAAGAAATGAAGAATTTTGATGAAAGAAAATATGAAGGATTTAGTTTAATAGAGATGTTGTTAACAATAGCTATTATTAGTTTTGTTATGACAATATCTTCTGCTGTTTTAAGTACTTTAATTAGAGTATCTGCTTCTTCTAGTAATAAAATTAGAGCAAGGAATGAATCAGAGTTCGTACTAGAATTGATAAGAAGGACAGTCAGGAATTCTAATCCTAAGGATATTAGTATATTTGATAATAAATCTGGAGAGGGCAAGTTCAGTTCATTTAGATATTATGATCCTAAGGGAAACAAAATGGAAGATGGACATGGTAGTGCGTCTGATATATATGAAGAGTCATTAAAAGAGGGAGAGATAGGAAATGAGATACATTTTAGACCGTATGGATATAAAGATTGGGTATGTATAGGATATTTTATTGCACAGAAAGATAACGAAGGAGATATGGATGATGGTTATCTCTTGATGACTTCTAGATCAGATTTGATATCCAAACATGAAGATTGTTTTGATAACCCACCCTATTTGATAGTGTTAAACTCTCCATACATCAACGTACGAGATTTTAATGTCTTTTATACGGTTTCAGGAGATATGTCCTATTTAGTTAGCTTTGATGTTATCTTAGAGCCTCTAGATTGGTATTTAGGAGGAAATCCTAATTTCATTAGACAGGTAATTCGACAAGGAACTATTTCCACCGAAGGATTAATTTGGTGATCTTTACTAAAAATATGTCTGTTAAATCAAATGTACTTCTAATTATAGAAGATGATTCAAACTTAAGAGAATCATACAAAAAGATTTTAGAAAATGTAGGTTACATCTGTATGACTGCTTCAGATGGATATCAAGGGTTAGATATGCTTAGTAAGAATCTAGGAACAGTAGATCTCGTTTTACTGGATTTAATAATGCCAGGAATTGATGGTCTAGAAGTGTTAAAAGCTGTAAAAGAGAATCCTGAGAAATATGGCACTATCCCTATTGTCGTATTAACAAGTATAGTAAGTGGAACTATTGTGAAAGAAGCATTTTTACATGGTGCGATCTCATATTTAGTTAAAATTGATATAGATGAGAAATCATTAATTAAAGAAGTAAATAAGATTTTAGGTTGAAATAATTATAAATATGTTCAAAAGAGACAAGTTTTCTGCTATATTATATAAGAACTTTAATTTAAATCTGCTCATAAAATGTCAAATCTGCCAGATCATGTAGGAATAGATTTTGGAACACACTCTGTTAAGGCTGTTGAATTGGCTAAAATATTCTCTAATAGGCCAGAATTAATTAATCTAGGTTCCCAGATTACCCCTAAAGGAGTAATAAACAGTGAGGATAAGACTGATAAAAAGAAACTTGTTGATGCTTTGAAAAAACTATTTGGCTCTTCAGGAATAAAGAACAAAAAGATAGTTATGGCACTTCCAGAGTTTTCAGTATTTACAAGATTTCTTGAATTTCCTGGTGTTAAGAAAGAGGAACTAAAAGATGCTGTATATTTTGAAGCAAAGCAGTATATACCGATGCCTTTAAATGAGGTCCAACTTAGCTACGTACCCATAGGCTTTAACAAAGAGAAAAATGCTCCAAAAGTCCTTGTTGTTGCAGCCCCAAGGAAGATTATAGATATATATATTGAGATAGCTGTATCTGCGGGATTAGAATTAATTTCGATTGAAACTGAATCTACAGCGATGGGAAGAGCAATGTATAGGTCAACAGGAAAAAAAGATTTAGTTATGTTAGATTTTGGAGCTAATACTACTGATATGAGTATTCTTTCAGAGGGTAATATGGTGTTCTCACAAAGTATAGCGATAGGTTCAGATTCTTTAACTCAAGCTGTGATTAATAAGTTTAATTTTAATTATCAAAGAGCTGAGGAATTTAAAAGGAGTTATGGCATAGTAGAGAATGTTTTAGAAGGGAAAATATATGAAGTACTCTCCCCTATTTTGGAATCTATAATGGTAGAAGTGAGAAGAGGTATAGAGTTCTATAAAAGTAGAACTTTGTCTGCATCTCCAAAAGATTTTCTCTTAAATGGAGATGGAGCACTACTTCCAGGATTATCAGAGTATGTTTCTAAAAGTCTTTCAGTTAATGCGAGTTTAGCTCAACCTTGGAATAATATCGTTATACCCAATAAATTTAAAGACATAGTAGCCAAAAGTGGAGTATCTTACTCTGTTTCTATTGGTTTGGCTTTGAAAGATGAATAGCCCAGAGGAAATTAAAAAAGAAGAGATAAAGAAAGGAGAGCAGGTAAAAGAGTCTTCAAAGGAAGAAAAATCTGAAAAGGCATCTATTGTTGAGGAAGGAAGTATAAATCTTATCCCTGTTATGAGTGGTGAGGATATAAAGGAGGAGAAAAGAAAAGTGAGAATGAATAAAGCCTCCCTTATTAGTTTACTCTTTCTCTTGGGAGTATCAATAATCGTGATTGGATTCAGTATTATCACTCGTGTCCAGTTAAATTATCAGAAAGAAAAGCTGTTCAAATACGAAGAAGAATTATCTTCTTTTAATCAGATAATAATAGATAATGATCAAATATTAGAAAGAGTAGCACTCTATGATGATGTACAGAAAGATAGATACTCTATCACAAAGGTAGTAAATTACATACAGAGTATACTACTCAAAAGTGTTAACAGCTCTTTCTCATCCTTTGATTTTGCAGGGAGTACAGGTATTAGTTTCAGAGGAGAGACGAGAGATTTAGAAGAACTAGCTAAATTATGGCACCTCTTAGTTAATGATCCGAAATTAGAAAAAGTTCAGTTAAAATCGTTGTCAAAAGGTACAGGTTCTGTTTCATTTGTTTTTGAGGCACATATAATATTAGATGAATTTATTTTGTTAGCTGAAATTTAAACATATGTCTACTAAGAAAGAAGAATTAAAACCCAAAAGAAGAGAAAGAGAATTAGAAGAAATAAGTGAAAAAATAAATGCTTCTAAACTAAAATTCCAAGATATTTTAGTCCCTTTAGTTGTTGGTTTGATATTGGTACTGCTAACTCTTTTTGTTTTCATTCCTATGATTAAATCTACAAAAGAATTTAGATCTGAATATGTAAAAATAAAAGAAAAAGAGGAACAGTTAAAAGAACTGGAGGGCAAATTAAGAAAAATAGATGAAGAAGTTTTACAGCAGGATCTGTTAAGTGCAAAAGAGGTAATACCTAGAAACTTACGCGTTTCTACTTTTGTATACTATATTGATGTTTTAGCAGCTGAAAAAAATCTAACCTCTAGATCTCTATCTGCAGCTGATACACAAGTCACGATTAGACAGACAGGTAAGAGCAAGGAAGATAGTAGAACATATCTAGGTGTTAGCTCTCCTTTAACCTATTCAGGTTCTTTGGAAAACATTTTATCTTTTCTGGATACTCTTGATACAGCTTCGCCATATATTATTTCTGTTCACAATGTAGCACTAAGAGGGTCTGGACAAGATTGGAAAGTAACTATGAGCGTAAGGGGATACTATGTTCCTGAAGATGAGATTAAAAAAGTAGACCTATATGTCTCATTTAAAGAGTACACCACCTACAAGGATATCGTAGAGATTTTTAGAGAAAAAAGAGAACAGTTAAAGAGATAGAATATTAAAGTTCTTCGTCTATCAGTATATCTTCATCGCCTCCTATCTCTTGCTCTTGGATGTCATCTCTTCCTTCAGGTCTATCATCCTTTATCAAAACCTTAACTCTCTTGTCATTTCGGATAGCGTTTATAGTGATTAAATCTCTAATCGCATTTATAGTTCTCCCTCTCCTTCCGATAACAACGCCTTTATCAGTCTCGTCAACGTCTATTGTCAAAATAGTAAGGCCAGGGAAATCTACGCTTTCTCTCTCATCTATTTTGACACTATCTGGATTATTTACTATTGATTTAACAATATGCTCTAGTAACTCTTTCATCTTCTTTAGGTTAAAATATATTATTAAAATATTATACTACTCTTTCTTCTCTTTTGTCTTCTTCTTTGTACTCGGTTTGGTAGAGCCTTTTTTAAGCTCTTTTAAAATACCTTCTTTTACTAGATATTGAGCAACAGTATCAGAGGGCTGTGCCCCTTTAGAAAGCCAGTACTCCACTCTATCTTTTTTGAAGTCAAATACGGTAGGCTTTAATCTAGGATTGTAGTAACCTATTTCCTCAATAGTTTTCCCATCTCTAGGTTTACTAGATTCTATAACAACAATTCTATAATGAGGTTGTCCTCTTCTACCTGTTCTTTTTAGTCTTATTCTTAACATAGCGTTGAATTCTATCAAATCAAATACTTTTATTCAAGAAAAGCCTACCCTTTTCTATATTTTTTATAGCTTTTTGAGCGGCATCTTCTTCCGCTTTCTGCTTACTAGCACCATATCCTTTGCAAGAGAACTTATCTCCTATCTTTAGCGCTACGGTAAAATATTTTTCATGGTCTGGACCTTTCTCTTCTACAACTTCATAAGTTGGTGTTATCTTGTATTTTGCCTGTATCAATTCTTGGATCTTGGTTTTTGGATCTATAAATAATTCGTTTTTTACAATAAAGTCTAACTGTTTTAATACTGTCCTCTCTACAAAATTGGTACACTCCTCTAATCCTCTATCTAAATATATTGCACCTAAGATAGCTTCATATGCGTTTGCAAGAAGGTAATCTTTATCTCTTCCTCCTGAATCTTCCTCTCCTTTTGACATGAGTAAGTATTTCCCGACATCTAGTCTTCTTGATTCTTCTGCTAAGCTTTCAGTTCTTACTAAAGCAGATCTTATACCAGTAAGTTCTCCTTCAGCCCTATCAGGATAGATGTTAAATAGTTTGGATGAGATAATTAATTCTAAAACAGCATCTCCTAAAAACTCTAATCTTTCATTATTCTTAAGCCCTATTCCTCTGTTTTCATTTAAAAAGGATCTATGAGTTAAAGCTCTGTTTAGTAGTTCTTTATTATTAAACTGTATGCCTAGTTTTTTCTCTATATTATTCATCTTTCTCTTCTTCATATATTGCTCCTAAAACTCCATTTACAAATTTAGAGCTAACCTCTCCTCCAAAATCTCTAGCAACCTCAATAGCTTCATCAATTGCTACCTTAGGAGGAGTAATTTTTGCCTGGAAACCTTCATATATTGCTATCCTTAATATTTGCAAATCAACTAATTTCATCTGTTCCACAGGCCATTGAGGAGCATATTTAATAATTATTTTGTTAATAGATTCTGTATTTTCTAGTACGCCATCTACGAGTTTTTTATACAATTCTTTATCATACTCATTTGTTTCATTTATTTCTAAAAGCTCCTTAACTGGGATACTATCCTTTGGGAGGTCTTTTACATAGAAGAATCTAGAGAAGAGCTCTTGTAGAGCAAGAATTCTTGCTTGGTGTCTTGGATCGGTAGATCTTTTCATGTTTTATTTCTCTTGCTTATTATAATATCCACAATAGCTACATTCAAAGTGACTTCTTTTTACATTTCCACACTTTGGGCATTTAGAAGCTCCTGTTATCTTTATAGCATTATGTGCTCTTCTTCTGTTTTTTCTTCCTTTTGAGATTTTTCTTTTAGGTAATGCTCCCATTTCTCTCTCCTAACATATTAAAACTTTGAGATTATATGTAATATACAGGCTTTTGACAAGTTAAATAATCCAACTCTCTTTTATATTAATCTCTTCTCCTGGAGTAATCTCTTGCTCTATTATACCTTTTGCTAACTGTCCTTCTATTTTATCTTGTATATATCTCTTTATGGGTCTTGCACCCATTCCAGGTTCATTGCTTTTGTTTGCAATTAACATAGGGATCTGCTCAGACCATGTGATAATGATATCTTTTTTAGCAAGTCTCTGTTTTAATTCTTCTAGTAATAGTATTGCTATTTGTGTTAAGTTATTTAAGTTGTGTGGAGTAAATACTATTAATTTATCAAATCTATTAATTAGTTCTGGTTTAAGTACTTGTCTTATTTCTAGTAAAACTCTATTTTCTGCCTCTTCCCATAATGAGTGATCTTTCTCTAAAGTTTCTAAAAGCATTTTACTCCCTATATTACTTGTACATACAATTATGCAATTAGTGAAATCAACAGTTTCTCCGTTACTGTTAGTTAATCTCCCTTCATCAAATAGCTGTAAGAAAAGATCTAATATATTGGGATGTGCCTTCTCTATTTCATCAAAAAGGACAACTGTATGAGGATTCCTCTTTACTCTATCTAGAAGAGTTATTGGAGTTTGTCCAAATTCCGAAGAAGAAACACCTAAGAACTTCTGAATACTTTGGATTTCTTGATATTCTGACATATCAACTTTTATAATAGTATCTTTTCCTCCAAAATATTCCTCTCCTACTGTTTTTGCTAGATGAGTTTTACCAACACCTGTAGGGCCAACAAAGAGAAACACACCAATTGGTTTCTCAGGGTTTCTAATGTCTGCCCTTGCCCTTCTTAGTGCTTCCGATAGTGCAATAACTGCCTCTTCTTGTCCGATAACTTTACTTTTAATATTTCCTTCTAGCTTTTGTAGCATATTACTTTCTTCTTGATCAATAGCGGTAATATTGATATTTTTCTGTAAAGATATATATTTGGAAACGTGTTCTGCAGTAATAGTCCTAATATTATTTGATTGTGCCCAAGAGCATGTTGCTTCTATAGTTTGTACTGCACTACTTGGTAATTTTCTTTCTTTAATATATCTTTGAGAAAATTCAACAGAGGCAAAAAGAGCAGGAAAAGTTATGAAGCAATCAAAATTTTTCTCTAACGAAGGTATCTTACTTTCTAAAATAATCAAAGTGTCTTTAGGAGTAACTTCCTTTACTTCAATATTGGTAAAGCTCTGTCTTAAAGATTCACTTGTGTAGAAATATCTCTTGTAATCTGAGTAGTTTGTAGTACCAACTATTGGAAACTTACTATTTATTATGTAGGGCATTAACATGGCAGCTATGGAGTGGTTTGATTCTTGTGCTTTGGTAGGTATTAATTCTTGAATTTCGTCAATGTAAAGTATGGTATTCCCAGCTTTTTCTAGCTCTGAAAAAGTTTTCATTATTATTTCTTCTAGATTTTTCTGCTTTTTAGAGTAAGCTATTAGCCCATTTAGATTAAGTTCAAGGATTCTCTTTTTCTCCAGTTGTTGTGGAACATTACCAGAGTTTATTCTTTGTGCAAGACCTAAGATTAAACTTGATTTACCAACACCGGGCTCTCCAATTAACAAAGCATTTCTGTTTGACAACTTTCCTAAGGAAGATACTAAGGCATCCACTTCTTCATCATGCCCTATGCCGAAAATATCTTTAGATCTTGCTACTTTCTCGTTAACATCTTCACTGAAATGGCTCAATACAAAAGTATAACCATAGATCCAATTTCTCATAACACCTCCTTTTCTGTAGTAATTAATATTTGGATCTAAGTATTTAGTTCGTTTCTGTCTTTTAACCAATTCATTACTGTAAATACATATCTCTCTTAAGATATCAATTGTTAGAGAATTTTGTCGCAAGTATTTTTCTAACACAGGAAATGTCTTTGTTATCGCTAAGAAGAGATGTTGAGGCTGTATTTCTGTGCTTTCGGTTAAGAGGGCTTCCTGTAAAGCGTAGGTCAATATGCTACATAATGAGTTTGTTGGGTAGTCTTTTACATGATCCTTATCTACCCCTGATTCTTTTATACTCTCTACGGTAATATTAACTCCAGTTCTTCGTATAATTTGCTTTACTTCATAACTATTTTCGATTAAATAGTAGTAGAGATTTAGTGTTTTAAAGGTATCTTGTTCTGTAAAGAGGCAAAGTAATTCTAAAGTTTCCTCTGTAAGAAAACTTACCGTTTCAAGATGTGAATATCTACCAAATTTAAAACCACTGTTCTTTATCTCATCTATCTCTTTTTGAGGAATAGTTAGGGCTTTAGGAAGCTTAATGGGATGACTTCTGTTTGCATAGAAATCATGCCAAAGAATCATTGTACTTAAGGTGGAAATACCAAAAAGAGAATTCACAAATCCTTTATCTAAAATTGCTAGGATAGTTGGGAAAGAATCAAGCAGAGAGATATATTTAAGAAATAGTAGAAAAGAGATAAAGAGGCCAGGTATTAGCAATATGTTAGCTATTATCCTTGTAATATCATTAAATTTCTTGTATCGCAGGAAATTTGTTAAAAGGGCTTTAATTTGAGATACAGATATACTAAAAAAGTGATCTCTAGTTAAAACAAATACAGACTCTCCATCCTTTTCAAAAACAGGAAAACTTTTCTCAATCATACCGAACTTAGATTTATCTTTCTGATGGTATCCAATAACTGTTTTTTTATTTGTTTCTAAATCTAATGCCATTTTAAAAAAGAGATATTATAATAAATAGTAGGGATGCAATAGGTAAAATTAACCAAATTAAAAAGATTAATATGTAAGAAATCATACTTATTACATAGAGAGCAATGGCAAGAGGTAAGTAGAGAATTTTCATTAATATTCCAAACAGATACCCTATTAATGAATAATCTCTATGCCAAGGAACAAAAAAGTGTTTAATTAGCAAAGAGATAGAGAACTGATCATCTATAACTATGCTTAGACGCAATAATCGCCTTAAATGCCAAACAGGCATCTTTATATACCACCATCTTAGGAAATCTTGAATACTAAAGAAAAATATAGTTGCAAAAGAATCAACCTTTATTTCATTTAATAATTGCTGTCCTGAATTATCAATTAATTTGTTTTCACTCTTCATTTTGGGCAGATTTAATCTACTTATTAAGTTTATTTTAAAACGATTCTGTATGCAAGTATTAAAGCGTATATGATAAAATTAACACCGATGAATATTTATGAAAAAATTAAGTCAAAGAAGGGATATATAACGGCATTGGCACCTATGGAAGGGGTTACAGATTCAGTTTTTAGACAGGTACTGTGTGAAATAGGTAGGCCAGATCTGTTTTTTACAGAGTTTCTTAATGTAGAAGGATTCTGCTCAGAAGGAAAAGAGAAACTTCTTCATAGAGTAAAATTTTCAAGAAAAGAAAAGCCAATAGTAGTACAACTTTGGGGAAATACCCCAGAGCATTATACAGAAACTGTAAGATATGTGAAAAAACTAAAACCAGATGGTATTGATATAAATATTGGTTGCTCTGTTAGAAATGTACTTTCACAGACAAGTGGTTCGGCATTAATAAAAGAAAGAGACTTAGTAAGTGAAATAATATCTGTAGTAAAGCAAGGGGCAGGAGAGTTACCTGTTAGTGTAAAGACTAGGTTAGGTTATGACAAAGTGGATATTGAGGATTGGATTGGATTTTTGTTAAGACAAGACTTAGATATGATAACTATCCATGGGAGAATATCAAAAGAGGGATATGCTGTTCCTGCTAAATGGGATGAGATAGCTAAATGTGTTAAATTAAGAGATAAGGTCTCCCCTACTACATTAATAATTGGTAATGGAGATATTAAAAGCATTCAACAGGGAGAACGGTATGTTAAGAAGTATGGAGTTGATGGTTTTATGGTCGCACGAGAGGTCCTGATTAATCCGTGGGTATTTAGTAATAAGCTGCAGATTGATAAAGAAGAAAGAATTAAGGTATTGATTAAACATCTTAAACTTTTTGAAAAAACATGGGAAGGTAAGAAGCCATTTAATACTCAAAAGAAATATATTAAATCATATATTAAAGGATTTGATGGTGCTAATGAATTAAGAAAAATCTTAATGGATAGTACTTCTAGTGATGATATAATTTCTCTATGGTAGATATTAAGTATTCTCAGAATTTTTATCTAAATAAAACAAACTTAGAAAAACTTTTCAAAGTGTCAGGTATTGATTCTAATGATACAGTCCTTGATATCGGTGCAGGAACAGGTGTAATAACGGAAGGATTATCTAAATATGCTAAGTTAGTAATAGCTTATGAATTAGATGATAGGTACTTTAAACAGTTAAAAGACAAGTTTCAGAATAATCCTAATATATTACTAATAAAAAAAGATTTCTTAAATACAGAATTACCTAAAAAAGATTTTAAGATATTTGCTAATATCCCTTTCTTCATTACATCGGATATTGTTAATAAAATAACGGATGTAGATTCAGGTCTCAGAGAGGCTTTTCTTTTTGTACAAAAGGAATCAGCACAGAGATATATAGGGAAGCCTAATAATACGCAAATAGCTACAATATTATCATTTATGTTTGAAAGTAATATTATAGAAGAATTCAGAAGAAAAGATTTCAATCCAATACCCAAGGTAGATATTGTTTTACTCTGTATTAAGAAAAAAGATGTTGATAAGAAGGATTATGTATTGTACAGAGATTTTGTAACATATGTCTTTAATCAGAGGAATAGTTTCGTGGGAGATACTTTTAAAAAGATTTTTACATACAAACAGTTAAGATATATTAATGAATATATTAAGAGAAATAACTACTCTAAACCTACTGATATCCCATTGGATTACTACACGGTCTTATTTGAAAAGTTTAAAGTTAATGGAGATAGGTATATTGATAAAGTTAGAGATTACTATTCAAAGCACTTAAAACAGCATTCTAAAAGAGAAAAAGTACATAGGACTAGGACATGATAATGTTATGTTGATTCTATTCCTTTGTTGAATGATCTTCTATATCTAGCAACAAATCATCTTCTTCTCTGTCATTATTAAACCTGTATTCTTTCTCTGTAATATCTTCCTTATAGCCTAGAGAACCTATTAGAAGAGCGATTTTGTTTAACCTTTCTTTGTCTTTTTTGGATACTGGTTTAAAAGCCTTAATTACTAAAGTTATCTCGTATGATTTCTTGTTATTAGTAAAGTGAGTAAAGAACATAGGTTATAAAGGATAATAATTTATGCTTTATTATACTATTTGTTCGAGGGAATGGTGGGTGATACAGGACTTGAACCTGTGACCTTCACAATGTCAATGTGATGCTCTAGCCAGCTGAGCTAATCACCCCTATATAGCAGTAAGAATTATATTTCCTTTACAAACCTTTTTCAACCTGTATATAATAATTTTGCTATGAAGAAAAAAGAACTATCAAAAGAAAAAAAGAAATTCCTTAAGGAAGTCTTTGATAGGACAATGGATGAGTACAGTGAAACTGTAATAAAATTACAACATGCTTAACATGGATATCAGTAAGGAAGAGTTAGAATATATAGCAAAACTGTTTAGTAGATATATGAAAGAGGAGCAGTATGATAATAGCTCTGCATATGAGGTAAGAAACTTAGGTAAATTAGAAAGTTCAATAGTACAGCCATTTCAACAGATAGGAGGACAGGATCTCTACCCTACTTTAGTATCTAAAGCATCTATGTTGTATTACTTCTGTATTAAAAATCATCCTTTCGAAGATGGGAATAAAAGGATGGCTATATTTGCACTAATAATATATTTGGCAAAAAATGGATATTGGTTAGAAACAACTAATGAAGAGATATTTGATATTACCGTATATACAGCGGCTAGTAGTATGAAAGACAAAGATGAAACTGTTAAAAGAATAGAAGAGTTTGTACAGGATAGTATAGTTGAATACTAATAGTTTTGCTTTTTTCTAGGTTTAAGATCTTTTGGATTAACAAAGCTCAAATTCTTGATATTATGTCCTTTGATATTCTGTTCTGCATCTCTGATAAGTTGTGGAGCCATATGTAGAACTTGAGAGAATATGGATAAATGATCTTTATCTTTTTTGACAGGAATTAATACTATGCTGTTTATAGAGCCACTTATAAAATATACTTTTTGAGAAGGAGTTTCTTGTTTTAGGTTAACATTTACATATTCATGTATTTCTTTGATATCATCTCTATCTGTAAATTTAGCAGAGTCTATTCTTAGTGATTTGACACCTAAAAATTTTTGGTAATTGAGTTGTAACATGAAAGAATCTATCTCTTTAGGGGTAACAGTACTTTCTATTTCTTCTTCATAAAGATCCCATTCATCTGCATTGAAATATACCTGATTTATAGCAGTTAATATTGTTTGGTACGGTACTTCGACAATCTCTTTGTTTATTTCGGTAGAGTCATCATATTTAAAATAGCTTTCCATATCTGGAGTATTATAAAATTTATTATCTCTTTCTTATTACCTTATCAATAAGACCGTATGTTTGTGCTTCTTTCGCAGTAAAATATTTGTCCCTATCTGCATCTTTTTCTATTTGTGATACAGATTTTCCACTTCTCTTAGAAAGAATCTTGTACAGAGATTCTCTTGTTTTAATAATTTCCTCTGCCTCTATTGCAATATCACTAGCTTGACCAGTAACGCCTCCAAGAGGTTGGTGGATGTGAATCTTACTGTGAGGGAGGGCAAACCTTTTACCTTTAGTCCCATTTGCTAAAAGTACTGTTCCCATAGAAGCTGCTAATCCTACAGCTATAGTAGAAATATCACATTTAATATAATTCATAGTATCTAAAATAGCCATACCAGCAGTTACCTCTCCTCCATATGAATTGATAAACATCTGAATATCTTCTTCAGAATTCTCTTTCTCCAAAAACAGTAATTGAGCGATTACAGTATTTGCCATATCAGTTCTTATCTGTCCACTAACAAATACGATCCTATCCTTAAGGAGTCTAGAGTATATATCATATGCTCTCTCTCCTCCTCTCTCTTTTTCAATAACAGTAGGTATTAAAATCATAGTAAAGAATAGATAAAGTTATTTTTCCTCAGTCTTTTTTACTTCCTCTTTTTCTTTTAGTACTTCATTCATAAATAATTGAAATGCTTTTTCTTTCAATTCAATCCCTTTTATATATTCCTTCCACTGCTCATTTTCAAATATTGTGAAATCTGTATCATCAGGAGCACCTTTTTTAATTTCCTCTACTCTACTATTAAGTTCTTCATCTGTAATCTTTAAATCTTTCTCTTTAATATATGTCTTAAGGAAGACATCTGTTTCAAGAGCTTGCTTTGCATCTGCAAGCCATAGCTCTCTCATTTTATCAATAGTGATGTTACTGGATTTAAGAAACTGATCTATATCTGTTCCTCTTTTTTGCATATCAGTTATGAAGGCTCTTTCTCTTTCTTCAGCTTCAAACTGAATAGCAGGTTGGGGGATTTCAATATTTGAAATATCAATAGCTTGTTTTAATGCATCATCTTCTAATTTATGTCTTAACATATGCTCTTTCTGTTTCTTAAGAGCATCTTTTAAGTGATTCTTTAACTCATCTAAGTTTTTAACATCATTCTCAAGTTTCAGAAGTTTAATAATCTCCTTTGCCCATTTCTCATTTATTTCTTTCTCCTTGGTCTGTTGATTATCTCTAATGTTTTCTAATGCCTGATCTATCTCTTCTTTCTTAATGGTAACTTTCTCCTTCTCAAGTTTGATTTTTTTAAGATCTCCTATTTTAAACTCAGGCATAACAGTAATATTTACAGTAAATTCTAAATCTTTCTGTTCTTCTAAATTAGGGAAATCTTTGTATTCGGGAGGTGCTATTGGTTGGATATCTTCCTTCTCTATGGCTTCTATAATTACTTTTGGGATTAATTTCTCAAAAGCTTGCATTTTTAAAGTTCCACCTACCTGTGGTTCAACCATATCTGATGGTACTTTCCCTTTTCTGAAGCCTTTAATGTCGGTCTTAGTTAATTCTTCTCCTAACAGTTTTTGATACTCTTTCCTAAATTCTTCTTGAGGAATGGTTATTTTAAACTCTACGGTATCTTTTGTTATGTTTTTTTTAGTATAAAAGTCGGACATGAAATATATTCTTACTATTTAAATAATGCGCCAAAGTCTACACTTTTTTGTATAGTTTGTCTAGTTTTCCAATTATCAGTAAGCGTTTCTCGGATGTCCATAGTGGAGTACAGGTTATCAATGTTAACCTAAAATCATTACTTTCTTTTATTGCACTCATATCATTTGGTTCGTTCTCTATTATATCTGTTACAATATACGTATATTCTCCGTAATCATCTGTTATTACTATTCTCTCCCCTACTCTTGTTTGATCTAAGTTAAAGAAAGTATTTTTACTAGGAGGCAACTCCATAAACCTATGGCCTATTACAACAACATTTCCTTTCTGCCCAGGGAATGGAGATATCGGAAAATGCCAAAATCCTTCATCCATTCTTAATGATGATTCCCCTTGTAATATCCTTCCTTCAATATTTAATCTTTCTATTTTTAATACTGTGTCTATATCCTCTAATATTTTTTCTTCTAGGGTAATTTCGTGATTTTTAAGAGATTCCTCTATTGATGTATATCCTAGAACACGCTCTTCATAGTTCTCTTTACTAGGAGATATTTGAGTTAAGATGGATATCGTTGTTTCTTTGGATAGTGCTTGAAAGTTTAATGAGTTTAAAGCTGTAAGGATATCATTATAGTTAGGATATATTAGGAAGAAAAAAACAGGACTTAGTATTAATAGTATTAAGAAAAGTGTTATTGCTATTTTTGTTGTCTTTCTCATATTACCTTGCCATTTTACATCTTTTTGGCAATAGTTGCATTATTTGAAAAATTATATTATCCTAAATCAGAAAGTATATAAATTTTAATATAGGTTAAAGTGGCTAAGAAAAAGAACAAAACTGTTAAGAAGGATAGTACTAAGAAATTGAAAAAAGAAAGTATGGTAAAAAAAGTCGAGATAAAGGAGCCCAAGGATCAAGAAAAATTATCAAGGGTAGTTGGTGGAATGTTCATATTTTTAGGAATACTATTAATATCATACGGAATCTTTTCCTTTATTAAATTTAACAAGACCCCTGAATTAGATGAGACTCTAGATTTACCCTCTTTAGCAGGTACAGAAATGTTAACTAGTGCGGAAGAAATAACGATTAGAGGTACAGCTACTGATTTTGATCAGGTTTTTGTGTACGTAGATAATGATGAAGTTGCTAGAGTAAAAGTAGCAGATGATTTTACATTTGAATATCTATACTCTGTTGAGCAGGAAGGGAAATATGCTGTTTCTGTCGCAGGTGTAAAGGGTTTTCCCAAAAGATATATATCATCTCAATCTGATATGAGAATCATAGAAGTTGATTGGACACCACCAGAGTTGGTTGATTTGCAGTATCCTGTTGAGGTAGGAACAGAGACATTTACAGTAGTAGGTATGGTAGAACCTAACTGTGAAGCTACATTAAGAAGAGGAACAGATAAATATGTTGGCAACTGTGATGAACAAGGAAACTTTAAAATAGAGGGCATTGTATTGGAGGATGATGGTCCTAACATATTTACTCTAGAAATAGCAGATGAAGCAGGAAATATTATAGAGATAGAGGAGAAAGTAAAAGTCATCTATTCTATGGAAAGTGATGTAGATGGTAATGCAGTATTTGATGAACTTCCAGTTGCATCTGGAGAGCTAGAGGCGGCAATGAAAGTAATTAAGGAGAATAATTTAATGGTACTGTTTGGAATAATTGCTTTAGCAGCCCTTATGTTTAGCTCTATGTTTGTATTGGTAAAATATAAAGGTAGAGAGTAAGGAAATTTAAATACAAGATTTGTACTAAGAATACTCTTACGTATATCCAAGTAGAAAGTTAGTTGATATAATAAGCATATAACTTTATGTTTCAATATATGCCTAAAGTATACTCAGTTAAAGGTAGTGAGGTGCAAAATCAGAAAAAAGAAAAACTTACAATAGATTTTTCAGGGAAGCTGATGTTTTTCATACTACTGATTTTAGCCTTTATATTTTTTGCAAAACAGTTAATTACCATTATACTCTTCCTTTTCTTTGGTTTTGTTATTATGTCTGCTATCCGCCCTATTGTTAATTGGTTAAGAAAAAAAAGATTGTCAAAAGGTCTTTCAATAGCTTTAGCATACCTCTCAACTTTTTTGATAGTATCTACAGGATTAGTATTAGTTTTTGCACCATTTCTTAATCAATTATCTGGACTTGTAGTTATGATTCCTAATTGGATCACTACGGCCTTAGACTCAATAGAAGATTTTAAAATATTAGGATATTCGGTAGATTTTGATACAGTTACCCAATATGTAGGTGAGATGTTGAAAGATTTCTCTGTCGCTACAAATGTAAAAAACGTAGCTTCTTTTGTTTTAGAATTCTTTAGTTGGGGAGTATTCCTAGTTACCTCCGTTATATTTTCAATATATTTAGTATCTGAATATGACTCTTTTGCAGATATTCTTCTGATTAGGATAGTATCAGATGAAAAACGACAAAGGGTTGGGAAATTAGTTTCTGATATAGAGAAGAAGCTAGGCAGTTGGGTCTTAGGTCAAGCTATGATTAGCTCTATAACTGCAGCATACACAGGTATCCTTTTAAGTATATTAGGTGTCCCCTTTGCTCTCCCATTAGCTATATTCTCAGGATTTGTAGATGTAATCCCTAGTCTAGGCAGTACATTGTCAGGTATAGCAATGTCTGTTGTAGCCTTACTAACAGTTGGTCCTGTTAAAGCTGTAATTCTCCTTATTTGTTTTATGATATATCAACAGATTCAAAACAATTTAATCATACCTAAGCTAATGGGAAATGCAGTTGGACTTAAACCCATTATTGTACTATTAGGAGTAATAATATTTTTAACATTCTTTGGTTTTGTAGGTGCCTTTATGGCTGTACCTTTAATGTTAATATTTAAAATAGTCTATGAATTTTATATAGACTTGCAAAAACTTGAGGCGAAAGGTATTGTTTAGTACGAAAAGATAAATTTTTTACTGTCCTATTTAAAATGCAAGATACTGCCACAAAAAAGGATTCACTCTTCTTTTTTGAAGATTACTCAACAAAAGATCTAAATGAAAACAAAGTGGGTAGAAAAGGTTTAAGTCTTTTCCAGTTAAAAGATATGGATGTTCCAGTCCCAGAGTTTTTTGTGATATCAAGTGATGTTTTTGTAGATCTGTGTTTTGCTACTCTAGAGTCTGAGCAGAAAAAACTTTTGGCAAAAGGAAGAAATCCAGAGACAGAAGAGGTAGAAGCAGTTTTACAGAAAGGAGAATTTTCAAAAGAAGTAGAGGAGGAAATACTTAGTGCATATACTAGGCTCTCAGGTTTTACAGATGCTTGGGTTTCTGTGAGATCTTCTGTAGTTTTCCCAGAAAATGAGAAAGTTTCTTTTACAGGAGTTTTCTCTACTGAGCTTAATGTTAGAAAGTTTGACCAATTAAAATCTGCAATCAAAAGGGTCTATGCATCTATGTTTTGTGATGATGTTGTAGCATATGCTTCTAAAATGAGAGTAAATTTAACTGATGTTAAAATGGCTGTTGTAGTTCAGAAAATGGTCCAGTCAGAGATATCTGGAGTTGTATTTACAACTGACCCAATTACTCAGGATTCTAGTAAGTTGAGTGTAGAGGCAGTATTTGGTTTGGGAGACGTAATCTCCTTAGGAGAGATTACTCCTGATTCATATGTTCTTAACAAGAAAGATTTAACTGTAGTAGAAAAACACATCTCACCACAGGAGTGGATGAAAGTAAGAACCATGGGCTCTAGTACAAGAAGAGGTAATGTAGAAAGGATAAAGATATCAAGCAATTGGAGTCATAGGCAGAAGCTTTCGGATAAGGATATGGAAGAAATAGCTAAGATAGCTTTAATTGTAGAAAATAAATCAAGATTAATACAGAATTTAGAGTGGGTTCTTTCAGGAGGTAAATTTTGGATTCTTCAGAACAAACCTCTCTATGATTCTGCTGTATATGATACTACTACTTCTCTTGGAGCAGATGTTGCTGTTAAAACGCTTAGAGAGTTAGTAAAAGGTTTTGTTGAGAAATATAAAGGAGAAAGGATGCTTGTATCACAGGCTGTCTCGGATGCTAAGAAAATGGTAAAAAGAAGCAGTAAAGATGAATCAGCGAGAAAGCTGGAAAAATTGATACTTTCTGCAAAAAAAGAAACACATGAAGAGCCTAAAGAGACCACCCAAGAAGACCATATTGTATCTGGTATCGGAGCTAGTTTTGGTACTACCGTAGGAAGAGTAACTGTCGTAGACTCACCAGTAGACAAGAAGTTTACAAAAGAAGATATTCTCCTTATCAAAAGATTCTCTTCTGAGATGGAATCTATGATAATAGCTTCGGGAGGTGTAATTATGGATACGGGTGGTATTACTAGTGATACAGCAATTCTTTGTAGAGAGTTTGGTATCCCAGCAATAGTTGGTACTGGTACAGCGTCAGAAGTATTAAAGAATGGAGATGTGGTAAGAATAGATGGAAATTCAGGAACGGTTTATAGAGCTGAGGAAAAGAAAAACAAAGAAGATATACATCCTGTTGTTGAGGCATACAGTAAGGAAGAACTAGTAGGAGTTGTATCAGAGGAAAAAGAGGAAGAGCAAAAATCTGTGGAAGAAAAAATTCCTCCTAAAGACTCTACCCTACCCCCAACCGCTACTAAAGTTTTTAGTATGACAAATCTAAAACCAAAGGAACTTTTCAATTTTGTAGGTAATTCACATGGGATTGTATATGTAGATATGGATAAGATAATGATAGAGAATGGCCGACATATCATGGCCTATGTGGAAGATAAGACATTTGTAGAATATTCTAAGGAGATATCAGAAAAGATTTTAAGATATACAGAGCTAGCACAGGGTAACGAAGTCATTCTTTCAATTGGATCACAAAAAGTTAAGGATTTTAGAGCTTTGACTAAAGGGAAAACTTATGAAGATGAATCTCTCTCAGATAATATGTATGGAGCAGCTCATTACATTAATAATCTTCCAATGCTTAAAAGAGTTGTAAAAATAGTAAAAAGAGTAAGGAATGTTTACAAGAAAAGAAATGTTTCCATAGGGTTACACTCTCCCATGAATGGCGATGTTATGAAAGAATTTAAGAAACAGCTATCTGGTGAGAAGTTAAGAAGGACGTCTACATTTAAAATATATCCGATATTAGATAATCCTACAGAGATAATATTAACCGATGAAATTGTAGCTAGTAAAGTAGATGGTTTAATCTTAAATATGCCTAGAATAGTGAGACAGATGCAAGGTTTTGATTTTGACGATAGAGATGCTAAATACGATATGACAAAAAACAATGTATTTAAAGTCCTAGATAATGTGCTTGAGGGAATTAATACTAAAACTGAGAATATAATCGTAATTATTGAGAACAGTAAGCCATTACTTAAATACTGTGTACAGGCAGGAGTGTATGGAGTATCAGTATATGCAGAGGATATTGCAGAAACAAGAAAGGTAGTATCAGAAGAAGAAGGTAAGCTAATTCTAGGTAAGTAACCTGTAGTACAAAAAAGTTTTTTCATGATATACTTTTTCAATGAGCGAGACACCTATGATGAAACAATATTTGGGTTTCAAAAGACAGTACCCAGATAAAATAGTGCTCTTTAGAATGGGAGATTTTTTTGAAACATTTGGAGAAGATGCTAAAACAGCATCTAAGATTTTGAATATCACATTAACTAAAAGAGATAGGAAAAAGGATGCTACCCTACTTGCAGGTTTTCCTCACAAAGCGATTGATCAGTATCTACCTAAACTAATAAAAGCTGGGCAGTGTGTGGTAGTAGTAGATCAATTAGAAGATCCTAAGTTCTCTAAAGGTATTGTAAAAAGAGGTGTTACAAGGATAGTCACACCAGGGACATTAGATGGAGAGCAGGCAAGTGATATTAAAGACTCCTATCTTTGTTCAATATATACGGAGAAGAAAAACAGTAGCATATCTCTTTGTGATCTCTCTACAGGTAAGTTTCTCTTAATGAGTAGTCAGAATAGCAAGAACTTTGTAAAGGATGTTATTTCAACGTATACCCCTGTTGAGATATTACTATTAGAAGGAGATGAAGAGGTAGATATTGATAGTATCCCTGTTCAGTTTGTACAGAAAGGATTAAAGAACAGAGAGTATTCATTAGAGATTATTAAAAAATTCTTTGATATTAAAAACAGTAATGCTATTGGCATTGAAAGCGATTCTGTAGATCTGATATCAGTGGCAATGATAGTTGAATATATAGAGGAGACACAGCTGATGGATCCTAAGCATGTTCAGAAACCTAACAGAGTTAATTTAAACAAAACGATGGTGTTAGATAGCTCTACCATTAGAAATCTTGAAATAGTATCAAATCTCTATACAGGAGATATAGAGTATTCACTCTTTGGAATTATTGATAAAACCAAAACACCCATGGGAAAAAGAATGCTCTACTCTTGGTTGTTAAAACCTTTAATAGAAAGAAAGGATATAGAAGAGAGATTAGACTTTGTCGAGAAACTCCATAAAAATCAGAGTTGTATGAATTTAATTTTGGAGAAATTAGATGATATTAATGATATCGAAAGAATTGTGGGAAAGATAGGTTTGAATAGAGTAAATGCAAGAGATATGAAAGCTTTAGAACTATCCCTACTCTCTTCATTGGAGATATTAGAGATATTAGAAAAAGAGATAGGTGTAAAATACAAAGAGATAAATAGGAAGTTTCTAAAGAATATTATAGATAAAATATCCAAAACGGTAATCGAAGATCCTCCTACTACAATAATGGAAGGAGGGATAATTAGGGAAGGATATAACAAAGAGGTTGATGAATTAAGAGAATTATCCAGTGATAATAAAAGTTGGATAAAAGAGTTTGAATTAGAAGAGAAAAAAAGAACAGGAATCTCTTCATTAAAAGTTTCCTTTAATAAAGTATTTGGATATTACATAGAGGTAACGAAGACGCATCAAGATAAAGTACCAGAGAGGTATATTAGAAAGCAGACCCTCGTAAATTCTGAACGATATATAACAGAGGAATTAAAAGAGAAAGAAAACATCATATTAAATGCTCAGGAGAAAGTCTGTCAGTTAGAGTATGAATTGTTTACTGATTTTAGAGACTCATTTTTACCTGATTTAGAAAAACTTCAAGTACTCTCTTCAGTAGTATCTAAAATAGATGTGCTTTCTAGTTTTGCTCTTTTAGCAAAGAAAAACAATTATGTAAAACCTGAGATATTTGATATGGGAGAAGAAAATGGAATATTGCATATAGAAAAAGGAAGACATCCAATAATAGAAAAAATATCACAGGAGGAGTTTATCTCGAATGATACAGAACTTAATATGACAGATAGCAATATGGTGATATTAACAGGTCCTAATATGTCAGGGAAATCCACATATATTAGGCAGGTTGCGACTATAGTGTTGATGGCACAGATAGGTTCTTTTGTTCCAGCAAAGAAAGCTACAATATCCTTAGTGGATAGAATATTTACAAGAGTTGGAGCATCAGATGATCTTTCTAGGGGAAGAAGTACTTTTATGGTGGAGATGGATGAGGCTGCTAATATAATTAATAATGCAACAAAGTACAGTTTAATAGTCTTAGATGAGATAGGGAGAGGAACTAGCACATATGATGTTGTAAGTATTGCTTGGGCTCTCTCTGAGTATTTGATAAAGGAGGTTAAAGCAAGAACACTTTTTGCAACTCACTACCATGAGTTATTAAAATTATCCGAGAAATACCCAGAGAGTATACAG
>JBAYOB010000006.1:0-36893 GCA_041678505.1 Candidatus Dojkabacteria bacterium | reverse complement strand
CTTATCTGGATTTCCTTGACTTGAGGTAAGAAGGTATGCTGCATATATAATTAAGACAATCACACATATTACTGCTAAAGGTACTGCTATTTGAACAAGCTTTTCTACAATCCACTCCTCCTGTACCTTATCCTCTACCTTTGTAAGACCTTCCAATTGTTCAGAGAGTTCTGTACCCAAACTGGATGCATAAACAGAATTAACAAAGAGACTGTGAATTCTATAAATAATATTCATAAGACAAATTATACAACATCAACTACACTTCTGCATATTCACATATAGAAGCATAATCACAAAATCTACAGACATATCCTGGAGTAGCTTTAAAATTACCTTTTTTAATCTCCTCAATAGCCTTTAACAATTTCTCCTTTGCTAGCTCTTTTCTCTCCTTAGATACATCTACCTCAAGCTCTGTACCGCTCTCTACATACACATATTTTGCTTTGACAACTCTGTACCCTAGTTTCTCTTCTGCAAACAAAGCATACAAAGGTAATTGCATATCATCTTTTATACCTTTTTCATCTTTCTCTTTACCTGTCTTAAAATCAATAATAGATACCTCTGTAACATCCTTTCTTTTCTTCTCCAAATCTATTCTATCTATCTTGCCTACAAAGACTACATCTCCTAGATAAACTGTAAAACCCTCCTCTATTCTTAGCGGACTTTCTTTCTCATCAAAAGTTTTTTCATAGTAATTCTTAAGTATATTCATACCCTCCTTTTTTCTTAACTCCTCATGCTTACTGCTCTCATACCCAACTCCTACCCAGTTTTTAAGATACATATCAATCAAATCTTCCTTTTCAGGAATATCTGTAATACCTACCAATCCTGTTTGGGATCTTTTAACCAATGTGTAGAAATCTCTAAGAGTATTATGAATTGTAATCCCAAATGACAGTGCTGCACTAGGTTTTTGAGGCACTTTAAGTACATACGCATACTCATATTTTCTTGGGCAGGTTTCATAAATATTCAACTGAGAATAGCTAAATCTTTTCAGCAAATACTCTTTTGAAGCATCTGAAAGAAGAGGGTCTAAATCCTCATCTCCCAAGACCCCTACATCAAATCCTTTGTTTAAGAGAGCATCTTCTTTTACATCTCTAAACTCTTCATCAACTCTTCTATCTAATATTTCATTAAGAAACAAACTCGGCTTCTTTTTTCTCTTTGCATCTCCATAGTAATAGGCAGCTGAAAGAAAAAGTTTCTCCATTGCCCTTGTAGCTCCTACATAGAAAAGTCTCCTTTCTTCTTGAATGTGAGACTCTTTCTCACCCAATTCTTTAGGTAATGTTTCTTTAATTAACTCATCAGGGATTGGGATGCTATCAGATCTACCAACGGATGGAAACCTTTGTGCAACCAAATTAACTAAGAAAACTACAGGAAATTCTAAACCTTTAGAGCCGTGTACTGTCATAATATTGATTGCATTTAGATTGTCTAAATCTGTCTGATCAACCAAAGGAGACTCCCCTATTTCAATACTGTAATTTAAGTAATCAACGTATTCATAAACATTTGATTCCGGATTATCTTTCTCATACTGTTTCAAAAGTTCGAGAAACTTATGAATATTTGAAACCGCAAATACACCCTCTGTCTCCTCTTTTTCCAAGAAACTATCTATGTAAGAACTTTGTGTAATGAAGTCATAAAGGATATCAGATACTGCACGTCCATCCTTTACCTTCTTAATAGATGAATCCATTAAAAGAAGGAATGAACCAATACCTGCAATAGCCTTTGGAGAGAAGATGTTTTTTAAATCAGAATTACCAACCTCCTTAAATGAGCTCTCACTATTTCCTTCATCTCCTAATTTAACATTCCAGAGTTCCTCTAACTGTTCTAAGAGAGTTATCTTTTTAAATCTAGCCTCCTTTACAACATCAACATACTCTCTAGCATTTAGATTCCATATTGGCATAGACAGTAATCTGTACATTGATATCTCATCAGAGTAATCTACAAGCACTCTTAGAAATGCCACCAAATTTTTAATTTCTGGCCTAAAATACAACCCTCTGGACCCACCAATCTTGTAAGGAATTCCTCTATTTCTTAAAGCTTGTATGAACATATCTGCATGTGCATTTGCTCTAACAAATATAGCTATATCTGAAAATTTATAATCTCCCTTTTTCTCACTAACAAAACTAGATTGACCTTTTTCATCAAAAACCTGCCCTTCTGAATCCTCAATTACATAATCTGTATATCCCGTTAGTTCTAAAATCTGATCTGCTACTTTCTCTGCCTCATTTAAATCATTATTCCCAACAATTAGTTTTACACTTTGACTATCTTTTTTAAATCTTCTTCTTGCAATTAACCTTTTGTCTATACCCTCTGTTACTTCTAATCTATGAGGGTCATTGTTTTTAATTAAGGTGTATGCAGAATCAAGAATCTCTTGCCTTGAACGATAGTTTTCTATCAAGACAATCTCTTCTGCCTTGGGATATGTTTCTTTAAATTGTAAAATATTCGAAATTGCTGCTCCTCTAAATTTGTAAATTGCTTGATCATCATCTCCTACAACAGTTAGCTGAGGACCATTTCCTCTCTTTTTACCATTTCCTAAAACCAATATGTTTACAAGAACATTCTGTGTATAGTTTGTATCCTGAAATTCATCTACCAATATATACTTAAACCTATCTCTGTACTTGGAAAGAATATTCTCTCTTTCTCTAAATAGCTTAATTGTTAGTATTATCAAATCACCAAAATCTAGTTTAGAATTTTCAAGTTTTAACTCAGAATATTTTTTGTATGTATTTGCTAATTCAATAACTCTTTCTTTCTCTTCTTTTTCTTCCTTATTTTTTTGAGGTAAGGTACTTGCATACTCTAAATACTCTTGAGGAGATACATCTTCATCTTGTAATCTTGAGAAGTGACTAAGTAGATCATTTAGAAATTTAGTCGGATTTCCTCTCGGTTTGAGAGTCTTAAGAGGAAGATCGTAAAGATGTCTTCTAAGAAAAATATATGATTGAGCAGAACTCATCAAAGTATAGCCTCCATCCAAACCAATATTATACCCATCCTCTCTTAGTATCTTGTCACAGAATGAATGAAAGGTAGATATCAATGGTTCTTCATATCCATACTCCATTTCAATATCTACTCTCTCCTGCATCTCTTGTGCGGCTTTTTCAGTAAATGTAAGTGCTACTATTTCTGATGGCTTAGCAAA
The DNA here is from genome assembly GCA_041678505.1 of Candidatus Dojkabacteria bacterium. Lineage (GTDB taxonomy): Bacteria > Patescibacteriota > Dojkabacteria > SC72 > SC72 > UBA2177. Next base: position 33,670 of record JBAYOB010000006.1, on the reverse strand, counting down.
ATTATCTTTAATTAAAGATATTATCCTCTGTGTTAATACTGCGGTTTTTCCTGTACCTGCCCCAGCTATAATTAGAAGGTCTCCCTCTTTGTAATTTACAGCTTTCTGCTGGTTTTCATTAAGTTTGAAATCAGACACTAGTTAGAAAGTAAAAATAATATTGAAAGATATATTATAGTCGCCAATATTATTGATACTGCCAGCCCTATTAATATCTTTGCATTAGGTAATTTTTGTAGTAATTTTTCTGCTTTCTTTTTAAATTCCTTGTTCATTACTTCTCTTCAATTAAATTATTTAGCTAACTCTTTTAACTTTTCTATCTCCACTCCCATTGTAGCAGATGATTTAAGAGCAGGTGTTTCAAGTATGAAAGGTATGTTTTTAAGTTTAGGATGTTTTAATATCTTTTTAATTATCTCTTCTCCCAACTTCCCTTCTCCCAAGTCGGCATGTCTGTCCTTGTTAGAACCACAATCCATTTTAGAATCATTTAGGTGAATACTTTTTACATTCTCCAATCCTAATGTTTTTTCCATTTGAGATATTACTCCTTCTAAATCATTAACCCAGTCATATCCAGCTGCATATGTATGCTGAGTATCTACCACAAATCCTACTCGTTCTTTATCTTTAACTCCGTCTCTCATCTTTTTTAACTCTTCAAAACTCCTTCCTAAATTAGTTCCTGTTCCCGCTGTTGTTTCGATTAGAAGTTTCTGTTTTCCTCTTGCCTCATCTAGTACCCACTGCATTCCTGTTGATATTCTTTTAATGCTTTCCTTATATGATAGCTCTTTTTGAGATCCTGGATGGAAGCATATTCCTAATATTTCACTATCTATTTTCCTCTTCTCTATTTCTTTTGTTACTCTTTCTGCAAAGTCTAGATATACTACTAAACCCATTTTACCTAAATGAAAAAGCTGTTTGTCTTCTCTTGCTAGGTTCGTTAGATATATTCCATGTATTAATATCTTTTTAATATTGGAGTTTTCCAATTCATTAACAAAATTATCTATCTCTTCATCTCCTATCGGTTTGGTTACCCATCTCATAGGTGCAGTAGGCATCATTTGTATGGTATTTATCTGATACTTTTCACCATTCTTTATCGAGTTTTGAATGCCTCCTGAAGAGGAGACATGTGCTCCTATGTACATGGTCTATTCTAGCATAGATAATTGGAATGAAGTATAATGAGAGGGTAATTGGAGAGGTGCCTGAGTGGTCGAAAGGAACTCACTGCTAACGAGTCGTAGGTCTAACGGCCTACCGAGGGTTCGAATCCCTCCCTCTCCGTCCCGCTAACTTATAGTGTACTGTAGAGAGAGGCCTGCTCGATATTTTTAAATTCCTCTATTACTCAAACAAACCAATAACAGACTCAATCACACCCCTTTTACCTGGTTTAATACTGTAATATATTCTGCTTCCTTTCTTTTTCCTTGTTAAAAATCCTTTCTCAAAAAGAGACCTTAAATGAAAAGAAACTAAATTATGAGGTATATCTAAACTCTTACCAATATCCCCTGCACTCTTGCTACCTTCTAAAAGATAACATACCACCCTCAACCTATTAGGCTCTCCAAGTACCCTTAAAAGATTAGATATCTCTTTAATTTTTACACACTCTTTACAATATTTTTTACAGTCATTATGCATAGCCGCACAATATATCTTTAAAGAAAGAACGTGTCAATGTGTATTGATTAAAAACAAGATAAACCTAATTCCATTATATTAAAAAATAATATATACTAAGTTCAATGGAAGAAGAGAAAAAAAAGGAAGGCTCTTTCCTTTTAGGATTAAGTATTACCTTAGGTACGATTGTTGTTGGTCTGGTTAGTTACATCATCTTTTCCACAGATTTTAAACCAAATACAGAAATTCCTCGCTGTGAGTACAGAGGATGGGCATATGCTCATGGAGAAAAATTTACCATGCAAGATGGATGCAATGTTTGTATCTGTAGTCATGGAGAACTTACCTGCACAGATATAGTTTGTAGTCAGGAAAGTATGATAGAAGATTTAAATTAATATATTAGAGATATATGAAAAAAGAGAAAAGAAAAGATTTTTGGATTGTTTTCTTAAATATCTGCTTAGCTTTAATAACAATTGTTTTACTTGGATATATCGCTTACAAAAACGGACATATCAATTTGGATAACATATTGAATGTCAAGAAAGAAGAAAGTAAAACAGAAAGAGAGGAAGAAGATCTTTTTACAAGTGACAATGGAGACCTTACCTTAAATGTATATGAAGGAGAAATTATAGAAGCAATACTTCCAGATGGTTGGAGCATTGTAGAACATTTTGATGGAGAGGGATCAGATATGCTACCTAGCTACACTTCATACAGAGGTTTAACAGGCTTAGAAATTCTTTCTAATGAGAAACAGATATTAGAATTAGAAGCAGCATGGGGAGTCGGATTTGTAGAATGTCCTAAACTATATGTCTTCTCAGATACCAACTCTGAGTATATTGCAGAAATACAAACAATGAGTAATGAGATGGATTCAGAAACAGAAATAATTGATTATTCTGATATCCCCTATACCGAATTTACTTGGCTTGGAAGATATTTCAGAAGAGTAGATAATTATCTTTTCTACGATACTAATGTAGATACTGAAGGTTTTGATTCTCCCTGTCAGACAGTTGCTATTTCTCTTCCTTTGCTTTCTTTCACAATAGTAAAGGAAAATACTGAAGTTGATACGTATTTTTATACTATCAATGAAAATGCTATAACAGAAGAATTAGTGATTTTGGATAAAATACTGGAAAGTATGAGTGTGAGATAGTTTTACCCTCTACTATTAAGTTAACGGGACAGGGTAATCTCCCACCTGCCTAGCTAAAAAATTTTTTATCTCCTCTCTTTGATTTTCTTTCTCACTGCTTTTGTAATACCTGATTAAATCTGCAAGATATCCTAATCTTTGTTGCCCTTCAATATCACTCGGATTAAAAGGGAGTTGTATACTTATCCATATCCATCCAATATCTCTATCTTTTTTTAATATTTCCTCATTACAGATCTGTCTTACCACCTCAGGATATAGAACATGCTTCCAATAAAATCGTCTAAGTTCGATATTCTTTTTACTGTACTCTTCTGGTGTTTCTTCTTTTAAGGAGATATGGTTAAATATTCTATTAATTTCTCTTAAACTAGATAGTTCTGGAATACTTGGATAGTACTCATACAAGCCATTTTGAATAACTAACTCTATTACTTCATACCTTTCCTCTCCTTCTGATTTACTTCCTCCTAAACTCAAAACTTTCTCTCTAGCTTCCTGCCTTTCTTTCTCATCAAATATGAGATGTGGAGTATTAAATAAGGGGTTCTCTTGCTGTAAATTTTCAATATCGCTGTTCATCTGGATTTTTCTTTATCTTTTTACTAAGTTTGTAAAACAAACTCTCCTACACTATAAATTAGCGGGATGGTGGAGACGATGGGAATTGAACCCATGTCCAAAAGCTTTGTTTAGCACCATGTACAAACATAGTTAACCTTGTATAGTAAGATATTTCTAAAAAGGTTAACAAAAAGAAATACCTCCTCGATTATATATCTAAGCCAGTTACCCTATCGATTAAATAACCAACCGTACCCTGATAACGACTATCTATAACTCCCGACCAGGGACAAGAAAAATAGATACCAACTTAAAAAATTAGTTGGACCTTATGCAAAATTAAAGGCATAAGCAGGAGCTGCAAAAGCTGCTCTCACTTTATTACCTAAATCATTTACAAAGGCGACAATCTTGTTTTCTACACTTAAGTTGTGTGTTGATGTAACGAATCAACAAACGGTTTGTGATAACTAAACGCAATCTTCTGTCGAAAGCCTTACGTCCCCATATTGATAAAGAACACTGTATTATAGCATTTTTAAGTTAAAATTGCACTCTAGGAAAGACTTCTGATGACTTTTAAATTAGATTTATTTAAATCAATACAATATAATTGCGTAAAATATGAAGCTAATAACACAAAACATATATTGCCCAATATCTTGGAAATCCAAAAAAGAAATTCTCCTTAAAAACTTCTCTGAGCAAGACCCTGATATCCTCTGTGTGCAAGAATTAATATCTGGAAAGAAAAATTCTTCCATCGAGGTGAATGATATTACAAAAGAATTAAATATGTCTTTTCACTTTGTAGATTCATACAACAATATGTCTAATCAAGGGATTTTCGTTAAAAAAGGACGTAATATGAAGGAGATACAAGATTATCTTTTCAATCTTTCAGGATTGCTCCCAGATGGAACATTAGAGAAACATCAAAGATATGTCGTTGCAAAGTTACTAGAGATAAATAGGAAAGAAGTCTTAATTGTAAATCTTCACCTATCTGTACTAAAACCTTTTAGATATCAAAACTGGGAAGAGATAATGACATGGCTAAAAGGTTCTGGATTAATTGAAAAGAATATAATTATTACTGGAGATCTTAATTCATACGATGAAAATGATATACATATTGAAATAGCAAAGACTCTCAAAAACACCTGGGAAGAGGTAAATAGTAAAAAATGTATCTCATATTACTCTTCTAACTGGTGGGTTACGAATTTCCCAGAATCTCGAGTATCTAAAAAAATGGTAGGACCTAATAAACAGTGGCCTGATAACTGTATCGATTTTATCTTTTACAAAGGAGATATAAAGGTTAATTCTGTAAAATATTTAGATATGGTACCAGAAGGAAGTGATCACAGAGGGTTAATATTAGATTTTAGTATCTAGATTTCTATTCTTTCTTTTTAAAAGCCTCCCACAAACCAATACTGGTAGCCACAGAGAGGTTTAATGAATCAATATCCTTACTGTGTGGTATATACACACTATTTCCAATATTTAAATACTTTTCATCTAATCCCTCTCCTTCATTCCCCTGTATAGCTGTAAATGGTTCTTTAAATTTAACATCTAAAATATTACTCTTGCCATCCAACATAAAAGGATAATAATTGTGCTTAAAGAATTCGGACATATACTCTTCTATACCAGAATAATGTTTAAAATTAATCCTAAAAAAAGCACCCATTGTAGATCTAATAACCTTTGGATCAAATATATCTACAGATGGTTCAATTATCCCTAAATTCCTAAAACCAAAACCAACCATCGTCCTTATTATCGTCCCCATATTGCCCATATCTGTTGGATTAACAAGAACAACATGATTTTCATTATCCTTTAATTTCAATACATATTTCTCAAAAACACCCACTACATATGTATTCTCTTTAAAAGATATCCTGTCTATCAATTTATCATTAACTTCATAATGAACTCTTTCTTGCTTACATATATCCAAAATCTCCTTAATCTCTGGTCTTCCTATCTCTTTTTCTTTTAAAAATATCTTTAGAACTTTTTCTTTTCTGTATCTAAGTAATTCTAAAGTAGGATATATTCCAAAAGTATAGGAAAAATCATATTTTTTTTGATACCTTTTTATTTTTGGTAACCTTTCCATCTAATTTTTCAATATAAAAATTATTTAACACCCCTATCAAAAACGCCACCTGTCCGAAAATTCTTGAAAGCATAGATAGGTTAAGAGAATTAAAAGAACTTGCACCTAGCATATCAAAAAAGAACACCTCAGAAACAATTAAAAATGCCAAAGAAAACAGTATCCAAAAATTAAAATCCCTGTATCTCCACTCTTTAAGGAACATATTTCCTACTAGAGAAATAGTTAAAAACATTAAAATAATGCTAGAAAATATTAAAGATGTATAGCTTCTAACAAAAATACTCCTCCAAGAAAGAAAAAAGAGAAAACAGAAAAATATTAATATCAAAAATACCATCAGTATTCTTTTAGCTATCTCCTCTCTTTTATCTACTTTTTCATCTCTCTTTCTCTCATTTAAAAACCATACTAGAAAGAAAGTTAATGTCAGAATAGTTCTAGAAATAATGTGTAAAACGGTATGTGCACCACCTATCTTTAAAGAAAATATATCTAACACTCCTACTAACAGGAAACCTAATGCCCAAAACACTTCTTCTTTGGTCTTTTTCTTAATTACTCTAAAGAGAAGAGTCCCTCCCACTAAAAGAGAAAGTGTTATTGTAAAGATATAGAGAGTCTTTTGAATAGTGTCTGTCCAAATTTCTTGGGGTTTTGTAAAAAAAGAGAAGAGCAGAAATGCCACTAAACTAAAAAATAGCATTAAAAACTGTAAAAATATATGTTCTGAATCTAATTTTTTAAGTTTCATCTCTATATACTACAAAATCCTTCTACTTTTTTCTATCTAGCTTTAATTTAACTGAGAAGAAATAGATCAAAGACATTATCAACTCATACTTTAAAAAGAATCCTAGTACCAAGAGGACTAGCCAGAAATTCCTATCTTTTAGAGTCTTTTCATCTCTGTTTATACAATCTACAAGCATCCATACTAAGAATGCTTTAGGTAAAAGAGATAGGAAGAGTAAAAAAGGAATAAAAAGAAATACAGCAAAAGAAAGGAAAAACAGTAATATTTGCATTTTTCTATCATTAAAATTTACATACTTTTCATTTTAACATTTTTTAAGAAGAGATTTGTTCCGATAACCCTTCCCTATAGTTCGGTAGCTGGGGGATATAGTTTCTCTCCTTTCTGAATCCCCTATTGTAGTAGTGTTTCATTGCCTATGCGAGAGTTATCCACACATATGTGGTTTTTGTGAATAATGTTTCTCTGGGAACTATAAGTTAGCGGGACGGAGGGAGAGGGATTCGAACCCCCGGTTCCAAATAGATGGAACAAAGCATTTCGAGTGCTCCCCTTTCGACCACTCAGGCATCCCTCCTTGCTAAATGATTATATCATCAGATATATTAAAACAACTATACTTCTTCTAGGGGAATATATTCACCATAACTAACTCTGTCCAGCCAACGCCACTTCCTAATATCCTGATAGAGTAACTGCTCTTGTAACAGAACAAAAAGTGCATCTTTATCCTTCTCTCCTAATAAAAGAATCAGTACTTTAGGATAATTAAGTCTTGTATTAACAATTAACAGATATCTATCATCTTTCTTTGAAAAAAAGAAACTCTCCAACATATACCATTCATAAAGCTTTTCCCTGGTATCAATCCCTCTTGCAGTAATCTTATGTTTAACAGTAACAGGTTTTGTTGTTCCTACAACATACAGAAGAAAAAGAAGAGACATAATTGCTGCCATTAAGAAATAATGTCCTAAAATTACCAAAAGCAAAGAAAAAAGTAATGATAAAGCAACAATTATAAGGAATTTCTTATTACTGAAGTCTACTTGGTACCTATCTGGAGCACTCCACTCAAAGAGCTTAATATTTTGAACAACCTCTCTCTTTTGGACAGGATCTTCTTCTAGTTTAACCTCTTTTTCCACTATCTGTTTTCTTTTCCTCTCCTTCTGATTCTCTATAGCTTCTTTCTTCATCTGTTTCATCTTTTTTTCTTTTTCTCTAAGGGTTTTCTCTCCTGTTATTATTTCTAATATCTTCTCAAAGTCTTTTTTATCTTTCTCTTTTGTCATGATTTAATCATATAATAAAAGTGAATATTAAGACAACTATCAGAATTAATATCCCCCACAGTGCATTTAATATATTGAAAAAGTTCAGTGTTAATACTACTAACAAACCTAAAGATACTGTCAAAGATATTTTTAAAGATTGAAATATTAAAAATTTCTTCTCCTCTTTTTTCTTAATTAAAAGAAATATTGAGTAGATCAACAAGGAAAGAAAGAGAAAAATAGTTAGAAAGGAAAGTATTAAAAACACCCCTATATTAAGCCAATTGTAGTTGCCAAAAGTATCTACAGGAAGAAATCCTTGGTTGTTTAGCAAATAGTACAGAAATGTTACAGAGAATATGAGAGGAATTGTTAATGTAAAGAAGAATTTCATAAGTTTTCTTTTTCTAGGTTTTAATGATTATTTCTTAATTTACTACCATTAATTATCTATTTAAACTTTTAAATAATTAATATGAATATCTTAATTATAGAGAATTCCTCTACTCTTTCCCAATTGCTATCAAAAACTTTATGTGCATATGGATACAATATTACTTTGGATAATAGAGATTTTGCTAATAAGAGATTGGTTGAAAAGAAAATGTTTGATCTCTTCTTAATTAGTACGAATTTAGAGAAAGGTGTTACACAAGATATACTTAAATACATTGTTGAGAAAAGCTCTGAGTCAAAAATACTCGGAATCTGTAATAAGGGAGGTTGGATTGAAAAAGTTGAATTTTTAAAGAAAGGAGGTGATGATGTACTAACATATCCATTTCCAATACAAGAGTTACTTGCTAGGATACAGTCTTTAATGAGAAGACCTAAGAATTACTTAGATGAAAATATATATATAGGTGATTTTATCCTTGATTTGCAAGAAAAAACTATTTACAAAGATAATAAAGATTTAGAGATTAGAAGAAAAGAGTATGAACTCTTTGAATACCTAGTTAGAAACAAAGGGAGGACAATATCAAGATGTGAATTGTTAGATCATGTCTGGGATTACAGAGAATATATAGGCTCTAATACTGTGGATGTACATATAAATAGACTGCGAGATAAATTGGAAGATAGAGATATCATAAAGACTGTACACGGTATAGGTTATCAGATTAATAACTCTAGATTAAAGCATCATAGGCATAACTAGATGTATGAAGCTATTATCTCCATCTATTTTGAATACACCTGGCCTAATAGCTTCAGAGCATTCAAATATTATCTTTTCTGAATCGATATGATTTAAGATATCAGATAGTAGCTTTGAACTAAACGCTATTTTAAGATCATCTCCTTCCACTTTACAATCAAATTTGCTTTCATTCTTACCTAAATCTGACTGTACAGCAGACAGTGATACTCTGTTTTCCTTTGATTCAATCTGTAATATCATTTTATTTCCTAATACCGATCTTGCAATAATATTTACAATTTTAAGTGAATTTAAGAACTCTAATCTTTCAATATCACATTTTGTCTTGTAACCAGTAGGTATTATCTGCTCATACTCAGGAAACTCTCCATCAATTAATCTAGATATTATATCGATATCGCCAACTCTAAACATTACCTGATTCTTCTCCTCTATTAAAAATAGTGATACAAAATCACCAGCATCATCTCCAACCTCATTTACAATATGGGATAGCTCAACAAGAGCTCTCACAGGAACTAAGAAATCTTTATTCTTAAGTCCTTTTTCAATGGTGATATCTTGTTTTGAAAGTCTTAACCCATCAGTAGCAACAAATGAAGCTGTCCCGTTATCCTTTATCTCTATCTTAACACCAGTTAAAACAGGCTTAATATCATCAGTAGCTGCAGCAAAAGCAACCCTATTTACCGCTAATACAAAATCTGCACTATTTATCTGTAGAAAAGGCTTTTCTTTCTTCTCTATAGAAGGAATATTAGGAAAATCATCAGGCGACATAGTATTAAAGCTTGCAGAGTTGTTAGAGGTGGAAATATTAAAATTCTGCTTTTCAACAGTAACATCTATTTTCTCTTGTGGTACAGAATTAACAAATTCTGATAATTGTTTAGCTGGTAATGTTATTTTCCCATCATCCTCTACATCAGCCCCTATCCAAGTACTAATACTTAATTCTAAATCTGTCGTTTTCATAACCAATTTTCCCTTACTTGCTTCAAAATACACATTATTTAGTATTGGTAGACCTGGTTTACTGCTAACTACCCTACTCATAATGTTTAAGTATTTAGAGAATGTATCTTGATTACAAGAGAATTTCATATATATATGTTTAATAGTTTAGTTGATAGGCAGTTTCTTTCAATATTCTATCATTTTTTCTAAAAGAAGAAAAAGAAGAGATATACTATTTATTATATTAATAAATAGTAATAGTATTAGTAGAGAGTGTGTATATGTATATAACTTTGATTTTAATGTTTTGTTTTCCTTTTAATGAAAGGATTCTGGTAAGTAAAAAGATAGTGTATAACTTTTAATGATCAAAGAGCTTTAAAAACTATATATATACTTTAAAGACAACATTTCATAAATGTGGATTGTTTTTGAGGATATGTTAGGGAAAAGAGTGGAAAGAATTAGAATTGTAAAAGTTTTAAAATCCTTTATCTAAAATATTCTTACTTAAGTATAAGGTTATCAAGTGTGGAAAAGTGTATGAGTTATCAGAAGATATAACCTAGTTATAAACAGAGTTACCCACACATTAACTTCTTAATAGTTTAAGAGAAGTATTAACCTTTTCATCTAATCTAGGATCTTCCTTTCTTAACTCTTTTATCTTCTCACAGGCATGGATTACTGTGGTATGATCCTTTCTATTTACCTCTCTTGCTACCTTTTCTAAAGGTAACTCTAATTCTGTTCTTAGAATATACATAACTACCTGTCTGGATTTAGCTATATATGCAGTTCTTCTACTCCCTGTTATTTCACTACTCTTAACATCAAAAACATCTGCAACAGTTTTAATAACTTTCTTTGGAGTTATTCTTTTTCTTTTACTATCCAAATCTATTTGAAGGATTCTTGATATATCTTCAAAAGAAGGTTTTACACCAAGTTTAAAAAGAGATATTACTTTTGTTAAAGCTCCTTCCAACTCCCTAATATTGCTTTCAATGTTCTTTGCAATCAACTCTACATATTCATCAGGTATGGAGGTACTTTTCTCTTCCAGTGCCTGTCTCAGTATTGCAAGTCTAGTTTCATAATCAGGGGCCTGCATGTCTGCTACCATACCTCCTTCAAATCTAGATCTTAATCTGTCTGTGATGTTTTTTATCTCTTTTGGAGGTCTATCAGATGCAAGTATTATCTGTTTGTTTGCTTGGTAAAGAGTGTTAAAGGTATGGAAAAGCTCTTCTTGTGTTCTAGGAAAAGCCTCAACAAACTGGATATCATCTATTATTAGTAAATCTACTGCTCTATATTTATTTCTAAACTGATCATTCCTTTTTGTACTAATAGCTTCTACCATTTCATTAAGGAATTGCTCTATTGATACATACACCACCTTCTTGCTGCGATCTCTTTTTAATATTTCATTTCCTATTGCTTGCATAAGATGAGTTTTACCTACTCCAGTATCACCGTAGTAAAATACAGGGTTGTATGCCTTTCCTAAATCCTCTAAAACTGCTTGAGCAACAGCTTCTGCCAACCTATTATTTGGACCAACAATGAAATTCTCAAAATGATATTTGGGATTAAGACTAGATTCTTCAAGTGCTCTTTCATACATTTTTTTCTCTTTTTCTGCAGTAGAAAAAAGATCCAAAACCTCTTCTTCACCATCTTCAGGATTATGATACTGATATTTAGACCTACTTAAATCTTTCTCTCTTTCTCGCAAGTTAATCTCTATTTCAAAATTCCTGTCGCATGCTTTTCTTAATGCATTTTTAAGAGCATATTGATAATCTTTTAAAATTTTCTCTCTTTTGTATGCAGCTTCACAAGACATTTGCACTACTCCATTACTAATACTCTCGATATATGTATTTCCAAACAACCCTCCAAACTCTCTAATCCCTATTATTTGCTTTAAGTATTCTTTAGTTTCTTTCCATACTTCATCAACATCAAAACCTTCATCATCTCTAACAGCCTGTTGGGGAGCTTTAGAAATTTGTTTTAAGTGTGTATCAAAATCTACTTTTTTCATACTCAGCATTAATATCAAATATGGCAGTTTAATTAAAGGGGGGCAGTCATGTGGTCGATTGGGACCTTGCTCCATTATATTGATTTATTTTAAAATGTGGATATCTTGTAAAGAGGCCTTTAGAAAAGTTTTAATACTACATCTTTCTGAAGGCTTGAAAGAACTCTAAAATTTTTAGAGGAAATCTGTAAAATATAATTTTGATTGTATTTTACTTGGCATTTGTCTTTGCTAACTGTATAATAGCCCTGAAATGAAAAGAACATATCAACCAAAAAATATTAAAAGGATAAGGAAATTAGGCTTTAGGGCTAGAAATAAGACAGTTGGTGGGAGAAATGTCCTAAAAAGGAGAAGAGCTAAAGGTAGAAAAAAACTTTCTGCCAGTGAAGAGTACAAACTACTTAGAAAAAAGAAAACAAAAAGTATAAAATAGAAATATACTTATGATTCCAAAAAAGTTTCGCTTACCAGCAGAATATTTCAAACAGCAGTACCAAAAGGGTAAAAAAGTAAGAGGTAGGTACGGGATGTTTGTTGTTTCTGATAATGAAATTAAAAATCCTAGATTTGGCTTTGTTGTTAGTAAAAAGATAGGAGGAGCAGTCACAAGAAACAGAATGACAAGGCTCTTAAGAGTTGTAGTTATGGAAGTTGTTAATGAAAAGAATTTAAGTACTTTAAGTAAAGATTTTCAATACATAGCGTTTGAGTTTTGTAATAAAAAGAACTTGCTTAAAAAGGAGATATCTATGCAATTTGAAAGGAGTATAAATGATTAGGAAGTTTGTTTTAATTCTAATTAAAACATACCAGAAGACACTTTCTTTTGATCATGGGTTTTTAGGAAAAGTATTCCCAAATACAAGATTTTGCAAATTTAACCCAACCTGTTCAGAGTATGGCTATACTGCTATAGAGAAGTACGGGATATTCAAAGGAGGGGGATTGTTTTTAAAAAGGTTTGTTAAATGTAACCCATTCACAAAACCTGGGACTTATGATCCTGTTCCTTAATTAAGATTTATGATATAGTCCCTATCATGCTGTTATTTAAGACTTTTAGAAAATGTTAGGAATAGTCTGGAACAATGTAATTTACTACCCAATATTAAATCTTCTTCTGGTTTTCTACAATCTATTTGGGAATAATTTAGGATCAGCAATAATCACTATTGCTATTATTTCTAGGTTTGCATTAATCCCTTTGATGAAGAAGCAGACAGAGATGACAAAGAAAATGTCTTCTCTTAAACCTCAACTAGAAGAGTTACAGAAAAAATACAAGAACAATCCAGAAAAACTTTCTCAGGAGCAAATTAAACTGTACAAGAAGGTTGGTTATAACCCTTTAGGTTGTTTAGTCACTTTTCTTCCGCAATTAATAATACTTTCAGTCCTGATTCAAGTAATTAGAAATGTGACAGGAGGAACATTAGATGGCATATATTCTTTTGTACAAAATTGGCTAAACAATGGTGCCTCTTTATCAATAAATACACAGTTTCTGTTTTGGGATCTTACCAAATCTTACAACGACATAGCTTCAGAGACAGGCAAGTTTGCTGTACCTGCTCTACTCTACTTTGTTCTTAGCCTTTTAGTAGGTGTATCTCAGTACTTTAGTTCAAAGTTTACCCAAGCATTACAAAACCCGGCTACAATTACAGAAACAAAGAAGAAAACTAAAAAGAAAGTTAAAGTTCAAGACCTTTCTCCAGAGGAAATGCAAAAAAAGATGTCAGATTCCTTTATGTATATATTTCCCTTGACTACAGTCTTGATAACATTAAGCACACCTGCTGCTCTTAGTTTGTACTGGGCAATACAGTCCTTTATGTTAGTCTTTCAGTATATCTTAATGGACAAAGAGAAAAGTAAGAAGAACATAGAAGAACTGCTCCTAAAGCTAAAGCTTAAGAAAAAATAACACCTTTTACTGGAATTAAATTTTTAAACATTATCTAATGAAAGATAAAGAAATTAAAAAGTTTGTAGAAGAAGAGATAGACAGACTCTGTTCTCTTTTAGATGTTGAATGTGAGAAAGATTTTAAAATAGAGGAAGGTGATAGAGAGGATGTTACTTACATTAAAATATATTTTGAAGGTGATGATTTAGGATATATGATTGGAAATCATGGTAGGCATTTAGATTCTCTACAGTATATTTTGCAATTAATGGTAGGAAAAGTAATAGATCAGGATTCTAATTACAGAGTTTTAGTGGATGTTGGTGGATACAGGAAGGAGAGAGATAGTAAAATAGAGAGTTTGGCTTTACAAAAGGCTGATGATGTAAGAATTTTAGGAGAAGAGATAGAAATGGAACCTATGAGTCCAGCAGATAGGAGAGTTGTACATACTACTCTTTCTCAATATGAAGATATTACAACGGAGAGTGTTGGAGAGGGAAAAGACAGGAGAGTTGTTATCAAACCTATTAAGTAATATTTACATGTTCTTAGAACGTGTTAGAATTGTTTAATGAAGAAGTTTTTCAATAAAAAGAATATTTTTGTTGTTGCAATTATACTTTTTTACATTCTTGTTACATATTTTCTTCAGGAGCAATCTTTAGGGAGAACTCTTTTTCTCTCCTTTACCCTTTTCCTATGGTTGAGTACATATCTATATACAAAGGATTTAACTCTCTCGTCTTTTCTGTATATATTAATTGTACTTCCTTTTAATATCACATTGCAGTTGCAAGGTAGTGTAGAAATATTTAATACAAGTTTTAGATTTCCTGGCCCTTTTGTAAATGGAATATACTCAAACTATCTTGTCCCTACTCTTTCAATAGTTGATATTGGAGTTTTACTTTTTCTTTCTTCATATTTAGTTGAGAAAGGAGTTCGATATCTTTGGGATATTGTTAAAGATATTAAAAATGGATTGTTTCTTTTGATTTTGTATTTAATGATTCAAAATATCTGTTTAAATAATATATTTGTACTGTTTACATCTGTTAGATTTCTTTCTTATCTTTTAGCAATTATTTTTCTTGTCAATTACTGTAAAGAAAAATCTTTGGAAAAAATATTTCTCCCTTCTTCTTTCATACTTCTTTTAAATCTAATTCTTCAAGGAGTAATAGGTATTTTACAATTCTCAAAAGGAGCTTCGTTGGGCCTAACTTTTCTAGGAGAATCACAAGTAGTAAGTGGTATGCAAGGCTCAAGCTTTATAGATTTAGGAGGAAAGCTTTTTCTGAGAGCGTATGGTACTTTCCCACATCCAAATATTTTAGCAGGGTTTTTGATTCTTTGTATTCTTTTTGGAATCCTTTCTTCTAAGAAAATACCGGGAGTTGGGGTTCCTTTAATAATTCTTCCTTTGATAGTTTTACCTTTTACATTTTCAAGAGTAGCGATAGTTGTGTCTGTTTTAATTCTCTTTTTACTTCTTTTAAGAAGTATCTTAAATCTAAAAACAAAACAGTTTTCCATATCACCTCTACTCTTCTTAGAAAGGTTTAACAATTTGTTTAAAGGAGGAGATAGCGGATTGAGTGATAGATTAAATCTGTTAAAGTCATCTTGGGAGGTTTTAAAACAAAACTATATATTAGGAACAGGTATAGGGTATTTTGTTAAAGGTATGGAAGATTTTGTTCCTACTACTGCTGGGGGTATATCTCTTGTTCAACCTGTACATAATATTTTTGTATTACTTTTAACAGAGTTAGGAGGTTTAGGTTTTTTAATATATATTTATATATTATTAAGATTGGTAGTTAGAAATATAGATAAGGTTACAATTTTTAAAATAATGGTAGTCATTGCTATATCAGGGCTTGGTACATGGGATCATTTTCTAATATCTTTACCCCAAGGGCACATTATGTTTATCTTGATGTTTGCACTACTACTATTTGGCTCAGAGGATTTTAGGAAAGAGAAATTATCCCTATAGGTTAGCGGGACGGAGAGAGTGGGATTCGAACCCACGATATGATTGCTCATATGCACGCTCTCCAAGCGTGTCCTTTCGACCGCTCAGGCATCTCTCCTTTTTTAAAAAGCGTACCTGGCCGGAATCGAACCGACAACCTACTGCTTAGAAGGCAGTTGCTCTATCCTATTGAGCTACAGGTACACAGCAACAGCAATTTTATCAAGAAATAGAGGTAAAATAAAGGATTGTTAGATATTTTTTATCGTAATCATAATACCTCCTCTTCTTTTAGGGAAGTATCTCAAGTTTTTAGGAAACCACTCTGGTAGGAACTCAACCTTAGGCTTTTTCTCAGAAAACCCTAGTTTGTTTAAATACTCTTTTCCTTTTTCCCATTTCATACTTTTTAATTCTTCAGCAATAGCGCTCTTATCAACCTTTGGCTTCACTAAACTTTTTGCAACCAATCTAATCTGTATTCCCTGAGGACTACTCTCTAGTATCGAAATATCTTTCTCTATATCCTTGTCTAACTCAAGTTTCCAGTTACTATCACTTTCAAAGAGATCCTCGTCTTTGGCTTTTTGGGTAAGTCTATTCTCAATCCCTTTGTCAAAGCCCTCTTTTAAGAAGTAAGTTGCAGAGGTCCTTGTCTTTATTGAAAGGTTAACCTGTCCAGCCTCTGATCCAATCGAAACTCCTGTTTTTATGCTATCAGAGATAACTTCGCTTGTGACAGAATCAGGAATTATCTCCCAACTTCCTTTCTTCCCTTTTAATTCGCCTTCCCCTTCTTCAAAAGCTATCCCTTGTAGTTCACCAACACCAGCATCAACATCAGCTTTGGTGAGTATAGTATATTCTTCTTTAGAGCCACCTGCTAAGTCTTTATCACTGTTATATGCAAAAAGAGTATCCCCAGAGAACCCTTGGAATATGAATAACTTCCCTTTTGCAAGATTATACTCCTCTCCTACCTCTACTGCTGTTATTGTAGCCTCTGTAGTTTTACCACAGTGAGCAGATACTGCTGAGTCAAGAGTAAAAGATAGGCCCTCTCTGTTTACGATTGTTCCTGCTTGTAATTCTAACAAAGAAGAATCCTCTTCACAATCATCTTTTACATAGAATATAGTTATTGGTCCAGTAGCTTTCTCTCCTTTAAAGGCAGTCCCTGTTGCAGTAATATTTGTAGATCTGGCCTTTTCAACACTTTCTGTTTTTACAGGTATTTTAAAGTTTTCAAAATCTATCTCTTTGATATTTTCATCACCTTGAAATATCTCCTCTATTTCTACTTCTTTAGCCTCTATATATACATCAACCTTTGCTATTATGGCAGTATTTATATATATAAAGGCTATTAGAACTAGAAGTAATACTACTGAAAGCCCAATAATGGGAGCAACTTTTTTAAATTTATCAGGAAGAGGTATCTTTTTAAAGAAATCCTTTATCTTAAGCATGAAAGAGGACAGAGCGAATTTTTTTCTCTCTCTTTTCTCTCTTTTTTCCTCTTCAACACCTATTTTCTTATCAAAATCAGGAGTGGAAAGATCAGGTTCTTTTTCTAAAACCTCTTCTTTTGGTCTAATATCATCATATACAGGAAGATCCTCATCAAGAGATATTAAAAGATCGTCTTTTGACTCAGGTGTCTCCTTCTTCTCTCTGGTTTTTTGAATGGCTTCATCTACCCTTTTTTGAAAATCAGATGGTTTCTCTATTTCTTCAACAGGTTCTCTTTTTTCTATAGCTTCTCTCTTTGGTGGAGCCATTCGTTTAACTCTGTTTTCTTCTTCCTTCTCCCACATGCTCTCCTCAGGTAGTGAAGGTGTATCTATAGTAAGGAATCCTGCTAAATTTGCATTTCTTAAACCTGTAGGGTTCTTAATAATCTGTGCTATTACTAATTTTTCTCTTTCATCAGCAGTCTCAAGTAAAACTTTTAAATTGATAGGACTTATTAAAAGATCTGTCTCTTCTGCAAAAGTAAAAACGATCCTTTCATTTGGAGATTCAAGAATAGAGGTTACTAAATCTGTTAACTCATCTTCTTTACTAACAACGACTTTTGTTACTTTCTTCTCGTCCATGTTATTTTTTTACTTCAGTATCGTAAATAAATTTAGTTAAAGAAGCAGGCGTTATATCAAAAACATGTCTTAAATCACCACTATTATCTCTAACAGTTTCTAATTTCTCAGGAGTAAAGAAACTTATTTTAGGGACAACAGGAAATGGCAAATATCTTTTCCAAGGATATTCTAACATAACCTCTTTCATCTCTGGCAAGAGGGCTCCTCCTCCACATAGATATATATCTGTAGGGAAAGATGAAATATCATCACAGTATGAAAATGCGGAACTTAATGTTTTCATCCACAGTTTCGCAACCGGATAAACTATTTTCTGTACATCTCTTGCAAGCTCTCTATTTAATTTTTTCTCCGAATACTTTATCTTTCTTTGTTCTGCAAATCTGTACTCTAAATCAAGAATCTTAGATATTTCTTTTGTAAATGTTCTTCCTCCAAAAGCAAACATTTTTGTTTCAACAACATTACCTTTCTCCACAATAGCGATATCGGTAGTACCACCTCCGATATCTACAAATATTGCAGAGAAGTCCCTGTTGCTAGAACCAGCATATGCTCTTGCAACTGTAAATGGCTGAGATACTATACCTAAAACATCCATTCTTAATTCAGAAGCAACTTTTTTGAGAGCTTCTGTGTATGTCCTAGGTGCAAAAGATGCATAGAAGTTTAATCTAACATTTCTTCCTTTGTACCCTACTAGAGAATCCACGGGCATTCCTCCTATCTCTAAACCTGTTTGTGTAATATGTAAAATCTCAATATCTTCATTGGTTAACCCTACTCGTTGACTTAAATCCTCTTTTCCACTGTCTTCTATTTTATTCTCTATCTGAGCTAATATCTTCTTTTCTTCTTTCTCTGTTACTTCTTTTTCGTAGTTTTCTTCTCTTTGATAATTTACGACAATGGATACTCCTTGAATGTACTCTCCTGCTATTCCCATTACAACATTTCTAGGATACTCATCCTGTGTCAGTCTATCATTTAGTTCTGATATGGCTAATCTACAATTTTCTAATACTGTATCTAAGTTTTTGATAATACCGCTCCTCATAGCATGTTGTTGCTGTTCAACTCTAGCAATTTTCTTAATATCAACCCCAAGCTCATTAACTGAAAAGAGTATGCTTTTTAATTGTTCCGTACCTATATCTAGGGCAACAATATTCTTGTCATACTCAACAGGACTTCTTTTAGAAAAGTTTTTTAAAAAAGGCAGATTCAGCATATGAAAAGTATAGCATATTTATAGTGATTGTTGAGCATTTAGATTATTGCAACAAGAATGATAGGTTCTCTCTCTGTTTTTTTAAAGAGAAATTTGCTCAGCTCTTTCTCTATCAATCTTATTAATTCTTTTTCCTCATACCTATTTCTCTTCTCAGAGTTTTTTTGCCAATTCCTATGTATATCAGTTACAAGGTTCTCTATCTCTTTAAGTAATGGTTGAGAGCCTTTAAGGTATACAAAACCTCTTGAAAGAAATCTAGGTCTTCCAATTATTTTCTTGTTTTTTGAACTTAGATTTATTACTACTGTAAACATTCCAAATTCAGAGAGCTGTTTTCTATCTTTTAGTACTACATCTCCTATATCACCTACACCAAATCCATCTATTAGGATAGGTTTGGATTCTATCTTTTTCCCTCTGTTCCAGTAGATTCCGTTGTATTGCCACATCTGTCCATCTTCTGTAAGTAAAATTCTGTTTTCAGGGTAATTCCATTTAATTAAATTCTTTTTATGAAAATATCTAAATGTCAAAGAACCATGTACAGGCATAATGTTTTTGGGCTTTACTAATTCAACCATCATTCTCATATCTTCTTGGTTACCGTGCCCAGTAGAGTGTATCTTGTTATCATCGGTATCTTTAATGAGTTCCACTCCAAAAGTAAGCAATCTATCAGTCATATCTTCGATTTTGTCTACATTCTCAGGTATTTCAGATGAGGATAGTATTATCAGATCACCCTTTTTAAGTTTAATGTATTTATGCTCATTTAAAGAGATTCTATTTAATGCAGCAAATCTCTCTCCCTGACTTCCAGTACAAAGAATCATTAATTCTTTATCTGGATATCTCTTAATATCCCTCTCTTTTACAATTTGTTTCTCTTCAATATGTATGTATCTTTTCTTTCTAGCAATCTCTATCGCTTGCTCTAGGCTTCTTCCAGAGAGCACAATTTTCCTGTTTGTTCTCTTTGCAATTTCAATCAAGGAATACAGCCTAGTGATTAAAGAAGAGAAAGCAGAAACTATAATTCGACCATCGTGCTTGGAGATTATTTTCTCTAAATTCTCAGATACTTCTGTTTCTGAAGGGGCTCTGCCAGGGACAGATGCGTTAGTACTTTCCATTAGTGCAAGATCTATCTTTCCTCTTAAACTTTGTAGCTTTGCATAGTCACTTTGTGGTTCATTTGCAGGAGTTTTATCAAATTTATAATCCCCAGAAAAGAATATATTACCCTTTGGGGTTTCTAAGAATATTGAAAAAGCATCAGGTATACTGTGATTTATACCGACAAATGTTGCTTTAAAATGCTTACCAACAGCTATATTTGACTTTCTATCAACTCCAACTATTTTAACTTTTTTGTCTATCTTGTACTCTTTTAGTTTTGCCTCTATCAGTGCTTTAGCAAAGCCACCAGCATATATTGGGGGGTAATCTAACTCAGGAAGTATCCATCTTAATGCTCCAATATGATCAAGATGTCCATGAGTTATTAGTATTGCTTTAACTTTCTTTTTGTTTTGTTTTAAGTACCTTGTATTAGGTATCAGGTAATCAATACCGTACATCTCTTGTCCAGGGAATGAATATCCTGCATCTATCATCACTATCTCATCTTCATACTGTACAAAATTAGAATTTCTTCCAATTTCTGCAGTACCTGAGAGTGTACATAGTTGTAGTATGTCTTTCTTTATCTTTTCATTGTATTTTTTCTTGTTCATTATATTTTTCTTAATATTATCTATATGTTTTTCTAAAACCTTTTAAATTATACAGGTTTGAAAGAGGTTATGTGAGGGAAATAATTGGGAAAGAAGTAAAACAATGGTATTTTAGCATAAATTTAGGTATTTGTAGAGGAGAAGAAAGAAAGAAGGAGATATATTAAACTTTTTTCTTTCATATCCATCCTTCTTCCTGATATAATGCCATATTACAATGGAACAATTATCAAAATCATATAATTCTAATGTAGAAACAGAAATATATTCCCTCTGGTTTAAATCTGGACTAACAAACCCAGACAATATGGAGGAGTATCTTAAAGAGGAAGGATATGAGGTTAAAACTCCCTTTACTATAGCTCTACCACCTCCTAATGCAAATGCTAATTTACACTTAGGCCATGTATGTGGCTACTCTTTTCATGATGTAATGGGTAGATATATGAGAATGAGCGGTCATCCTGTATTACTTTTACCAGGGAAAGACCATGCTGGTATACAAACAGAAAGTGTTTTTACAAAACAGTTAGAAAAAGAAGGAAAAACAAAGGAAGATTTAGGTAGAAAAGAGTTTTACAAACAGGCATATGAATTTTGTATGAAAAATGCAGAAAATGCCAGAGAGCAAGAAAAAAGAATAGGGTTGTCTGCAGATTTTAGTAGAGAGCTTTTTACATTAGACTCTAAATTAACAAAGATAGTATATGAGACCTTCTACTCTATGTTTGAAGAGGGGTTGATATACAGGGATAAGCGAATAATTAACCAATGCCCCAACTGTATGACTGCACTGGCAGATATTGATACAGAACATGAATTAAAAAGAGGAATCTTTGCATATATTAAATATCCATTAGTAGATAATCCAGGTGAATATATCACGGTAGCAACTACAAGGCCAGAAACAATGTTAGGAGACGCAGCAGTAGCAGTACATCCTGATGATGAGAGATATTCAAAATATGTTGGCAAAAAAGTATTACTACCCATAGCAGAAAGAGAGATTCCAGTAATAGCGGATGAAGAGGTAGATATGGAGTTAGGCACTGGTGCTGTTAAAGTTACTCCCGCTCACTCCCCTGTTGATTTTGAACTAGGGCAAAAGCATGGTTTGGAAGTAGTAAATGTAATTAACGAGAAAGGTTTGATGGAAGGAGATATCCCAGAGAGATTTAAAGGTATGGGGACAGTAGAGTGTTCTAAAGCATTAGTAAAAGAATTAGATGAGAAGGGTTTGTTAGAGAAAATTGAGAATACCGAACATGAGGTAACGGTTTGTGAACGATGCAGAACTAATATTGAACCTATAATTTCAAATCAGTGGTATTTAAATGTTAAACCTTTAGCAGAGAAAGCCTTGAAAGAGTTGAAGGAAGGAAATATCAAGGTATATCCAAGAGGTCAGCAGAAAGCATTAATGCATTTCTATGAAAATATTCAGCCGTGGTGCATATCAAGACAGCTATGGTGGGGGCAAAGGATACCGGTTTGGTATAGTGGGGGTAAAAAACTCTATGACTGGTTACTTGAAAATGAAGGTAAAACTGTACAGGATTTTGAAAAAGAGACAGGTGTTAAAGTAAGTGGTACAGGAGAACTATACTTGGGAGAAGAGGAACCAGAATCTACTAATGGAGAGGTCTGGGAGAAAGAAGAGGATGTGTTTGACACATGGTTTAGTTCAGGACAGTGGCCATTCTCTACATTAGGAGGTCCCCAAGGAGATGACTTTAAAAAGTACTACCCTACTCAGGTGATGATACATGCAAGAGATATTATTTTTTGGTGGTCTGCAAGGATGATAATGATGGGACTATACAGGACAGGACAAGTTCCTTTCAAAGATATCTTTGTGACAGGTATGATATTGGCAGATGATGGTTCTAAGATGTCTAAATCAAGAGGAAATAGTGTAGAGCCTAAGGAAATATTTGAAA
Source organism: Candidatus Dojkabacteria bacterium (assembly GCA_041678505.1). Taxonomy (GTDB): domain Bacteria; phylum Patescibacteriota; class Dojkabacteria; order SC72; family SC72; genus UBA2177. Next base: position 11,031 of record JBAYOB010000006.1, on the reverse strand, counting down.
GATATGGAGCAGATGCTTTAAGACTTTGGTACTATTCAGATGCATTACCAGGCAGTAACGCTCCTTTAAGAGAGGAAAAGATTAAGGGAAACAGGAACTTTGTTAACAAGATATGGAATGCAAGTAGATTTATAATTATGAATATTGATAAATCTGAGATTTCTCAAATATCTGAAAGAGAGATAAAAAAGACAGAAAAAGTAGCTAAAACAGAAAAACATCTCTTAAAGGTTGGTAAATATATTGAAAAGTATCAATTTAACTTGGGAGCAGAGAGTATTAGAGAGTTCTTCTGGCATCAATTATGTGATATTTGGATTGAAGAAGCTAAAAAACAGATACAAAATGAAGATATTGGGAGTGAAAAAAGAATAGAAGTATTAACAGAATTACTACATATATTAAAAGAAAACCTCAAGATAATGCACCCATTTATTCCTTTTGTAACAGAAGCAGTATGGCAAGAGCTAGTAAATCTTAATCTTGCAGAGGGAATGTTAATGACACAGCAGATGATGTCCCTTTAAGGGGCATGTATTTTTATCCATAATCAAATAGTTATATAATCAAGAATATGATTATATTTTTAACCTAATTTAGTGAATAAGTAATGAAAAAAGAAAAACTATATATAACAACAACCCTTCCCTATGTAAATGCAGAGCCACATGTTGGACATGCATTAGAGTTTGTACAGGCTGATGCGGTAGCAAGATATTTCAGAAGGAAGTTAGGAAAAGAAAATGTCTTTTTTAACGTAGGGACAGATGAGCATGGTCAAAAGATATTTGAACAAGCAGAAAAAGAAGGATTGTCAGTTCAAGAGTTTGTAGACAAATATGCACAAAGATTTAAGGATTTTTGCGAACTTTTCTTCGTTAACTATGACTATTTTTACAGAACTTCGGATAAAAGACACCACAAAGCAGCTCAAGAGTTTTGGAAGAGGTGTAATGAGAAGGGAGATATATACAAAAAGAGATACAAAGGGTTGTACTGTGTAGGATGTGAGAGATATATTACAGAAAAAGAGCTTGTAGATGGGAAATGTCCAGAGCATGATAAAGAGCCTGAGCTTAAAGAGGAAGAAAACTATTTTTTTAAGTTATCAAAATACAAAGAAACCCTTTTAGAATGGTTAGAGGAAAATCCAGATGTTTTAAAACCAAAGAGAAAAGTAGGAGAATTAAAATCAATAATTTCAGAGGTAGAAGATATCAGTATCTCTAGATTAAAAGAGAACCTACCTTGGGGTATAGAGGTCCCAGATGATCCTGAACAGGTGATGTATGTTTGGTTTGATGCACTTACCAACTATGTCAATGTAATAGGGTTTGGAAGTGATGAGGAAAGGTTAAATGAATGGTGGCCAGGGATACAGTTTTTTGGTCCAGACAATTTAAGATTCCAAGGCTGTATTTGGCAAGGAATGTTAGCATCTATAGGGTTGCCCTTTAGTAAAAAATTATTAGAACACGGTATGGTTCTTGATTCCGATAGTAAAAAGATGGCAAAAAGCATAGGCAATGTAGTATCGCCCTTTGAACAAGAAAAGAAATTTGGTGCAGAAATAGTAAGGTTTTATCTTCTAACAGGGATTTCTACATTTGCAGATTCCCCATACAAAGAGGATGATTTGATTAATATGTATAACTCCAGGTTAGCAAATAATTTTGGGAATCTTTTAAACAGAGTAATTCATTTGGCTAATAGTAAAAAAGTTGAGATAGGAAGTGAGAAAGGTGTTGAGAGGGATTTTAAAAAGCAGGTCGATGATTTGGAGAAAGAGATAATTCGATTGTATGATGACTATGAGATTGCTTTGGCAGGGGAAAAGGTTGATATGTTAGCCGATTTTGGGAATAAATATATTACAGAGAAAGAGCCGTGGGAGAAAGATAAAGAAGTTGTAGAAGTAGGAGTGGTACTGAATAATTTAAGTTACCTGTTAGATAAAGTAATTAAGCATTACTACCCAATAATTCCTTTAAGTAGTGAAAAAGCAAAAAAAGCATTAGAGAATAGAGAAAAAATCATCTTGTTTGAAAAGATATAATATTTTCTAAATATGCTATACTAAAACATTAAAACCAAAACTGCCTAATGTTTAAGAGAGAGCAACAGCCAAAATCTATAAACTTTTTAGATACAATATATTCATCAAGTAATATCTTTGCAAATGCATATATATGGCTAGTTGAAATAGGAAAATATCTTTTGATAGTAGTACAGATAGTTGTTTTAGTAGTATTCTTTTGGCGTTTCTTTGTAGACAAGAAAAATAATGATTTAGCAGAAGAGATAAATAATAAAGTAGTTCTCCTTTCTAACGATAGCTGGAAGCGAAATGCGATTTTATTTGGTAATTATCAAACTCTCCTGGGAGATATTAAAACAATTAAAGGAGAACAGGAGATTAATTCTACAAAGGTAAGTGAGCTAATTAATGGTGTCCCTCCGACACTTACATTACAAAGTTTCTCTTTTAATGAGGGGAAGATTTCTTTTTTACTTAAAACATTTAATCTAGATGCTGTTAATAATTTTGAAAATACTTTAAAGAACAATCCTGATTATCATGATATAAAATTTTCAATAAACAAAGAGGAGGGAGATATTACTGTTAGGGTCTCTTTCACACTTTATCCTGTTGAACAGAAAAAATGAGAGAAAAGAAAGTAACTACAGCTGAATATATTAAATTAATTAAAGAATCTCCAGAAAAAAGAAGATCTTATATTTATCTTGCATTTACAATTTTTACATCCATTGTGTTAATAGTGTTTGCGATTAGACCCACGATTTTAACAATAACAAAGATAAGTAGTGAGATAAAAGAGAAAGAGAAAATTAATAAACAGTTAGAAGCTAAGATTAATGCTTTAACTGCTTTAGATAGAGAGTATGAGGAACATAAGGATGATTTTCGTAGTTTAGAGTTAATTTTCCCAGTCTCAAGGACTTTTACTTTGTTGACTTCAAATATCGAACCAGTTGTTACTAGGAATGGTTTCTCTCTAATGTCTGTAAGTTTTGATGCATACAAAGGAAAGGAGTACAAACAGAAAACAAGATTTTTAGTCCCAAGCGCTATGAGGCTAAGTGTAAGAGGTAGAAGAGTTAATATTGTTAACCTACTAAAGGATTTAGAGAGTCTTCCAACATATGGTGTTGCAGAGTCAGTATCCTACTCCCAAAGAGAAGATGACGAGTTGGGATCCTTTAGTATAAATATGAGGATTTTTACCGTAGAATCAGATAAGTTTTATGATTAATAAATTAGTATGGAAATAATAAAAAAATCTATTTTTCTTTTAATTTTCCTTCTTGTTGTTGTACTGGCATGGATTGGTACATCTATATATTTCCAAAAGTCTGAAGTAAGCATTAATCCTAATGCTAGTTCATATACGGATCAGTTAGATGCAAAATTTCAATTAGAAGAATTAGATAAGGTTGCAGAAAGAACAAGAGATACTCTTCCTATCTCTCCTCAAGATTTTTTTGATCTGGTAGAAGATAATTAATCTATATAGTCATCTAGTTTCTGTTGTACTGATTTCTCTTTTAGTTTCTTTAATGCTTTTGCCTCTATTTGTCTTATCCTCTCCCTTGTTACGCCAAACTCTTTTCCTACTTCTTCTAATGTTCGAGAAACTCCGTCATCTAAGCCAAATCTAAGAGAAAGCACTCTCCTTTCCCTGTCTTGTAATCCATCTAATATCCCATGCAATTGGTTTTTAAGATACTCACTTATGGCATAATCCTCTGGTGATTGTGACCAATCGTCTGGAATGATATCTTGTAACTTACTATCCTTCTCTTCTCCTATGGGGGTAGCTAAGGATGTAGGATTCTGTTTAATCTTTCTAATCTCAGCTATCTTCTCTGGCTCTATATCCATCTCTTTTGCAATTTCCTCATCGGTAGGGGGTCTTCCTAATTTAGTTGCTAGATTATTAGTAACCTTGTTAAATTTATTTATAGTTTCAATCATATGTACGGGGACACGGATAGTCCTGGCTTGATCAGCTATTGCTCTTGTTATTGCCTGTCTTATCCACCAAGTAGCATAAGTAGAGAACTTAAAACCCTTTGTATAGTCAAACTTTTCAACAGCTCTCATTAGACCAATATTTCCCTCTTGGATTAAATCAAGGAGCTCTAAGTTACTTTTGCTGTATTTTTTTGCAATACTAACAACCAATCTAAGATTTGCTGTGATAAGTAACTGTTCTGCTTCATCGTCTCCTTTCTCTATTCTTTTAGCAAGGATTACCTCTTCTTCTCCTGTTAGTAGGGGGATTCGCCCTATTTCAAAGAGATATGATCTGATTGCATCAGTGGATATATTTGTTTGTATGGTTTTAAGTATTTTAATCTTTTTCTCAAGGGTCAATATCTCCTGTTCTTCTTCATCAATATCATCTTCAGGTTCTAGTACTTCTATCTCGCTTTTTTGTAGTTTTTCAAATATTTCATCAAGTAATTCTATATTCTCCTCTATTGTAGGAAATACATCTAACAGATCCTCTTGAGTCAGAAATCCTTGCTCTTTCCCTTTTTTAATTAAAAATTTTATCGCTTTGCTTTTATCTCTCATTCTCTACATATGATATAATTTAAAATATGGATAATAATGATAATAACACATTAGAAAAGAAGCAGTTTTTTTTAGATTCTATTGCAAAGTTCTGTGACAAGTGTGGTACTCCTTATACTACAGAAGATATTAATATTATCCAGAATACTAGAATATTGGCTATTATACACTTTTCTTGTCACAATTGTAAATCTAAAAACATGGCAACGTTTGTTGCTCCTTTGGGAATTAGTAATAGAGTTCCAATAAATACGGATCTTACAGTAAAAGAGATAAAGAAGTTTGCTAACAGAAAAGAAGTTTCTCCTGAAGAAATATTAGATATATACATTAAGCTAAAGGAGGAATCTAAGATTTTTGTCTAGTTAGGAATTTTCCAAACGATTGGAAATGTTAAATCTTTATTTAACTCAAATCTTCCCGATAGCTGGTTACTTATGCTGTTAAGGTCTCCTGAATTTTCTAAGCTCCATGTAGAAGGGTAAGATAAATCTATTCTGTATGCATGTCTTTTCTCTCCTGGTTGTTTGAATAGGTTTAGGTTAAGGAAAGCATTCTGCTCCTGTATTTTAATAGGGAAATTAGCGCTATCGCTACTTCTTTCAACTCTGTACCCTACCTCTAACATGTTGGTTGAGCGTATAGGTGTGTTAAACCATCCTCCTATAACTTTAAAACCACTTTCCTTGTAAACGGTGTAATCATTCTCCTCCATGCCGTTAATTCTTAAAACAGTGGCTTCTGGGGGTATGTATATCCTCTGATAGTTAACATAGTCTCCCTCAGGATATATTTCAGAAGTAGACAGATTTTCTACCGCAATAGAGTAGAAAAAATCTATTGTATCAGTATCTCTAACAGTAATTGTTAAAGTATAGTTTTTGTCTAGGTAAAGATTAGCTTTGTTTGCTCCCCAATTCCAATCAATAGCTATTGGAGCATTGTTGTATCTTGAATCTAGGGAGTTTGCCCAATTTCTAGAGTTGAAGAAATTAAAGGCTTGAGTATTTTTAAATGTAGCTTGTAAGTGTTTCTCATTAAGGCTTTCTTCTAATATATCTCCTGTTGAGATTAGTTCTGAAATACTCATAGAGAGAAGTTTTTTAACTATTTCATTTGCTAAATTAGCAAGAAATGTAGCCTTCTGTGTAGAGCCTGGTGTAAATTCTCTATGCATCTCAAATATTTTGTCATAGAGATTATCACTAGTCACAAGCTCTGTTTCTCCAGGGACCTCTATTCCCTCCCACTTGTTCAAAAGTTTCTGTATAAAGGCAACATCTACAGTTATTAAACCATCTATTCTATTCCCTTTACCTAAGTCTTGAATGAAAGGTTCTGCCTCCACCATACTATCTGATAGGTCAGGATACCAGTTAACAAGAGATAGTGGCCAGTCAGTTATTTCTAAAGCATTGGTCATTGATTTAGGGGGAGTGTGTCTTTTGTTTTGTATTTTTAAAGCTCCATCAGCATTATATATATCATCGACAAAGAGCTCTCTTATCTGGCCACCCTCTATACCGACAATACCGTAGCTTGAGAGCCATCCTCCAGAACTTCTTAATTCAGATTCGTTTTGAAAGAATATTAGATATCTTTTCCTTTCATTTACTCCTAATATTTCAGGTAGAAAATTGACAGTTTCGCTGAAAGCTAGGGTTCCTTCTTCTAATTCAGAAACTAGTCTTTTTATATCTATGATTTTGTCTTGTAATACTTTAGGAAAGACTGTTGTATTAAGGTTCTTAATTATCTCAGAAGCTAGGGAAATTCTGTATGTAGCTTCATCTAGTTTGAAAGAATTTTTTTCTATCTCTTTTAAATACTCTCTGTACTCTCTTGTTGTTGTAGGGGAAGATGTTTGAAAATCTAAAGCAGACTCAAAGTCTCGAATGTAGGCAGAAAGTGGTGTTAGAGCGGTTATTAACTCTGATGCTCCCTGAACTGTGTATTGAGAAGCAAGAATTAGCCTAGTTGTATTATCATAAAGATCTCTTTTCCCTGTTATTGTGAAAAGCCAGTAAAGATTATTTACACTTTCTGATATTCTGTCTACATTTTTCTCTATTTTTTCAATATTGTTTTTACTAGTTGTCTCATCTAAGTCTAATACGGAGGTAGTTAAATCTTTCCCAGCCCTATTTATTATCAGTAATCCGATACCAGTTCCAATAATGGGATAGAGAACGAAGTATACAAGCAGAAGAGAGAGTAAGGTAATACTAGATGTTGTAAGTAGTTTTTTGTAGTTTACTTTCTTTCTTTCTTTGCGCTCTCTCATTTTCTTTACAGGGGCAAACATACTTGAAAAGAACTCTCCTAGTTTTGTCTTCCCTAGAGTAACTGTATTAGTCAAAGGTTTTTTCTTAGAGGGATCTTTATCATATGCCCATGTCTTGTTTGAAGAATCATAGTAATTCTGTATCTGTTCTATCAAACCTTCCTCTAATGATACCTGTTGTACCCAGCCGAATTTTTTAGCATGAGGGGCAGGGACATAGAGATCCTGTATTAAGAAGCGGTCATCAGGATCTTCGACAAAACGTATAGTTTGAGCTTCTGTGTTAAGCTCTAAGAGTTTGTAAGCTAAGGAAAGTGTTGTATAGTCGTTTTCATTTGCAAGGGATATGACTTCTCCTTTTGTATTATCGGTGAATGTAAGTTTTAAGATGCCGTATGTTGCATCATTTTCATGAATTAAGGTATGAATATCCAACCCTTCTCCTTTTATCGTTATTTGACTTTTTTGGGTAGCATCTAGAAGAAGTTCGTGGATAGTAGAAGAGCCAATCTTATCAATACCTTTACCTATTACAGTGCCCAATCTTAATATCCGCAAATTTAGATTAGACTTGTCTTTAAATTCTGCTGTTAGAGTCTCGCAATATTTTTGAAGTTCAATATTTGAATATGGAGAAGGAGAAGAGTGTGTGGTACTGTTTACAATATTGGCTAATTTCCTGTTTAAGCTTAGATCTGTTATTAATGAAAATTTAGCATTATGTTTCTTGGTATTTAATAGAGAATCTTCTAATATTTTGCTTTCTGTGAGGAATTCTTTACTGTCAAAATTGCTTTCTTGAAGTAATTTCTCATTCAAAAAGTAAAAGAGATAGTCAAACCTTTTAAGATTTTTAAATAGAGAGTTAAAACCTCTAAAATCAAAAAAATCAAATAGTTCAGATTTTTTAAGTTCTGTAAGATATTTTTTCGTCTGGCTATTAAATTTATCAATAATGGCGACATAACAACCTTGCTCTATCAGTGTTTTTGCAGTTAGATACCCAACTCGGTTTCCCCCATGAATTATTATAGATATGGGAGTCTGTGATTTAATTTTATTTAATCTAAGGTTACTCATTTTCTGTATCTAAAGTATCAAAAATTATAGGTATTGGGAAATGATATGTCTTCAAATTCAATACATAATTATTTCTTATTAAAACAGGGACTTCTACATCTTCGTGTCCTTGTACTATTACTTTAACATCATACTGACTCTCTCTCAAAGCCATATTAGTAACAGGAGATGCTTTGATAAATTCTTGATCTACAAATACTTTTGCCCCCTCTATATTACTACTCACTGCTAAAAAGCCCTCTTTAGAGGAAGTGCTAATGGGAGTATAGTACAGTATTATTCCATGCAGTATATCCTCAGGCCCTATCTCTAAATCTATTCTAGCAGAGGTATTTCTAACAAGATCTATATTAAAAGATTGCTTTTTGTAAAAAGCACCGTTATCAACAATTTTTTCTAATTCAATTAGATATTTCCCTTCAGGTAAGTTTTCCAAAGAAGTTGGTGTCTCCCCATAATCTGTCCCATTTATCCAAACTTTAGCTTTACCTTTTTTAACAAGAATCTCCAAGCTAGTATTATTGTAAAACCGGTTTATTAAAGGCAATCTTCCAATTATTTTGTTTATAGGGAGAAAGTAAAGTAAGACTGAAAGTATCAATATCCCAAGTATTATTAAAATCACCTTTTTGCTGTTTTTCATCACTTTTATTATATGGGGTATATGGACAAGTTTCCACACCCCATAGTTTAGCCAAACTGTTTTCTAGTATGAGTATTTAGACTCGGGAGATTGTTTTTTCTGTTCTTTTTCCTGTTTCTTTGATGCTTTAATGTTGGTGTATACCACAAAAGCTATACCTAAGGAAAGAGAGAGTATTAAGGTAAAGTACCTGATAGCACCAGTAGTTAGAATAGCAAAAGAGCCCAGAAGAAGTGTAATAGAGGTTTCAATCAATACTACTTGCTTTCTAGAGAGATTTAACTTGATGAGTTGGTGGTGAAAATGATCTAATCCGCTTATCTTCATTAATTCTCCAAAGCCTTTAGGTTTGTAAGTTAGATATCTTTTAACAATTACGTATACAAAATCAACAAGAGGGAGTATTAAAAGCATAGCAGTGGTAGAAATCTTAGTATCTGCCACTATAGCTAAAATACATATTAGAAAACCATAGACGGATTTTCCTGAAGAGCCAGTGAATATCTTCTGAGGAGGTAATGCAAAAAGTAAAAATATCAGTAAACCTCCTACAGCAAAAATACTTAAGGTAGAGGAGAACATTGAGTTGTATCTAACAGAGATAATGAAAATTAAAGAGAATATTACAAGAGAATTTGCCTCAATAATTCCAGGAGAACCAGCTGTCCATTTAACAGCATTTATACATACAAGTAGCCATAGGAAAAGGAAAATATCACCAGGTAGAGAGATAGATTGTTGAATACCAAATAGCGAGAAATTGTAACTGAGCATATTTAAATCTATATCTAGGAAAGGAATTGAAGAGATATTTAATATCGAAAGAGTTATAATCCCAGCCGCGATAGCCTGAAAAATCAGTTGTACTTTAGAGGGTAGTACAAAAATATCATCAAGGGTTGCCCCTATTGTTAGGACAAAGAGAGCTAGAAAGATTGGTATTGTGAAGCTATCTAGTCGGAAAAATAGAGGCATGACAATTAATATGGGGATAAGGATAGCTAATCCTCCTAATGTCGGTGTTATTCCCTCGTGTATGGCTTTTAGAGGGTTGTCAAATTCCCTTCCTCTCTTTCTCTCCCCTGGCTTATCAGTAATGTTGTGTTTTAGGGCAATCTTACCAATAATAGGGGTTACAAAAAGAGCGAAGAAGAAGCCTATTAAAAATATTGGCCAAAATTGAATATATTTTTCATACTGTGTGTTTGTGAGAAATTTCGGGGTAAACCTTAGTAAAGCGTTTAAATATTTTGTTGCAAATGAAAAATCCATATTAAAAGAATGTTGTTAAATAAATTAATATAATTGATTGTGCAACTGTACAAAGTAAAGAAGTAAGCAGTAAAAACTTAGTTAAATCTTTCTCTGTATTATAATACCTAGAAGTAAAAATTAAAGACAGTATGAAAGAAAAGACGGATATAATGGGGAATATAACAATATACTCTTTCTCAATTAATTTATGAGGTATAGAGATAAAGTAGCGATATATTGGTAAATATACAGGAAGTCTCTCACGATTATTAAGGATTAAATATGCCTGATGGCCTATTAACACAGTATTTATAACGATAGATGCCCACAGCAAAGGATCTTTCAGAAATTTTTTAACCTCAAATTTTAGGATTGTTAATGAAATCTCATTTCTTATTTTTGAAAACCTATTTCTAAAAGGTTCTTTAATCCCAAGATTAAGCTGTTGTTCCTCCTCTCGTTCTTTAACCTTTCTTTTTTTCATTATCATAGAATTATATCAAAAGATCCTAAAGATTGTTGTAAAGAAAGAGAAACTCCTTTAGAGAGAGATGTTGAGGTCTTTTTGTCAAAAGTTTTTCAAATGAGCCCTTTATGTTATTTTTAGACAGATTAGGGTAAGTACCTTTTAGGTTGTTTTTTAATGTTTTCCTAGGCTGTTTAAAACAAATTTGTAAGAATTTTTTAAATTGTACTACATCTATATCTTCAATTTTTTCTTTCGGAGAAAACACGATAAAAGAACTATCTACCTTTGGTTTAGGTCTAAATGAATCTGGAGATATATTAAATATTCTTTCCGTATCAGCATATATTTTTGTTTTTAAAGAGAGTAGATTACTGTCAGGACTTTCAGCAATATATTTATCTGCAACCTCTTTTTGGATTATAAAAAATGCGGGATTTTTAAAATGTTCGGATTCTACTATCTTTTTTATTATTAATTTACTTATGTTGTATGGAAGAGAGCCAAAAAACAGTATTTTCTTGTCTGTGTATTTTTTTAAATTATCTAGGTCCCATTCTAAGAAATCGTAGTTTTCTATTTGTGATTTAGGAAAGGTATACTGAAGATTTTGATACAATTCATTATCTTTTTCTATTAGGATTAACCTAGCTTTACTTTGATAAAGTTCTTTCGTAAAAGAGCCAGTTCCTGGGCCTATT
>JBAYOB010000005.1:0-40551 GCA_041678505.1 Candidatus Dojkabacteria bacterium | reverse complement strand
TGATAGATGAAGCTCAAGATATTAGCTTTGTACAGCTAGCTACTCTGTTAAAGATTGCAAAGAATGGGAATATTACAATAGCTGGTGATTTAGCACAATCAATAGTTCCTCCCTTCTATATTAAAGATTGGAAACATGTATTTAAGTTGATTGAGAATATTACAGAGAAAGAGACAACCTATCATCAACTTCATAGATGTTACAGAACTACAATCGAGATAGTAGATTTTGCAAACACTGTTTTTAAAAACAGATTTCCCAAATCATACAAATTGCCTGAAGGTGTATTGAGGCATGGAGATGATGTTAAGATTTTAGAATATGATACTGATATTTCTAACCTTGATGATAATACTTTAAAGGGTTTGATTTATTTAATAAAAGAGCAGTTTGAGAAAGGTGCTGTTACCTGTGCACTACTTTGTAGAAACAGGACACATGCTAGTAAGCTTTATTCAATATTTAAAGAGTATGAGGATATTATTGATAGAAGAGTTATCAGCTTTAAAGAGAATGATTACAATAGTGGCCTGCTTATTCTTCCTATTGAGAGTGCAAAAGGTTTAGAATTTGATTCTGTTATATTTGCAGATTTAAATAGTGATTACTATACAGATGATGAATTAGATATTAAGTTGCTTTATGTTGGTATTACTAGAGCTTTACACAGATTATTTATAGTAACAAGGAAGGATGATATCGTAACAGAGATGTTACTTAAAGGTTGACTTCTACCTCATTTGGTTATATAGTTTCATTACATATACTAATGGGGACTGCTAGCCCCAGAGAGTAGTTCTCATTAAAATAAATTATTAAATATTTTTTAATGAGAAAATTTCTCAAAAGGTCGTTTTTTAAGAAGGTTTTTATATTTTTATTTATCTCTCTTTACATTCTCTTTCCTCCTATATACACAATTGGTACCGCTTTAGAAAATAGCGTGTTGGGTGATGTAAGAGTCGATGAAGATATCCTAGATGAGGGTATTTCTGATCCTGAATGGATTGCTAAACCTCTTTACACATATGAGGATAGTGTATATACAGTTGATGTTGTTGAGAAGAGGCAATATACATATCCTGATAATCAAGATGTAAGGGTTATGTTTACCTCAATCTCTGAGGAAGGTGACTTAACTATTGAGAAAATAACTCTCTCTGAAGATGAAAAGATTGAATTAAATACTGTTGATGATTATGCCTGGGAAATTACTTCTAGTATGAGTAATGGCTCTTTTGAATATAATCTTACATTGCCTAATACTTCGGGTAGTACAGATATTGAGCTTAAATACACAGAAGATGGGGAGGTATATGAGAGTATTGATGATGTAGTAGTTAATGAAGGGGTAATATATGTAGAGAAGTTGGATCACTTCACAACCTTTGTTGTCGTTAGTCAACAACCTTCAGAGACAAGAGATGCAGGGAGAAAGTGCTCTATATGGATAAAGGAATTAGGAGAATCAAAATGTTTTGATTTTATTCAAGATGCCATTGGTAAGGCAAGAGAGAAAAATACCATCTATGTACGTAAAGGAGAATATAAAGAGAATATTGAAATAGATAAAAGTATAACGTTGGCAGGATTTACAAAAAACCTAGCAGAAGGACCAATCCTAGAACCAGTAGATAAGTCTCAACCTATTATTAAAATAACTGCAACTAATGTTACTCTTGAAAATTTCATCTTACAAAAGGCTGGAGATCTAGGAGCAGTGCATATCTATAATACTTTTTCAACAACAATTAGAAATAACCGTTTTCTAAACAACCGCAGAGAGGTATGGGTAGATGGAAGTCAAAAGATTTATATAACAGATAATGTTTTCAAACAAAATCCTCCACAGTCTGTTGAAACATTTGGTTTGTCTGTTGGGAATTCTAGAGGAAATAAAAGGGAGAATAGCCATAATACTATTGAGAAAAACATATTTTCTAACCTTAAACTTGCAGGTGGCTCTCCGATAAGTCTAACAGGGACACATAATAATACTGTAGCAGGGAATACTATTGAATCCAACATAACTAACTGGGGAGGTATTAGACTCACAAATTCAAATAACAACAGGATTGAAGCAAATACTATAACCAACAATAATTTAATCCAATTCGGAACAGGTAATGTCTATGGGATCGGAATTGGTCTTGTAAATTCTACTGATAACTATGTCCTTGGAAACAGAATAGCAGAACATAATAGCGGGATTCACTTATCTACTAAAAGTATCATGAACACCATAGAGAAGAATCGTATACGATCTAATTGGCATGGTGTTGTTTTTCAAGGAAATGATTCTACGCAAAATACTGTTACAAGAAATCAAATAGAAAACAACCGGATATATACTGGAGTAGGATCTGAAGGTGAGAATGAGAAGGAAGCGTCAGGTATTTATTTCTTTCAGTGTACTTCTAATGAAAAAACAGCAATATATTACAACAACTTTGAAGGAACTAAAGGCTTAGCGATAAGATATAATGGTGAAAATGAGCTTAATGCAAGTGAAAATTGGTGGGGTCATATAACAGGGCCATCGGGAGCTGCTAATGGACTAGGAGATGCAGTAAGTTCTAAAGTCCTTTTCAAAGAATGGTTATGTGAACCGTACAAGACAGATGAAACTATTTCGACAAGTCAAAATGGTGTATGTAAATTAAAGCCTCCTATACAAGTTGGATATAAGGCCCAAGGTAGTGACGTATTGCTATCATGTAATGGGATATATACAAATATAAATGGAGTCTCTATCCGTTGGTCTGACGATAATTATTTTGGTCAAGATAACTTTAAATATTTAAGACAATATAAAGTTGGTAATGGATCATGGAGAGGAAATGAAATATATACAGATTTATACACGAACTACAGAACCTTTGGAGGAGTGTCTGGAGTCGACAATATATATGGTTCAAGAGTAATGGTGTTTTATGATACTAATAATAATAATCAATATGATGAAGGAGAGCCTGTTTCAGATTGGAGTAATGAATGTAGTATTACATTTGATAATATGCCTCCAGCGGTTAAAATAACATCTCCTAAACAAGGCGATCTTCTCAAAGGCATAACAGAGATTAAGGGCCGTGTTTTTGATAGAAATCTTAGTCATTATAATATAGCAATATACCCAGAAAATGTTGATGTGGAAGACTTCTCAAAGAGAATTGAACAAAACACAAAATATACTTCAGAATTTGACGAGAAGATCCTTTATATGTGGGACACTAGTAATGAGAATATCCCTGATGGAGAGTATCAAATAAGGTTAGCTGCCAGAGATCTCGCAGGGAATAGGGATCTTAACGGCGATTCTAAACATGTGATTACTGTCTATGTCGACAATACCCCTCCCTCCTCTACTATAACCTCTCCTAATGATGGATTTATTACAAATCAAAAAATAAAGATAGAAGGGAACACGGAAGATAATTATTCTGTTAAGAATGTTACTCTTTCACATACCAATTACAACTCTGATACAAATCAGTGTGATGATGATTGGGAAATATTAACTCTCTTTGAAAATACAGAATCAGACTTACCATTTAGTTGGGCATACGACGAATGGAGTCTATCAACAGGAAATTACTGTATAAAAGCACAAGGAGAAGATAAGGTGGGAAACTTAGAACAAACATCTATACTTAGAAATATCATATATGATACAGAAGATCCTACTATATCCCTACTAAACTTAATAAACGGTGTATTAGAAAAAATAGAGACTGATTGTGGACTATCAGGATTAGATACCATACAGGTAAGGATAGGAGATGGTAAATGGAAAGAATATATTGAAGGCATGAATCTAAATAATTTAGTAAATAGAGAACCCGGTACATATACTGTACATATAGAGGTTAAAGATAGAGCCGGGAATATAAAAGAAAGAAAAGCAACATTCTCTATCCCTGCCCCTGCACCAATCACTCTTGAAGAGGTACTGGGAGCTATAGCAGGACCATTATCTCCTCAACCTGCCCATGCTGCTGTCCTAGGCACTACTAATAGGATATATGCACAGGACAGTAATGCTCAAGAAGTAGAAGAAGATATAGAAGAAGAAATAGAAGAATACAAAGAGATTGAAGAATTTGAAAAAGATGATGTCCAAAGAAAAATAGAACCTACTGCTTTAGAAGAAGAAAGTAATGAGGAAGAAGAAAGTAATGGTATAAAATGGTGGATATATCTATTAATATTACTACCACTTCTATTTATATTCTTCTTACTTTGGAAAAGAAGAAAAGACGAAGAGGAAGATAATAGAGCCTAACCTTTCTCACACTGAGAACTTCTATTCACTATGGGCTGTGCCCTGTGGTATAATTTATTGTTCTTTAAAACTCCAAATAGAAAGGAGCACAATGGTCTATGGTCTATAAAATTGTCAATTTGATTTTTCTAGCTTTAGGTTTTTTTTCTACCCTAAATTTATCTATACAAATTGCCCAGTACCCTTTAAACCGAGGTGTAATTCTGATAGTATTTCTTTTTCTAGCAATAACTTCTTTAATTTTTCTAGCGATATTACTTCATCAAGCTAACAAACTAGAGAAAGATTTTAAAGAAAAAGAAAAAGAGACGACGAGAACACTAGAGGAACTATCTCTCCTACAGAGAGATGTTGAAGAACTAAGAAATAGAATAAGACATATTGAAAGATGATAAGGAGTAATAAAGAACAAAAGTTAGAGAAGAAGATGCTACTATGCATTAACAAACCATTTCTTCTTCTCTAACTAACCTCCCTTTTGCATACCTGCTATTTATTGGTTAAAATAAACAATGCTTAAACAGAAAATTGCCCGTATAATATCAGAACTATTCAATGGATTCCTTACAATGATACTAACTCCCGTCATAGGGATATGTATATCTACTTTAGATACTTTCTCAAAATTAATAATATCTCTTGCATACCTACTCTCCACTGTTCTACCCTACTTTGTACTAAAAGCATCAGGTAAGATAAGTGATTATGAATTAACCAAAAGAGAAGAAAGACCTGTATACTTTACAGTCTTGTCGATACTGTTTGGATTAATATTCCTATCTACCTTACTACTAAGAGATATACAGGTACAAACAATCTCTTTAAATCTCTTTCTTGTTTCAACAATTATGACTGTAATTACATACTTCTGGAAAATATCGGGACATACAATATACTCAACACTGCTTTTCGTAACCCTTATCTATATATTTCCAGATTATCCATATTTCTACTTACTGTTCTTATCACTTCCCTTCATTGGATGGTCTAGGATAGTATTAGAAAAGCATACATTATCACAGGTAATCTTTGGTTCGTTTTTAACACTTCTAATTTCAGTTTTGAATTACTGGCCTTTCTGTTAGAATGTTAATTAGATGAAAGTAAACAAGAAAAAACTGCTTAAGGTACTTCCAATCATTGGTACAGTAGTGGGAGTGACATTAGTAATATCTTCCTTAACGCTTATCATCTTAGACAAGCAAAATATTCAGGATACCTCTTTTGACGATTCTATCTCGTTGCCTGAAATGGATGATCTTAATACAAATCAGCCTGTTGTTTTAGATAAAGAAGAAACAGAAGAGGAGAAAGAAATAGTACTAAGAGAATCAGGATGGATACCTAACTGGGGATTTGACTTAGGATTTGAAAGTTTACAAAACAACAAAGACATCATAGATACAGTTAACCCTGTTCTTTACAGTGTAGATGGTTATGGTAATGTTGTAAGCAGAGGGGTTTCTCAAAGCAATATTGAGATGCTTTTAGAGTACTGTAAGAAGAATAATATAAGGGTAATACCAACGGTAGGATCATTCG
Organism: Candidatus Dojkabacteria bacterium; assembly: GCA_041678505.1. Taxonomy (GTDB): domain Bacteria; phylum Patescibacteriota; class Dojkabacteria; order SC72; family SC72; genus UBA2177. The sequence goes on along the minus strand of JBAYOB010000005.1, from coordinate 34,727 downwards.
ATTACAGTGCTATGGTGTCTGCATTTAACTCTACAGAATCCTATCAAAACCATCTTAATACAATTCTTTCTGAAATAGATGAATACGACTTTGATGGTATAGATATAGATTATGAAATGATACATGTTCAACAAAAAGAGTTTTACCTTAACTTTCTTAAGGATTTAAAACAAGAGCTACAAAGTAGAGATAAGATTCTCTCCATCTCTATTTTCCCTCAATGGGAAAATGCTGAATATGTCGATAACCAAGAAACAAGAGAAGTACAAGATTATATTACAGTAGGAGAATATGCAGATGAGGTTAGAATAATGGCATATGACTATACATTGCAATCTTCGCAAACTCCAGGTCCAATAGCTCCAACAGAGTGGATTAAAGATGTCTTAGATTATGCTACGAAGAAAATTCCTAAAGAAAAAATCTGGCTAGGTATACACCTCTATGGATATCAGTGGTCTAGTGATAAGACTATCGCTTTTACATATACTACTGCTGAAAACAGTATTATAAAAAACCCCAATATAAACCACAGTTTTCTTACCGATATTGGTGAGGGATATGCTGAGTTTGGTTGTGAAGATGGTTTTCTCTGTAAAGCATATTTTCAGCTACCAGAAGGTATTAACATACGAAGAGATATCGCAAAAGAATACGGTATAGCCGGAGTTTCTTACTGGAGATTGGGAGGAGAGTTAGATATTTTAAAATGAGTTTTTTAGTAAGTCACTTTTTGATTTAAATACTTCTTTTGCTCTCCCTGCAACAGACTTAGAAGAGTCATGTACACACCAATGTAAATGGTCCATACCCTCTTTATACAGCTCCTCTCCAAACCTTATGAGTTCTTTTGTCATGACCCTATCCAATACAGTAATTCCCATATATCTAATATTAGAAGCCTCTCGGTATGTTTCTAAGAACTTATCATATATCTTTGAGTAAGCTTTTATATTTCCCAACAGGAGGTTTTGCGTCAAGATTTCCCCTAATTCAAAGTAACCTGCTGCACGTTCTGGTATAGAGTCTGCCTTTATAGCTTTTATTATTCCATCTATACCTATATATCTTTTCTTTGTTTCCTGACAAAAAGATAAAATATCTCTCTTCTGCTCTCTTTGTATAATATCCTCTATCACGTCTGCTACATCTCTATACATTTCTATATGTTTTTGATCCCACAATGTTTGTACTAAAGTATCAGCCAGGATTTCTGTTGCACAGGCCCTTACAGTCCAGCTATTAGGAATGTCTTCGTCTTTCAACCTGCTTGCCTCCGCAACGAAATATACTCCCTCTTTGTATACCTCAGGGTCTTCTTGGAGAAGTGTTTTCCCATACCAAAGCACCCTTCTTGGAGACATTTGAGCTCTAAACATACTCATGGCTTTATCCTTATCTTCTTTGCTACCATTGCTAAAAAGTTCACACTCGTACTTCCAACAAGATTGTGCGTTAATCAGATCCTCATCTTCAAAGAGAGTTCTGTTGTCCATGATTTAATACACCATTAAAATTAGAACCGTCTTTCCCTTGAGTACTTCTTACTTAGTCCTTTTGCAAGTATCTTAGTTTTTCTGTCGTTATCTTTCTCATTATTTTTTACTGTTTCAAAAGCCCTGGTGTAAAAACATTCATATTCAGGCCTATCCCTTGTTTGCTCTAGTGTGTTGGCTAATATATGTAGCGCACAATATCTTACAGTCCAATAGGAGTATTGTTCATTATCTTTCAGCATAGCTGCCTCTATCACCAAATCTAATCCCTTTTCGTATAGTTCAGGATCTTCGTCTAGAAGATTGTTTTCGGGAGCCATAAGTATCATCAGTCCTGTCATTGCTATATTCTTCATTCCTGCAGACGGATCATAGAATTTATCCATTATATGGTCTGAGAATTCAGAGGCATACTCTTGTTTTGCTATTTCCATTGTTATTTAAACAATTCTAAAATTATATGGGCTATTATATCACTTTTATATATTTGGGGAATATGAGGCGCCTGGGACTCGAACCCAGCACCTACTGCTTAAAAGGCAGTTGCTCTACCGGATGAGCTAGCGCCCCAATAACTTGCAATTATACTATTATCCTTTTAGACATTACAACCCTTCTTTCATAGTATAATCTAATATGATATCTAAAACAGATTTCCTCATATATTTAGACAGTCCATTACATCTTTGGGCTGTGAAGAATGGGAAGATTGAAAAAGACATATTAGATACATACACTCAACACTTACTAGATCAGGGCTATGATGTTGAAAAACTAGCAATACAATATGCTAAAAAGTATCTTACAGAGGAATATAGCATTACAGAGAAAAACCTCCTAATACAGCCTACACATAGATTTGAATACTATCAAGCTAGAACAGACATGCTAATATTCAATCCAAAAACAAACAAATGGGATATTTATGAAGTAAAATCATCTACAAGCGTAAAGCCTAAGCACCGATATGATGTTACATTTCAATATCTACTCTTTAAAGAGAAATATGATATTGGAGATACATATGTACTACACTTAAACAAAGAATATGTTAAAGAAGGAGACATATATTTACCCGAACTTTTTGTAAAAGAAAATGTAAGTGAGTATGTGGAAAAGCTAAAAGAAGAGGTACTAGAAGAAAGATATAATGCATATTTAGTCTCTCAAATGAAAAACAGTGATAAATTACTAAACTGTATTAGACCCAAAACTTGCCCCTGTGTATCTCTTTGTCATCCAAATTTACCTGAATATTCCATCTATGATATTAACAATATTACGCGAAGTGAGAAGAAAATCAGAGAATTAGAAGACATGGACATATTAAATATTATGGATATACCTAAAGACTTTAAACTTACAGCTAAACAGAGACTTCAAGTTGATGTTGCACAATCAGAAAGTACATATATTAACAAAGAAGAGATAATAGAGGAAAGATTTAATCAATTAAAATACCCCTTGTATTTCCTTGATTATGAAACCTTTCCAGCAGCAATACCAATATTTGATGGTTACAGACCTTTTGACCATATTACTTTTCAGTATTCACTACATATAAAAAAAGACTCTAGTAGCGATTTAGAGCATTATGAATATGTACATACTCAAGACTCAGATCCCATACCTACCCTACTATCCTCTTTGAAAGAACATATTGGGAGTAATGGTAGTATAGTTGTTTGGAACAAAACATTTGAAGGAACAAGAAACAAAGAAATGGGAGAAATCTATCCAGAGTTTAAGGACTTTACTGAGAGTATGACTCAGAGAATATTTGATCTTATGAAAATATTTCAAGATCAACTGTATGATGACCCTAAATTTAAAGGTAGCTATTCAATAAAGAATGTATTGCCTGTTCTGGCCGATACTCTTTCCTACAAAAACATGAAAATAGGTGAAGGCACTGCTGCGATGATTAGTTGGTATGATATGGTTTTTAAGAATGGTAAAAATATTAAAAAAGATTTACTAGAGTATTGCAAGCTAGATACACTGGCTATGGTTAAAATATTTGAAGAGATAGAAAAGAAACTTAAAGATCTCTAGTTTCATACAGACTCCACATCCACCATGGCTTATAGTATAATGTCATGTATGAACTCAATAGAGAAAGAAAATAACAAAGGTTGCGCATTAGATATGCAACTTCTATCCGATATAAAAACAAAAAAATTGCTTTTTTATGATAGTAATATTCCCCGTAATCACAATTACTCTAGGTCATACAAAGGTGTTTTTACATGGGATATAGATGAATTAAACAATACCCTAGAAGACCTTAATATAGAAAATACTGATATTATTCACTTCCTAAACCCTCCAGAGGACTTCTCTGTTGAAGAGACAGAGGCAATATTAAATGGAGACTTAAACTCCCTTGTCATAGCAATGACCTTACTATCTAATAATTACTCTTGGGTTACAGAAGAGATTAGAGACTACGTTTATAAAAAACAGTTAAGAAAAGATCCTAGTCTGTTATTAAGTCCTAAATTCCTATTTACAAAAGAAGAAGAAATCACTTTCCTATTAGGAAGAGATTTATTAATTACTTTAAACAAGACTGAAAATAGTGAATATATTACTGAGTTAATCCGAGAAATCGATAATCTTATTTGTCTTTTTAACCAAGGGTTAATAGGGAAAATAGCCTTAAGGTACAACCATATCGTCTCACATTCAGATCTACTTCAGGAGGGTAGAGTTGGTATTCTAAAGGCTTTAGAGCATTACGATGTTAGAAGAGAGGTAAAATTTAGTACATATGCATCACATTGGATAAATCAAAGAATTAATAGATATTGTATATATAACAGAGAGGCTTCTGTTATCAAACACACTCCCCGCCTGCATAATTCTATCATCAAATTCTCAAACATCAAGGAGAAATTGGAAAAAGAAAAGAAAGGAGATATAACCAATGAAGAGGTTTTAGATTATTGTAGAGAAAACAATATTCAATTAATTAGTAAAGATAGACTGTTGGGGGCACTTAAACAGAGGGATATGCTTTCATTGGACCAACAACTCAGAGAGCACAAAAACGAAGAGGTAGGAGCATCCCTAATAGATACTCTCCCTATACCATCTGAAGATGTTATAGACATTGTTTCTAAAAGAGAACACTCAGATATTTTAAAGAAGATAATGGAACATGCAGGTTTAACAAAAAGACAAAAAACTGTTTTATATTTAAGGTATGGATTTGTACCTGCTTATCAAAATACTGTGCGAGATTTCTATACTCTTGAAGAAATAGCTAACAATTGGGGTGTAACTAGAGAGAGGATTAGGCAGATAGAGGCTGCTGGTTTAACAAAATTACAAAAAGCTATTTCAAGAATGCAATACGAAAATCCATTTTAAAAAACAGGGTATACAAAACAATAAAATGAACTCAATAGAAAAAGAAAACAATCAAAGTTTTGAATTAGATATGGAGATTATATCTGATATAAAAGCAGAAAGATTCCTTTTTTGCAATAATATTTCTCTCAATAATAATTATTCAACAGCATACACTGGTGCCTTTACCTGGGATATAGATAAATTAAGCTATGCTCTACAGAATCACAACATAGAACATACAGATATTATTCACTTCTTAAACCCTCAAGAAAACATATCTTGTGAAGAGGTTAAAACTCTTGTAGGTTCAGATCCCAACACTCTTGTTGTCGCTATGACACTCTTATCAAACAATTATACTTGGATAACAGAGGAACTAAGAGATAATGCATACAGAATACAGAATAATAAAGAGGCTCACTCCTTATCAGATCCTAGATATCTCTTTACTAAAGAAGAAGAGGTTATATTTTTAACAGGAAGGAAACTGTTGGTGGAGCTTAATGAGACGGCAAAAGTGAATATATTAATAATTTAATTCGGGAGGTTGACGATATTATTTGTCTTTTTAATGAAGGCTTGGTAGGAAAGTATGTACGGAAATACGAACATTTGGTAGCCTCCCCTGATCTATTTCAGGAAGGGAAATGTGGTATTTTAAGAGCTTTGCAAGATTATGATATTGAAATGGGATACAGATTTTCTACATATGCAGGTCATTGGATAAGGCAGAGAATCTTAAGATATGGTATTTACAACCGTTCGGATATCAGAATATCATCCAGCATGTATCTTGAAATAGTAAAATTTAAAACTATTAAAAGAAAACTGGAAGAAGAAAGACAAGAAAGTATTACAAATGAGGCCGCTATAGAATACTGTGAGGAAAATGGTATCAAACTACCTTCAGAAAAAGATATCTTTTTACGAGCGATTAATCAGGAATACTCTATTCCTTTAGATGAGGATTTCATAGATGAGGAAGATAACGAGTCAAAAGCTTTGTTAAAAATTCTCTCTAAAAGTGCTGGAGAGGTGGAAGATGCACTTTCTACAAGTGACTTATCACTTTTTTTAGGAGAAATTATAAACATGGCTTCTCTTACCTCTAAAGAAAGGCTCGTCTTGGATTTAAGGTGGGGTTTAACGCCTTGCCATAAAGAGGATAGTCAAGGATTTCATACTTTTGAAGCTATAGCAAACAAATTAGGCATAACAACCCGAAGAGTTTACAAGATTGAACAGAATGCACTAAAGAAATTAAAGGAAACCGCACAGACAAAAGGGGTGTGCCCTTTTTAGTCATCTTTTATCAAAGGTACAAACCGGACATAATCGTGATCTATTTTTATAATCTCCTTGTCTTTCTTAATTGCTTCTACTAATACCTCTATACCATTTCTGTATTCAGGATATACTATCCTACCTCCTTCTTTTAACTGTTTAATCCATTCTTCCGTAATGCTGTCTGTTGTAGCTGCAACAATAATACCGTCATAGGGTGCTTCTTTCTCGTACCCTTTAGAGCCATCTCCATGAATAACTTTAATATTACTATATCCCAATCCCTTCAGTCTTTCCTTTGCTTCTTTGTAAAGTTCATATACTCTTTCTATTGTAACAACCTCTTTACACATTTCAGCTAATAGTGCAGCTTGATAGCCTGATCCTGTACCAATATCTAGCACCTTGGAATTAGAGTCCACCCGTAAAAGCTTACACATCTGGTCTACTAAAGAAGGTTGTGAAATAGTAGCACCGTACCCTATGGGAAGGGGGATATCCATATTTGCCATGTGTTTGTATTCCTCTGGTACAAAATCCTCTCTCTTCATCCCGCTAACTTATAGTTTAAATAATTATGTGATATTACAGATTGGTTTGAAACTTTTTCTGTGAATATCACATATACCGTATTTTTTAATCGCCTCCATATGTTTCTTGGTTCCATAGCCAACATGTGTATCAAAACCATATGCTTCATATTTTTTATGATACTCCCTCATGATGCTATCCCTTGTTACTTTTGCTAATACCGATGCTGCTGCAATAGAGTAATGATGCAAATCACCCTCTTTGAATTTCTTCATCTTGTAATTTGGAATATCTAATATATTAAGACCGTCTGCAATAATGTAGTCTGCCTTGGCGTTTAATTTTCTCTCCACCACCTCTAGTGCTATTGTCATAGCCTTCAATACGGCTTGCTGTATACCCATACTATCAATATCTCCACTACTAACAATTCCAAGTCCATACGAGTAAGACTTCTCTTTAATCATTCCGTAGGCTTCATTCCTCTGTTTTTCAGTCATTTTCTTACTATCTCTTACGGTAGGTACTATTTCATCTATATTTGATATAACAACGGCAGAAGCTACCACAGGGCCTGCTAGTGGTCCTCTACCTGCTTCATCTAGCCCTACTACAGTCTTATATCCTTTCTGCCATAACCCTTGTTCTATCTTACTATCTGGAAATACCATATAGATATATGTTACCATATACCTATGAAAAATCTATTTAAAATCTTAATCGTTTTGCCATTTTTAATAGTACATCCTTTCTCTTTGCACGCCCAGGAGACTGAGGAAATAGCTAATTCTGAAACAGAGGAAGTTGTACTAGAAGAAGAAAAGGAATCTGTACCTCTTTTGGAGAAATTAGAAAAGGAAGAGCAAGAGATTATTGATGAGGACTTTACCAATCCCACTATGTCTTTTCTTACAATACTAGCCGCAATACTGATTCCTAGTATTTTTATAATAATATGCTATTTTATATTCAAATTTTTTAAGTTTTAGATTGATTTCACCTATTATATATATTACTATGTATATTAATAAATTTAATTCGCAATATTATGAGAAATAATAGTGATATTGATTCCTTTCTAAAGGGACTTGTTCTAGGAGTTGTTGGAGGTGCTGTCGCAGGAATTCTTTTAGCTCCTAAATCTGGTGTAGAGACTAGAGAAGATATTAAAAGATTAACTTTAGAACTAAAAGATAAAGCTGTAGATCTATATGAAGATGCGAGAAAAGAAGTTCAAAGGAAAATAGCGCTTCTTAAAAAAGCTGGGAGTAAAATAGATGAGAGTAAGTACAGATCTCTTATCTCAGAAGTGGTAGAAGAGTTTAAACAGGATGCAAAGGTTACATCATCTGTTGCTAAAGAGTTGGCAGAGCAATTGAAAGCAGATTGGAGTAATGTAAAGAAAGAATTAAGTAGTTAATTGTTTTAATTGGCGAGAGTAGTTCAGCTGGCTAGAATATCTGCTTCCCAAGCAGAGGGTCGCGGGTTCGAATCCCGTCTCTCGCTCATCTTGCTAATTTATTATCTAGATATATCTCCGCTTTGTGTATTTTCATTTGACAGAGAGTTAATATAATGTAAAAATATTTATATACAGTAGCATTGCTATTTATATAATTTTTTATCTTAAAAATATGAGTGTCGACTCAGAGAGGAAGAACAAACAAAGAAAGGTTTTGTATATATCTGCAGGTATTCTAACACTTTTCCTTGTAACAGGATTTGTTTTAGTTGCAACAGGAACAATTTCAAGAGATTTCTTTGATTATTCTAAAATTAAAGAGAGCGTGCTCAAAAAGGATGGTTTAAAACCTTTTGAAACTGAAGAAGATGAAGATCTTCCTCTCGTAGAAACAGAAGATGGTGTATTTTTTGAGAAAAGAACAGAATCAGGTCTAGACGATGAACTTGAAAATACAGCAATAATACTAGAGAGCTTCCCTATGGAAATTCCACTATCTGGTGGCACTGTTATTTCCTCTTCAGACTCTGGCTTAGATGCCTCTGTTGAAATAGAGGTTAATGCTACTGCACAGGAAACACTTGATTGGTATATCAATACATTCTCTCAACCTGGCTGGGAAGTGACAAATCAAACCACTGAAGAACTATCAGAGGGTTGGTTTTCCTCTACATTTGAGTACTCTTCAGTACAAATAGACGAGATTACAGAAGGATACAAACCTTTCAGAGGTGTTGTTTTTGTTAACAAAGAACCCCAGCAACAATCTGCTATTGTAACTGTTAAATATTTCTTAGACTAATTTATTATTTAAATTTTAATTATTTAATACATGGAAAAAACAAAAGATATACAGGAGAAAGTAGAGCAATCTACAGAACAACCTCCTGTTGAACAGAAGAAGAAAAGCAAAACTCTTCTCTATGTTGTTATAGGTATCTTTGTATTTCTAGTTGTCATTGCAGTAGCTGCATTCCTAGTTACTAGAGGGCTGATTAAGAAAGGGCTCTCTGTACTGGAGGATGGAGGAAAAGAATTTGTAGAACAATTAGATAAAACTTCTGAGGACTCAAACGATGAAGAGACAGAAGAGGATACATTTGAATATGATAAAACAACAGAAGAAGCCATAGATGGGAAATTAGAAAAAAGCAATCTGATTACAGACAACTTCCCTGACGATATTCCACTACCTGGAGGTCTTGTTACATCATCTTCATATGATGACTACGCAGTGGAGGTAAAGATTGACATAAATAGTACTATTGAAGAGATTATGGATTGGTATGAGGATGCTTTAATTAAAAAAGGATGGGAGATTACCTCTAAATCTTCTGAGCAACCTTATGAAGGATGGGAAACAGGATCTATAAAATTTGCAAAAGAGGCAGAAGAGAGAGAAGGTAGGCTAGATTTAGATAGAAATCCTTATCAACAAGTTACTACTATAAGAGTACGAGAAATACTCTGGTAATTCATTAGAACTAAATCGGAAAGATAACACTAGAACATCTCTTGTTCTAGTGTTATACCGTGTGTTACAATACCGTTACATTCGCTGGTGTAGCTCAGTTGGTAGAGCATTCCCTTCGTAAGGGACAGGTCGATGGTTCAAGTCCATCCATCAGCTCATTATCTGCAAATATATGAGAACACCTAAATATACAATTACAAATCTATTACTTAAATATATAGTAAAGTATGAGATATCCATATCAGAGTACAGACAAAGACATTTACCTGAAAAATACAAACTGTCACTAGAGGAAAGATACGGTGCAGAAGATATTCAAAAATTAGGTACTTTGGTTGGAAACCCCATTGGCTATAATCAAGCACTCCTAATTCAGAGAGGGCAGGAGATGCCTTCACAGAAAAAAGCTTTTAGGCTGTTTACTAACTTCAGAAATGTTAAGGATTTTGCTAAATCATATGATAATACCAATTCACTCAAGCCATCATTAGATCTAGCTTTTCATATTAACAAGCTGGCTTTTAAAGGAATTGTGGATGATTGGGATTTAGGTAAATTAAGAGATATTTCTACAAAACCTAATGAAATATATGACACATGGTATAAGGTAAGAGATTACTACCCTAAAATAGACATGTTAAGTCATTTTAATGAGATATTTGATTGGATAGTACTTGGAACTGATAATAATCATAAGTTAATAAAGATGGGGATACTTCTCTATGAATTTATAGATAAGGCTCCATTTTTAACAGGTAATCAGATAACAGCTGTAATGGTATTGGAAATGCTTGCTAAGAAATACGGATATAATCCTGACAATATTATTCCATTTTTTAAAAGTATAGAGGATATAAATGAAGATCTCCTAGCTGCATTTAAGCTATCTAAAAGTAAAATAGATCTTACAACTTTCCTTGAAGCCCTACTCTACACTCTTTCACTTACAGCAATAGATATCAATAGGGAGTTTAAAAACACATATGATATAAAAGTTAGAAAAAGAGGATCTTTAGAACTACATCTAAATCAGAGACAGATTAAACTATTAGACTACTTAGCTGTCAATAGTAAAGTTACTAGAAACAAATACACAAAAATGATGGGTGTCTCCTTTATGACTTCATATAGAGACCTACAAGATATGGTAGAGAAGAAATATATTAAACAGAAAGGAAGAGGAAGAGGTACTTTCTATATACTAACAAAAGAGATGACACCAAAAGATGAAGAATTGATGTAGTCTAATTTAATTGATATTATTTCCTAATGTTAAAAAACAATATATCTCAAGAATCTGCAGATAAATACGATCTGATCATTGGATTAGAGATTCATATGCAAACAAATACTAAATCAAAGATGTTTTGTACCTGTCCTGCTAAATACTTTGAGAAAGAACCTAACACACAGGTTTGTCCTGTATGCTTGGGTTTACCAGATGCCTCTATACCATTAGTAAACAAAAGAGCCATTGAATTGTGTATTTTAATGGGCCTTGCAACCAATTGTAATATTGACAACGAGGTGCACTTTGCCAGAAAACATTACTCCTATCCGGACCTCCCTAAAGGTTACCAGATCAGTCAGTACACAAGACCTATATGTTCCGATGGTTATATCGAAACTACTGATGGGGTAAAAATTGATATAGAAAGAATACATCAAGAAGAAGATGTTGGTAAATCCACACATCATACAGAGAAAAACTCTGGGAAATCGTATTTTTTAATTGACTACAATAAATCCAGTGTTCCTTTAATTGAGATTGTAACTAAGCCTTGTATCAGAACCGCCAAAGATGCAAAAGATTTTGCCACTGAAATAAGAAAGATTGCTAGATACCTTAATATATCTGATGCTGATATGGAAAAAGGTCAGATGAGATGTGAACCTAATATTTCTGTACAGGAGAAAGGCAAATGGGAGTACAAGAATGGCAAGATTATTCCCAAGGGTGATTACAAATTAAATCCTAAGGTAGAAATAAAAAACATTGGTTCAATAACTGCTGTTGAGAAATCTATAATATATGAAAGAGAAAGATTAATTAAATGTATTGAAAACAAAGAAAAATTAATACAGCAAACAAGAGGTTGGGATGCCCAAAAAAATATCACTGTATTTCAGAGAAGTAAAGAGACCACCGATGACTATGGATATATACCAGATCCCAACATTCCTGTAATAGAGGTTAGTAAAAATGATATTGAAAGAATATCAAAAGAATTAGTTGAACTACCAAATGAGAAAATTAAAAGATATATTAAAAACTGGGATTTATCCAAATATGCCACGGAGGTTATATCTTCAACCAAAGAAAATGCACACTATTTTGAAGATTTACAGAAAGAACTTAGTAAAAACCTAGATGAGAAAGAAGCTGCTCTAGAGGCTTCTAACTGGCTAATGGGTACTGTATTTGCAATAGGTGATTTAACTATTGATATTAATGACCTATCTCTTTTAATTCTAGCTTTTAAAGAGGGTTTAATTACTAAAAATAAGGGAGAGGAGATATTAAAAGATTGTTTAGAGAACAGTAAAAATATAAAGGAAGAAATAGAGAAAATTAAGAAAGAAAAAGAAAATATTAATGATAATATCGTTACCATTATTAAGGATGTTATTAAAAATAATGGTAAAGCAGTAGATGACTATTTGGGTGGTAAAGAAGCAACTCTTGGATTTCTAGTTGGTCAAGTTATGCAAGCAACAAAAGGGACAGCTAACCCTAATGATGTTAGAGATATATTAGTTAAGGAGCTAAAAAATGAAGAAAAGAATAAAGTTTGATGAACTAAGAAAGGATATTTCTAAGAAAGGTTTAACTCAAAAGCAGGTCTTAGAAAATGCTGAATATACGGAAGGAGAGTTTGTAAAGATTTATAGTGAGTTAAGTGGTAGTATGGAGGAGAGCTAAATTCACAGTGTAATAAAATATGAAAACTATTACCAAAGTGATATTGCTATTATTTGGTATAACTCAATTAGTATTCATATTATATCTTTCCATCCCGTGTATCCCTAGGAAAATAGCTAATGAAAAATTAGGTTTAACATATTCCTTTGGCCCTATCGCATTTGATCTTCTTTCCGGAGATTATACTGAAGTCTTAGAGATTAAGGAAAAATTAATAGAGAGAAGGGATGACCCAAGTAAGATTATGGTTCTGAAAAATAATGATGGTAATACTATTACAATAATAGACTTTACACAAGAAGTAACAGGACCTATTGATTCCAGTTCTGTAGAGAGAGCAATTCTGTTAGAACCTAATAATGTTTTCTTAAACCTCTTTAAGCATAGGTTTGCGGCTAAAAAAATAGATAGTGACTCTTACAAGTATTCTGAAAGAATTGAACAGGATGGATATATGAGAACACGCTATACGGTATATAAAGGAAACGATAAAATGGCATTAATAAGCTCTGTTACTGATAAAAATCGTATTACTAAACATTACGCTGATATTAAGATTAATAATTTCTATTTTTCAGTTGTTCCACATCAACCAGATACAGATAACAGTATAGCTTTAGGTAATATAATGGAATTTATTAGAACTGCAAATGTACGATTAGTCAAACATCAGAATTAACCTTTTTTGCTGCAGCTACTCTTATTAATAATACGTTTACTCATAGGTATACCACTACTCTATTAATACTATCCAATATTTAGTAAAATAGTAGCTGTATTAAGCCGAAGTGGTGGAACTGGCAGACACGCATGCCTTAGGAGCATGTGGGAGAATATCCCGTGGAGGTTCGAGTCCTCTCTTCGGCATAGATACTTAATTGACAAAAAGATGTTTAAAAAAATTATAAAACCTTTTCAAGAAGTTCTTTTAGAAAAAAGATTGTGTGTTGGCTGTACTTATCCTTTAGATAAGTGTAAAAAGATTGGAGATCTGTCTGAAAACAGGAAAATGATAGAGTGTAAATGCAAACGAAGATATGTCTTTGATAAAGAGTCTAATCAATATCAAAGAGCTACATTTGCAGAAGAACAACAAATATTAAGAGAGTGGGAAAAGAATAGGTAACTTCACAAAGAGAACTAATTATAGTAAAATCATCTCGTTGTGCCGCTATCGTCTAGTGGTTAGGACAACAGGTTTTCAACCTGTAAACCGGGGTTCGATTCCCCGTAGCGGTACTCATCATAATCTTCTATCATTTTACTGTAATCGATATCTTCTAGTCCTGGTAGAAATTCCTCTAGATTTTCTTTTAATAACTCAGCAGAGATCTCACCATCGTTACTATCAAGTAAACCTAAACAATCTACAACCAACGGGAACTCATCTTCGATATTACCTTCTATCTTTCCTGAGTAATAATCATGTGCTACTCTTAGAGAGTACATCAACTGTGTCCTTGAATTACTTCTTTTAAGAATATCTATCAAAGGTTCAAGATCCTCTTCTGCACAATACACTACTCTTTTAAAATCTCTTTCTTTAAAACCTTGATAATCTGGAAGATGTCCCATACTAAATGACATGGCTTTTGCAACTGCCAATTGCGTATCTATCTCGTTTTGTATCCTTATTGATTCAATAACAAGAGAGCAATATCTAAAAAGCATTTCGTCCCTCTTTTCAACTATCCCTGTTTCAATCAAACGTTCCCTATCCAGCCCTGCTCTTGAAACCCACTCTGCTAATGCAAGATTCTCAACCAATCTTTTGGCTACAGGATCTTTTAATAGATCATGGGGGTCTTCTATTTGAGCTTTGTCTATATACTCTTTCATGTGACATTATATCAAAGAGGCCGATAAAAAAGAATACTTAAAGATAATTGCATATTCCATAATTTTCTACTATCCTTATTAAAGAACTTTATTATATTTTTTAGCAGTCATATGTACGAGAAAACATCAGAGGAAAACATGGATGGTAAACAAAAAGTCGCATCCATACTCTCTTCAGTAGGACAATTTATACTATCTTTTTTAGAAACAGTCGTCGTGGCCCTAGTCATATCTATAGTGCTCTACATCTTCATAATGACTCCTCATGAGGTTCTTGGTAACTCTATGTACCCTACATACAAAAATGGAGAGTATCTGATGGCCAACAAGGTCACATACAGATTTAAAGAGCCCCAAAGGGGAGATGTGATAATATTTAAATATTCTAATACACAAGACTTCATTAAGAGAATAGTAGGGTTGCCAGGTGATACTGTAATGTTAAAGGATGGACAGCTATATATAAATGGACGAATTTTAGATGAATCTGCATATCTTGATAACTCAATGTACACAAACGGAGGAGATTTTCTAAAAGAGGGAGAATCTAAAGAGATACCAGAGGGAGAATACTTTGTTTGTGGAGATAATCGAACTCATAGCTCTGATTCTAGAACATTTGGCTCTATCTCAAAGGAGGATATCAAAGGTAAGGCATGGATTGTGTATTTTCCTTTCACACAATTCAGAATAGTGCATCATCAAGAGTATCAATTATAGTAATCATTTGTGAAACATGATAAAGTAGAAACATGCAAATTTTTGTAATAGCAAATCAAAAAGGAGGAGTTGGTAAAACAACAACTGCTATGAACTTAAGTGCTGCCTTAGCTATAAGTGGACAGAGAGTACTGGCAGTTGATATGGATCCACAATCCAACCTTTCCTCTGGCTTAGGTTTCACTCAACAATTTGACAAACATAGCTGGAATACATCCAACGAAGCTCCATACAAAAATATATATGATGTCCTAGTAGAGGAGGAACCCATTTCATCCGTATTTGTTTCTACTTCTACTAAAAATCTCTTCTTAGTCCCCTCTCATCTCTCATTAGCAGGAGCTGAAATAGAGATGGTTAATATGCTATCAAGAGAATCGTTACTTAAAGGAGCTCTCTCCAAAGTAACTAATGATTTTGACTGTGTTTTAATAGATTGTCCTCCATCACTTGGTCTTTTAACAATTAACGCACTTACAGCAGGAGATCATATCCTCATACCAATACAGTGTGAATACTTTGCACTAGAGGGTATTGGACAGTTAATTGAAACGATTAAGTTAATAAAGGGGATTAATCCTAAACTGTCAGTGGGCGGCGTTATACTAACTATGTATGACAGCAGAACAAAACTCTCAGGAAATGTCGTAAAAGATGTAAAAGATTTCTTTAAAGAAGTTGCTTTTGACACAGTTGTTCCACGAAATGTAAGACTTTCAGAAGCCCCCTCCTATGGGAAAACAATATTCCAGTATGATGACAAATCTACTGGAGCACTAGCCTACAAGAAACTATCTAAAGAATTTATTAATAAATTTAAACTTTAAATTAATATCTTAAGAATATGAATAATACACCAAGATTAGGAAAAGGATTAGCAGCTCTAATCGATGCTAAAGAGATTGATAATTCTGCTAGTGCATATATTCCTAACTTCGATATTAACAACATAGAGCCTAATCCATATCAACCTCGAATGCATATCGACCCTGAAGATTTAATAGAGATAGCTGACTCCATAAGAGAAAAAGGGATTGTTCAACCATTGATTATCACAAAACAGGAAGGGGAAAATAAATATTTCTTAATCGCAGGAGAGAGGAGATTAAAAGCAGCACAATTGGCAGGGTTAAACAGAATTCCTGTTGTAATTAAAGAAAGCTCCCCTCAGGAAATGTTAGAATTAGCCCTGATTGAAAACCTCCAAAGAAAAGATCTAAACCCTCTTGAAGAAGCAAATGCCTTTAAGCAAATGATTGATGAATTTGGAATATCACAAGATGAGATAGCAAAAAAAGTTGGATTAAGTAGAGTTGCTGTTACAAACAAGATAAGGTTGCTAAACCTACCTGATGAGGTTAAAGAAGATATTTTAAATGAGAAACTGAGTGAAGGCCATGCAAGAGCATTACTTGGAATTAAAGATGAAACATCCCTTGTAGCTGCCGCAGATTTAGTTGCAAAAAGAGAGATGAGTGTAAGAGAAACTGAGGCTTTGGTAAGAAAAATTAACTATGGAAGAGGTATATCTACTAAAACTTGGAAGAAAAGTGATAAGGAGACAGAACGATATTCTAATTTATTAAGTAAGAGACTGGGATTTTCTGCTAATGTGATAAAGATGTCTAAAGGAGGAAAGGTTGTCATTAGGTACAATACTCAGGATGAGTTACAAGAATTAGTCAACAAAATTCTTTAAGGATGGGATATTTCCTGTCTTAATTTCTCATATACTAACACTGCTGCCGATGCACTTACGTTTAAGGAGCCCACACCCTCTCTCATAGGAATTGATACAGATGAACTAACTCTTTCTAAAACACCAGAGGATATCCCTTCATCCTCTGCTCCTAAAACAAAAGCTATTGGTCCTTTTAAATCTTTTTTGTAATAATGTTCTCCTTTCATGTGTACTGCATATGTTTTGACATCATTTTCCTTCAGTATTTTAAGTGCCATGAACAGATTCATCTCAACAAGAGGAACTCTCTCGGCAGCGCCCATACTAATTCTTAATGTTTCATTAGAGAGCAAGTTCTTCTTTTGTGGATTTACTATTACACCATTAACACCTGCGCCAAAAGCGGTCCTCATGATAGCAGCAATGTTTTGAGAGTATTTTAAATTATCTAAAACAAGGAAAAAAGGTTGCTTTCCCTCATCATATATTTTCTTTAAAAGCTCATTCAGATCCCACATATTATCAGAATACATATAGCCAATAATACTTTCTGACGAAGAAGTTCTTAACCTTCTGTTCAACTCTCTTCTTGATATTTTGAGTATTGGAATTTTCTTACTTGATGCAAGGTGTATAATTTCTTTACTCTTAGGGTCTTTAAATGCATTTGATGCTAGAAAGATTTTTTCAAAATCTCTACCCTCTTTAAGCAATTCTAAAAGAGCATTCTTGCTCTCTATCTGTATGAATTTAGGTTTGGACATATTAGTTTGATTCTATCACATCTATGTAAAACTTCCCTCTTTTAAAACCAGACATCTTTCTGAATTTTACAACACCGTCTAATTTAGCATGAATAGAGTAGTTTTTAGACATGTAGGTATTAATTCCTGGATGATATACAGATCCATTCTGCCTAACAATAATATTTCCAGCTCTAACATTCTCTCCTGCGTACTTCTTAACTCCCAGTCTTTTTCCAGCGACTCTACCGAAGTTTGATGATGTCGCAGCAGCAGCAACTTTTGCCATCTCTTAAAAATCTTAATTTAAGTAATATACTAAGTTCTGTGTAGTATAAAAATGTTTCTAGTGATAATACTATTTTTCCGACTCCACTTCAAGTCTCTGCTAGGAGAATATTGAGTATTTAGGAGCTCCCACCTTTTACTTGCAACCTCCCTTATACCAAATGTTTTCCATCCTTTGTCTGTTTTGTATGATGGTATTATCATAACCATATTTACTCCTCTAACCCCTATCTTCTTATCCAGAGTATTGAATAGATTAATGTACAAATCTTTCACCTCGTCTAACAACTGTTGTGCATGCTGATGAGAGATAGCTCTCTTTAAAGGAGGCCCCATAAAGGGCTCACACACTATCGCCGATATATTGGTATTCCTTAGTTTTTTGACTTTCTCTTTATCTGGATTTTTTACATCAAATTCAAAAATCTCATAAAGCACATCCCCCATATATCCTCTTTCATTTAACCATAAAATATTCTCTTCTGAGTATTTTAAAGCATCTTTGTTAATGTCAGACCCCAGGAAGTTGTAACCTAACACAGCACTTTCCATTAGTACAGTTCCAGAGCCGCAGAATGGATCCCATACTATACCCTCCTTCATAGAGGCATAGTTAACCATCATTCTTGCTAACTTAGGAGGTAGTACACCCATCTCTGTATCTGAATACGGCCTATCCATATCTCTTTCAATATATCCTTCTAAATCCTGTATCTCTAATGTTTCAGCATAGATTTCCTCTTTGTTATCCTTTAATATTAATAGTTCAAATCCTTTACTTAAAACATCGTTGTTAATAATCTGTGCTGCATTTAATTCAGTATCTTCTTTTGAAGGAATTAAAAATCTAGATGATATACCATACCCTTTAAGTCCTCGTTTAATCTCATTTGAAAGCTTCTTAATATATTTTAAATTTCCTTTTCTGTTACTACCTAGTACACTTACTCCAAATACTACTTTCTCTTTCAATTCTATGTATTCATTCAAAAATGAATCTAAATTATTAATGATATGTCCAAATCTCACAAAACCTCCTGATCTATTAAAGATTTTTAACAGTGTTTCTTCAGATATTTCTTTTGATTTTATGATAAAGATATTATCACTGTATCTGTGAATAGTGTCAGAATTGAGATTATAGATATTAAAGAGAGCTATCAACTCAACATAAGAGAGTGCTGGGAACGTACCTGCTTGGAAAAAATAGTGCATGGGCATCCTATACTATCTTTTTTACAACTACTCTTGTAATTTCTGGTCTAAAACCGTATCTTCTTCTGTATCGTGATTTGGCTTTAAATTTCAAACCGTCTATCTTTTTACCTTTTTTCTGGGAAAGAATCTCTAATGTTACTTTAGAATCTTTAATATATGGAGTTCCTACTTTTGTATCCTTACCGTCATGGAACAGAAGTACTTCTTTTATCTCCAACTTATCTCCTTTTTCTCCTTTTAGCTTATTTACTTCATACTGTTTGCCCTCAAAGACTTTCAGTTGAGCTCCAGATATCATTATCACTGCAAATTTTTCATTACTATTTGTTTTCATCGCAAGAGATTTTAATTTAATATTACTAAAAAGTCAAACAAAAGCTCAATCTTCAATAAATTCTACTATTTCTCTACTCTTATCTCCACTGTTTTTCTTTATATAATTATATATATTCTGTACAAGACCAAAAGAGACAAATGTTATTATAGCTATACTCCCACCAGCACTCATTAAAGGAAGAGGAATACCTGTTGCAGGTATTGCTCCTGTATTTGTTCCAATATTAATAAATACCTCAAAGAGTAATTTTATTCCAACTCCCAAAGCTAACAAAGAAAAAATCTGCTCTTGGTGACCTTTCATTGCTGTTAAAAAGCATAGAATTATTAAAAAGGCATAAACACTCATTAAAAAGAGAGCGCCAACTAAACCAAATTCCTCTGCAAATGACGCAAATATAAAATCTGTCTGATGCTCAGGCAAAAATTGTCTTTTACTTTGAGTACCATTCCCAAATCCTTTTCCAAATATCTTTCCTGACCCTATTGCTATTCTCGATTGGTTAACATTAAATGTAATATTTTGCTCTGTCTCCGCTGGATTTAAAAATCCTTGTATTCTGTTCTTTTGATATTCTTGAAGTCCTTTATCCCAAACAAAAGTTGTAAACAATCCAAGCAAGAGAGAAGCTACTATCGAGATTGTTAATACGCCCTTCCAAGTTATTTTAGAATAGAGGGAGAATATTGAAAGGATTAGTGCAGGTACTATTAGTAGATACCATAAAGAGTTCCCTGTAATTGTACTTAGGAAAAATGATCCTACTATGCATGCCACTACAAGAAGAATGATACTGTTTCTAACAGGGTTACTTAATCCTAAAAATGCTACAAAAAACCATATCGCAAGAATTAGAAATGACATACCTGCATCTGGCTCTAGATATATCAATACAGTTAAGGGCACTGTTAATAGAAAAGATATTAGGAATAATAGCCACTCATTCATTTTGTCTTTTTTAGACATAATTACTGCCGTAAGTAATATTACTGTTAGCTTTGCTATTTCAGAGGGTTGAATTTGTATATCTCCAATAATTAGCCATCTCTTTACATTATTAATGGTTGGACCCCAAAGGAGTGTGATGAGGAGAAGCAGAAGTGTAAGTATATATATTGAGAGGATTATTTGCCAATGTTTTAAATAGCTAAGGTCTAGGTAGGTAATTATTAGGTAGAAGATAAATCCTGCTAGTACAAAAAGAGCTTGTTTGTAAACTATATCTAGATTACCAAAACCTCCTTCAGGCAAAATAGTAGTAGATAGGAGAGTCATCATACCCAACAATGAGATTATGAATAACGGAATGAATATTTTCCAACTCAATAGAGTTCTTTTCCTCGGATGCAGTTGTTGAAAGGCCATATGATAGTTATATCATTACCACGAACTACTTACCATCTTTTTTCCTCATAAATGCTGGCACATCTAGAGGATCATCTCCCATATCCTCAGGAAGTGCTCTTGAAGGAAGCTCTTCTTCTAATTCTTTCTCCTCTTGCTCTTCAAAAGATGGTAACTCTTCTTCTTTCTCTTCTTCTACTACAGGCACTATATCTTTCTCTTCTCTTTCAATAACTTCATCTACCTTCTCTTCTAAATCAAAGCCAAAATTTCTAACAGAGGAAAGACCACCCTCTTCCTGCTGTCTCTTTGTAAACACCTGCTTACTTTCATCAAAACCTGTGGCTACGATAGTGATAGCTATTTCATCTCCTGCGTCAGGATCAATCTGTGCTCCAAACTTAATATTTGCAGAGGGATCTACAGCTTCTTTAATTAACTCTGATACAAGGCTAATCTCTGGTAAGGTTAGATCTGAACCAACAACGTTGTAAAGTACACCTGTGGCTCCTTCTATAGACATATCCAGTAGTGGGCTTGTGGTAGCCAAACGAGCAGCCTCCTCAGCTCTGTTCTCTCCACTTGCTCTCCCTATACCCATGAGTGCTGTTCCGGCATTTTCCATAACTGATTTAGCATCATTAAAGTCAGCATTGATATAACCGGTCTGACTTATCAAGTTAGAGATGCTGTTAACAGCCTCTGCCAAGACAGAGTCTACTTTTTTCATTGCATCAATAAAGGAGAGTTTCTCACTTTCATCTACTATTTCCAAAAGTCTTTGGTTGGGAACTATTATTAATGTGTCCACTTTATCCCTTAGTGCGTTTACTCCTTCTTCTGCCACTTCTTTTCTTTTTGTACCCTCAAAATCAAAAGGTTTGGTTACAACAGCAACGGTTAAAGCTCCCATATTCCTTGCTACCCCTGCAATTATTGGAGCAGCACCTGTACCAGTACCACCTCCCATACCTGCAGTAATGAAGACCATGTTAGCCCCTTCCAAATATTCCTGTATTTGGTCAATACTCTCCTCTGCTGCTTGTGCTCCTAACTCAAAGTTACCGCCGACTCCTAGTCCTTGTGTTAAATCTTCACCTAACTGTAACGTTATTGGTGCTTGCGATATCTTAAGTGCTTGTGCATCAGTATTAAAAGCCATGAATTCAACCCCCTGAATATCATAATCCGAGATCATTGTATTTATAGCATTACATCCGCCTCCACCAACCCCTACTACTTTTATTTTGCTAATCGGGTCTACATTTGTTGTAACTAACATATCTGCTTTACTGTTAAATTAATTTACTAGGGCAGTAAAGATTTAAACCAATCTATAACTTTGCCAAAAAATCCAGAGACATCTACTTTTGCCTTATCACCGCCAGAAGAAATCTCTACGTCATCGTCTAATGCATGCTTGATTAATCCTTGTACAGCTGAATATGAAGGGTCTGATATCTCTTCTGTCATCCCTGTAAGACCTGAAGGATACCCTACTCTAGCTGCAACACCAAAAATACTCTGAGTTAACTTAGTTAAATCCCTAAGTTGGCTAGTACCTCCTGTTAAAACAATTCCTGCAGGCATAGCAATCTCATATCCTGCTTTTGTTATATGATCGTTTGCCATTTCAAATATCTCTTCACATCTTGCCTCTATAATCTTCTGTAACATCTCTTTTGAAACTCTCTTGTCTATATCAATAACTGAAAGATCTATCTCCTCTCCCTTATCTTTCTTCTCTTTTACATCATCTTTCTTCCTTAAAAGAGCTGGGGTAGAATCCAAGCTTTTTGACTTAGACTCAGGAGACTTATTATCCAGAAGATCATTTAAATTCACCTTAATCTTTTCAGCTTCCTCTAAGGAAACTTGAAGACCTATCGCGATATCACTTGTAATACTACTACCACCTAGAGGTATACAACCACTATATATTATGGAGCCCTCTTGGAATATACATATTGTAGTAGTGCCAGAACCAATATCTAGCATAGTCACGCCCAACTCCTTCTCTGTGTCTGTCAAAACAGCTAAAGAAGAGGCCCAACCTGTGAATATGACATCATATACATTGGAGCCTATCTGATCCACACATTTCTTAATATTTTGCCAATATGAATTAGGTGCAGTGATGATATGAGTTTCAACCTCTAACCTTCCACCACTCATACCAATTGGATATTTAATCCCACCCTGATTATCAACTACAAACTCTCTGGGTATTATGTGTATAGGGTTGAGATTATCCGGCAAAGAAAGTGTCCTGGCATTCTCTATAGCTCTATATGTATCATCTATTGTAATCTCTGATCCAGCTACCGCTATTACCCCTTTATTATTCAAACTTGTTACCTGCTCGCCATTAATAGAGACATACACATCTGAAACTGTTACTCCAGCCATTCTTTCTGCTGCTGTAACACTATCTGAAATTGCACTTGTCGCATTATCAATATTAACAACCACACCCTTTTTTATTCCTTTACTAGGATGTGAACATACTCCTATTACAGTAGGTTGTTGATCATCCTCTACTGAGGTTATTACAGTAGTAATTTTTGAAGAACCGACATCTATTGCTGTTATTATTTTGCGTGCCATAATTGTTTAGAGGCAGTAAATTAACTTTAAATTTATTATATACAAAAATTCCAATTAAACAAGTTGTATTTAATAATATAATCAAAATCTAGTATTTTAGCAAGACATACCTACTCTCTCATTACCGGTCTTTCAAAACGCAAATCTAAACTTCCAAATTCTAACAAATCATTCTTTATCTTTCCAATAACAACAATAAATCTTTTAAGCTGTATCGATATATCCTCTGCCAATGAGAAAGTAAATTCTTTTCCGTCATCATCAAATATCTTTAATACTCCACTCTCTAAAGTAATATTGACTATCTTGTAATTAAAGGTTTCAACTACTTCCACCACCCTATTTATATCCTCCATTAACAACAATCTCTTCTTACCATCTTCCAGCACAGATATTTCCATATCAGTAGAGGTAAAATATATCAAAGAGTTCTCAGTAGCATAATTTATACAGAATTGCTCCGGTATTTCTGTATCTTCTTCTAATATATCGTGTAATACGAACCCTCCAGGAGAAAGAACAAAACATTGATCTGAAAGGAGTTCTACTACATACTTAGATTGATGTATCTCTACAAAAAGGACAACTTTGTTTGGTAAAACTTTCTCTATCCTTACTTTCTTCACCTCTGCAATATTGGAGTACATATTTTTTTGGTGTTCTTTAGGTGAGAAAAGAAAATAGTTAGAAGAGAATATGTTTTCATCAAAGTATTTCTCTATTTCTAGAAAAATAGGTCTATCAATATCCTCCCCATCAACATCTATCACCTCATGTTTTGTAATATTCCAAAATCCTAAAAGTAATGATAAGGAAAAAACTAAAAGAAATGAGAACAAAAAGATATTTTTTCTGATTAAAACAACTATCTTGAGTCTCATCATCTTCTCTTTCCAAAAACTTTTAGGTTTCTTTTCTTCTTCGGTATTCATAGTTGTATATGTATAGATATTAACATTGAAACAGAAGAATTAAAACAGAGTTTACTTTCTTCTTCAATCTCTGCTAGTATAGCCTACTATGATATCTGAATTTCTACATAGAACTGCTATATGGATTACAGGATTTGGGTATTGGGGGATATTTATTGCTTGCTTTGGTGTTTTCCCTGCTGAAGTAGCTATCTCTGCGTTAGCTGCTATTAGACCTAACAACCTAGTTGAAATATCCTTAACTGCCGCATTGGGGGAAACATTTGGTGCTATCCCTCCTTATCTATTGGGTTTGTACTTTCATAAAAAAGATATACTTGGCTTTATTGAAAAAAGAGGAAAGATTATTAATGTTTCTAAAACTGCATATGAAAATGGATATAGGGCTATAAAAAAGAAAGGAGGTATATATCTATTCTTTGCAAGATTTATCCCTTGGCTTAGGGTTGTAGCATCCATAGTTGCAGGGTATGTAAAATATAATTATATAGTATTCTCTATAACCGTATTCATACCTACATTCATATATGCCTACGGTTTTGCATACCTAGGAGCAAGGGCAGGATTTAGCTGGCAAGAAATAAAGAGGATACTAGATACTTTCAATAATGCAGTACTGATACTTATAGGTATAGGTTTACTTATTTACGGGTACAAAAACAGAAAAAAGATATTCAGAAAGAAGAAGTGAGCGAGAGACGGGACTTGAACCCGCGACCTACACATTGGCAATGTGTTGTTCTAGCCAACTGAACTACTCTCGCGTGTGCCAAGACCCAGATTTGAACTGGGGACCCCCTGTTCTTCAGACAGATGCTCTACCAGACTGAGCTATCTTGGCATACAGGCAGATAAAATAATATCAGAAATATCATCTCTGTTCAACCAGCATCTTCTTAAATTTCTTTTTAAACAGCTCTTTAGTATTAACATTTTCTACACTCCCCCCTATATTCTCATAGTCCCATTTCTTACTTTCAAAACTCTGCAGAACTTTTTCAAAACGCTCTACATTCCATTTATTAAAAAACAAACCTGAAACATTCTCTTTAACTAACTCTAAACTACCCCCTCCTCTGTATGCTAAAACAGGAGTCCCGCAACTTAGTGCCTCTACACAAAAAATACCGTAATCCTCAATACCTGCAACAATATATCCTCTCGCATTTGATATTAAATCCCATTTCTTTTTCTCCGACACCCAATCTAATATCTCAATATTACTGTACTTTCTATATCTCTTTTTTAATTTCTTTCTCATAGAGCCTGTACCTATGATTTTTAGATTAAACCCTATCTTAGCTGCACACTCTAAAAGGAAATCACCTCTTTTGTTTGGCTCGTAAGGGGCACCTGCAAGGTAGTAATTCTCTCTTTTTCTGTTAATCTTACCTTTGTACAAAGTAACAGGAGGATATATTACATTATGAATATCTTTACCCCAATATTTCTCTACTCTTTTTTTAATAAAGTAGGAATTAGCAATCAATATATCTGCTCTCTGTGCAGCTACTACATCCCATATCCTATTAAAAAAAAGTAAAAAAGATACAGTAGCTCTCTTTAGAAAATTAAATTTTACAACATCAAAATAGAGAGGTTGTAAATCCCAAATATATCGCATAGGAGAATTTACATATACTATATGCTTACAGCTTAGAGGAGTTATAACACCGTGCGATACAGAGGATGTATTTGATATTATTAGATCATAACTAGATAAATCAAAACTCTCTATAGCAATTGGCCAAAGATAGAGGGTGTATCTGTAGAAATGCTTGATAAAAGGCAATTTATTCAAAAAAGAAAAACATATATTGTGCTTCCTTAAGCTACTGGATAGTAGCTCTTTCTTACCAAATAGTGCATATATATCTGCTTGTGGAAATATTTCTCCAAATACTTCTAAAACTCTGTTTGCTCCAGCCATTTTCCATAGAGATTCAGTTATTATCGCAACCTTGTATTTTGAAATATCCCTATTCATCATCATAAAGTAGTACTGTACCCTTTCTCTTTTTTACACTTTTTGGTCTAGTTAAAACTAATACACCTCCAAACAGCACTAAAATTATCCCAGTTACTAATACATATTTGTCAATAGGAATAGAGGTAGTTGGAATATTTGGGTCTACAATCACATCTCCTACTGTGAAAGTAGCTAACTCAGGCTTACTTGCTAAGATATTAATTGGTGGGCTTCCATCCTTTAGCATTACTGTATCAAAAGTTGTCCCTGTTCCTACATACTCCCAATCTAATTCTGTTTCTCCCTCTTTTAAGATATCAAATGTTAACCTTGCAAAAATATCTGATTTCTCACCTGTTTTGTAAAGGGTACCCTCTCCAGATTGAGTAAATCCTGTAAGAAGTATAACTCCATTTTCATTGTCAGTAGATGTCTCGTCTTGAGGAAATTCATCAAAAAGAGTATTGTTTCTTTCTGCTTTTTTTAGTTGAAGAAATTCAGGATCAAACAGTACGGTAAACTTAGCCAAAGCTATCTCTTCTCCTGCTGTATTTACTAATATATCAACAATGAAACCATTTTCTTTATTCAATACTACACCTCCTTTTGGATAGAAAGACATCATAGGCTCAGAGGCAAATAGTAATGAACTACCGAAAGAGAAAGATAGTAACAAAAAGAGGAAAACTGTTAATATTCTTTTAATATTCTTCACTGTAATATATTAACACATTATATAACTGGTCTTAAATCTATACCTGTCATATTTACAGGAATTTCTAACCCTAACAGACCTAATGTTGTAGGAGCAACATCAGCAAGGAGACCCTGAACCTTTGCCCTCTCTCCCGTTCCTATCTTTAATGTCCTAATGCCAATCTTAGACTCCACCTCTTCTGGCCTAGTTAATATGGTAAAAGGAACAGGATTACTTGTATGCGCTATATCTATTCTCTTTGTTTCTCTATCAATCATACTTTCACAATTCCCATGATCTGCCGTTATTATAACAGCACCGCCCGCCTTTAATGTCTCGATTGCAATCTCTTGTACACATCTATCAACTACCTGATTTGCTCTCACCGTAGCCTTAAAATCGCCCGTATGACCAATCATATCAGGATTAGCAAAATTAAGAAGTATAAAATTGTAAGGAACCTTAGAGATCTCCCTTATCCTCCTTACCGTCTCATCCTTAATATCAAACGCTCTCATTTCTGGAATATCTACATAGTCCTCTACCCTTGGAGATGGAATATTAAAGAAGACCTCTCCTGTGTGTGGCGTCTCAGTAGCCCCATTAAAGAAATATGTCACATGCATAAATTTCTCTGTTTCAGCAATATGAAATTGTGTCTTTCCCTTTTCTGAAAGATATGAGGAGAGAGATTTCCTAACTGGAAGAGGAGGGAATATGACTTTAGCATCCAAACCTTCCTCATATCCAGTCATGGTAACAAAAAACAAATCTTTAGGATAATTCCTTCTAGTAAAATATTTAAACTCTTTCTTTACAAATGCTTTTGTTAACTGCCTGGCCCTGTCTTCTCTAAAGTTCCAGAAAAGTACTGCATCACCTGAAAGAATCTGTCCAACAGGAGAGCCTCGCTCATCTACTCTTACTCTTGGTACAAAGAATTGATCATCTTCCTGATTTTGATACGCTCTCTGTACTACCTTACTGGGATTGGTAAAAGTTTCTTCTGAAAGGCCTACCATAGCATCGTAGGCAAGCTTTGTCCTCTCCCACCTACTATCCCTGTCCATACCAAAAAACCTCCCCTGTATAGATGCTATCTTACCCACACCAATCTCTAATAGCTTACCCTCTAACTCTTTAATATAGTGTATGCCCTCCATAGGACTTGTATCTCTACCATCTAGCATGATGTGAATAAAAGGATCTACACCCTTAGCTGCACATATCTCCAGAAGAGAATAAAGATGTCTACTATGCCCATGCACTCCGGCAGGACTCAGAACTCCTGTAAGATGAAGTCTTGTATTTCTTCGTTTTAAAGTAGAAAACATCTCTTCAATAACTGGGTTTGTAAATAGCTCATCTCTTTTAATTGCATCATTAATTCTTGGAAGTGACTGATAGACTACTTGACCAGCACCTAAATTAAGATGTCCTACTTCAGAATTACCTGGCTCTCCCTCAGGAAGTCCTACATGAACCCCTGATGCGTTCAAAAGAGTAGATCTACCATATGTCCATGCCGTATCAAGAAAAGGTGTATGAGCTGCCAACACTGCGTTACCCTCTGAATCGGGATGTATTCCAAATCCATCCAATATTATTAAAGTTACAAACCTCCTTACATCCAAAATATTCTCATTTCCTAATTGTTGTTTTGTTAAAAAATTCATCATTAAGTAGCAATTAAATCATAACATACATATAATATACCGTATGAATGATTTACGCAAAAACGACCTAATTAAGCTCTCTGAAGAAATTAACCAGAGTATTAATGCTCTTAATTTAGAGAAGAAAAAAAAGGATTTACTCTCTTTAGAGAAGAAAAGTGTACAGAGTGATTTTTGGAAAGATAACAACAAAGCACAGGACACTATGAACAAAATAGCTTACCTAAGAGATGAAATAGATACAGCACAAAATTTACAGGATGAAATCTCATCTCTTGTAGAACTCTTTGATGATCTCGAAGAAAATGATCAAAACCAACTAACAGAAGATTATCTTTCCTTAAAAGAAAGATTAGAAAAGTTCTCTTTAAGAAAATTTCTTTCGGGAAAATATGACAATCTAAAAGCAATACTGAGTATAACAGCAGGACAGGGAGGAACTGAATCAAATGATTGGGCAGCAATGCTTTTTAGAATGTATACCATGTATTTTGATAAAGAAGGATGGGCATATGAAGTCATTAGTCTACATAAAGGGAATGAAGCAGGTATTACAAATGCAACTATTCATATAAATCAACCTTACTCTTTTGGCTTACTGAAAAAAGAGCACGGCGCTCACAGATTGGTAAGAATATCACCCTACAATGCACAAGGTCTTAGACAGACAACATTTGCAGGTATTGAAGTACTCCCTCAATTTGAAGATATAGATGATGAGATAGAGATAAATGAAAAGGATATAGAATTTAAAGCAGTAAGATCAGGAGGTCCTGGTGGTCAAAATGTAAACAAAACATCTACCGCTGTTCAGATTACTCACATACCAACAGGTATCTCCGCACATAGTTCGGATAGTAAAAGCCAGGCTCTAAATCGGGAGAATGCCACGCAAATACTTAGAGCTAAGCTGTGGAGGATAAAAGAGGAGAAACAATTAAAAAGGATTAATGATATTAAAGGTGAATACAAGGTAGCTGGATGGGGAAATCAGATTAGAAATTACATACTACACCCTTACAAATTAGTAAAAGATTTGAGAACAGGAATTGAGTCAAATAATCCCAAAGATATCCTTGATGGGAATATTGACAAGTTTCTTGAAGCTCAGGTGAGAATAGAGTAATATATTTAAATACATAAACTGTTTAAAACTGCCAATGCTGTTTTTTGACAAAGTAACCAAGAAATACAACGAAGATATCACAGCTTTAGAAGATGTGTTTTTTAAAGTAGATAGAGGTGAATTTACTTTTCTTGTTGGTCCCTCTGGAGCAGGTAAAACCACACTTCTTAGATTACTAATACGAGAAGAACTCCCCTCCTCTGGCAACATATATTTTGAAGATATTGAAGTCCCTAAACTCCCTAGAAAACTCCTTCCAACATATAGACAAAGATTAGGTGTTGTATTCCAGGACATTAAATTTCTACAGAGTAAAACATTAGAAGAAAACATTGCTTTTGCATTAGAGATACTGGGTAAGGACAACAAAGAAATTATAGAAACTACGGAGTATTTACTAGAATTAGTTAAATTACAAGATAGAAGAAACCTCTTTCCTGAGCAATTGTCTGGAGGTGAACAACAGAGAGCTGCAATAGCCAGAGCATTAGCAAATGCTCCTGATCTACTTGTTGCAGATGAACCTACGGGCAATCTAGATCCAGAGAGTGGTCTGGCTGTATTAAATATATTAAAGGATATTAACAAGGCAGGCACTACTGTCCTAGTTATTAGCCATGACAGAGATATTGTTAATCAGATGAAAACAAGAGTTATCAGAATGGTTGAAGGAAAAATTGTTTCAGATACAAAAGGAGATTATGACTCAGTAGGAAAACCAAAAGAAGCTCCTAAAAAGGATAAGATTACTACAGAGAAGAAAGAAGATACTGAAAAGAAAAAACAGCTCAAAGAAAAAGAGGAAGTACATGAAAGTCTTAAGGGTCTTAAAAAGAAAATAGTGGATAAGCTTTTAAATGCTAAGATTAAAGATATGGATTTAGTACTTAATCTTACAGAAGACGATTTAGAAAATTTAAAACTCACTAAAGGAGAAAGAAAATCTTTAGAGGAGTTTGTAAAGGAATATTTAAATAAATCAGAGAAATAATATGGCACAAACAGACAAAATACTTAATACTGCTAAAAAGAATATTAAGAGGAACAAATTGCTCTCTTTTTCTACTGTATTTGTTACAACAATTGTGCTCGCAATATCCTCTCTCTTTATCAGTGCTGCTATATTTGCACAGAAGGCTGTTAGATACTATGAGAAAAGAGCTCAGGTTATAATATTCTTTAAAAGGGATGCTCCAGAGAAACAGATTTTAGCTACACGAGAAAAGATATATGATAAAGAGCTAATTGAAGAGATTCTCTATGTATCCCAAGAGGATGCTCTTTTGATTTATCAAAGAGATTTTGCAGATAATCCTGATTTACTTGCTACAGTTACAGCAGATTCTCTTCCTCCTAGTTTAGAGATACGTGCAAGAGATATAGATTCTCTAATAGAGATTATTGAGATAATTAATAGTGAGAAAGAAACTAATGCCTACATAGATGACATTTTGTATTTTAAAGATGTTGTAGATAACTTAAGAACTCTTTCTAGGATAATAAATATTGGATCTATTGTATTAATATCAGGGTTATTACTAATTACATTCTCCCTTATAAGAATAACAATAGGTTTTAATATTAATGCCCATAGAGATGAGATACGAATAATGCATTTGGTAGGCAGTACTGATAAATTCATAAGACTCCCCTTTATCCTAGAAGGTCTCTTTTACGGTGTAGCTGGTGGTCTTCTAACTGCTACATTAATAATAGTTCCTTGGTATATTTTAGTTTACTATACTCAAAATACTGATTTTTCTTTTTGGATTAATCAATTGCTGTTAGATTTTAATTTTGATTTCCTAATATCAATAAATATTGCCTTTGTACTAATATATTACCTAGTACATATGTTACTGGGTGGGTCTCTTGGTATTATTAGTAGTATTAGTGCAGTTAAGAGATATTTAGGAGATAAGTAAGTATGTATAGAAACAGGATTGTTACAATTTTGTTAGTAATGTTCTCTATCTTTTCTTTTTTCTTTCTCTTTAGTTATTCAGAAAAAGATGTTTTTGCACAGGTTAGTTGCCCTAGTAATATAGATCCTAGTTCTCCGGCCTGTTTAAATTATTTAAGAGATCAGCAATACACCTTACAAAAACAACAAGGAGCATTACAATCAAAGATTAGTGATGAAGAATATCAGCAACTTTCATTGCAAGATAGGATAGCATATACAAATATACAGATAGAACAAACAGAGCAATCAATTAAAATTCTAGAAGTAGAAATAGCTGCACATAATGTGGAAATTGATCTTCTTAAAAAAAACATCGATGAGAAAGAAGACAGTATATCTGTTTTAGGACAAGAGGTTAGTATTTTAGGAAATACAGTTACAAAGAGAATAAGTGAATCTTACAAATATTCTTTCGTAGGACCACTAGAACTATTCCTTGATGTTAAAAACATCTCCACAATTATTAGGAAAACAAAATATTTAGTAATTACAAGATCTCAAGACAGAAAATACTTAGAAGATTACAATTCTAAAATTATAGGAATAAAAGAAGAAGAAAGAGTACTTGATGAGAAAAAGACAGAACTTCAGGCTAAAAGGAATGCTGTTGAGACAGAACAACAAGAGCTTACTCTTCAAAAAGAAATGTTAAAAGCACAAAAAACACAAAGGGAGAGACTCCTAGTTGAATCAAAAGCTAGAGAAGCTGAATTGCTAGCAGAATACAACAGAAATAGAGGACAATTAGATGCTTTGGATGCTGCTATTATTGAGTACATTGGAAAATTCGGTGACAAAGCTATAGATAAAGGTCCTGTATCTGCAGGAAATTGGATAGGCAATATGGGTAATACTGGATTATCTTCGGGAGCACATTTGCATTTTTCAATTAGAGATAGTTACTATGGAAATCCGTGCGAAGGAAATATCCAAATATTTGAAAACGGATATATGGTGATGGGTGGACCTTCTTGGTTGGATGGGTTATATACTTTAAGTTGGCCATACCTATATAGTGGGCATACTCTCTCTTTTCCTTTAGCAGGCCCTCATGTAATTCTAACTCCACAAAAGAAAGGCAATTGGCATCCTTTTTATCATCAAGGTTATGCTATTGATCTCACTTCTTATCGATCAGACAGAAGCGTAAATGTAGGCGCCCCTGTATTTGCCGCAATGGGTGGCACTTTATACAAAGCTACAGATGGACATGGAGGGAATTATGCATATATCAGACACACTAATGGCTGGACTACCTGTTACCTCCATCTCCAATAAGCCCTTCCTTCTTTCTAAATATTCTGTTAAACTTAATTTAATAATTTATACATAAAAATACATATGCCTAAGAAAAAGAAACAAACTGCCTCAAAAAAGGAGAAACAGACAACTTCTAAAGAAACACCGAAGAAGAAAGCTCCTACTAAAACAAAGGAGAAAACTCCTAAAAAGTTCGAGTGCAAACTCTGTAAAAACCCTGAGAGTCTAAAACCCATTATTAAAATAGTAGGTACTGTATTAATTATAGTTGCTTCATTAGCATTTGTAGATCTCTTAGTACAGTATATAAATAATGATTATAGTATTGCTGTTGTTAATGGTACTAGAGTAACAAAGAATGAGTGGCACAACAGACTGGCCAGCACATACGGTGTCGGAATTGCATCACAGATGATAGAGGAAAAAATAGTGAGATTGGAAGCTAAAGAAGAAGGAGTGAGTGTAGAACAGGAAGAGATAGATAAGGAAATTGACAAAATAATTGAAAGTATAGGAGGGGAGGAGATGTTTAATGATGCACTAAGAGCTAACAATATTACCTTAAAAGACTTAAGAGATCAGATAGAGATAGACCTTCTTGCTACCAAAATATTAACACCTAACTTAGAGTATGAAGAGGAAGATGTTATTGATTTCTTTAATCAGTATAGTGATGTAATATTTCCAGATGAGACAGCTGAATTAGAGGAAGGAGAGAAATTAGATTTTGATACATTCCGAGAAGAGACCGAAGAGATCTTTATTCAACAGGAAGTACAGATGCAAAAAGGATCATGGCTTGCTGAGAAGAAGTTACAGTACAATATCCAAGATAACTCTACAGATAAGCCTGCATACGGTTTCCTAACCATTACAACTAATATTGTTAACAACCTATTAGAAAAGGTAGGGAATAATAATGTAGAGGATAGTGTAGAAGAGTAAAATCTTTTTCAAAGAAACTAAAGGAGGTTATATGTAACCTCCTTTTTTTATAGCGATACTATGCTGGTTCTACTAAACCATAATCACCCTGCTCTCTTTTATATATCATAGTTATCTTATCTGTTTTTTTACTTCTAAACAGAAACTGTCTGTATCCTAATAATTCCATCATCTCTATGGCCTCACCCTCTTCCAGTACCTCTAGGTTTTTAATAGTTTTCCTTGTGGCTATGTTAGGTACATAGTTAGAGTAATCATAATCATCTAACTGTTTCTCTACTTCTTTGGTAAGCTTATCTAGAACAACATCTGCTTCCATTACCTTCCAAGGCTTCTCACCCTCCCAGTGTGCCCTCTTATCCTTGTATCTCTTCAACCTCCTTATTAATGTATCTATACCAAAATCGATATTAGCATACATATCAGGACCACTTTGTTCTACTCTAATTCGACTATTGGGCAACATCATATTGATATCTAGTCTAAAATCATCCTTAACTCCCTTGTTATGTATACTCTGTTTAAAGAATACATCTATAGCTGTTACTTCTTTTAATAATTTTTCTTTTGCTTCTAACTTTTCTAACAGATACTCTCCTAATGAATCACTAGGATCCATACCTAGAAACGATACTTTTACTTTGTCTTCTAACATAGGATATACTTATTAAATTATATATATACTTTAATGATATATAATGTAGGTGGTACATTGCAATTAAGAAAGATAATTATTGCAGAAAGAGATAGTAATATATATAATAACTTGTTCATTGATAATCCACGGTAGCTCAATGGTAGAGCAAACGGCTGTTAACCGTTAGGTTGAAGGTTCGAATCCTTCCCGTGGAG
>JBAYOB010000004.1:0-42007 GCA_041678505.1 Candidatus Dojkabacteria bacterium | reverse complement strand
GGTAAATAATCTTAATTTACTCTTTTACATCTATTTCTTTCTGTGTTATACTCAATCCGAAAGTTATACAAAGGATGAGGGTGAGGATGAATATTCTCACCTTTTTTTCTAGATATGTATAAATTTAAATTAATCAGACAACAAAAATGGCAATGATATCAGAATTTGTTGCTGCTATTAATCAGATAGCTGCAGAAAGAGGGATAGAGAAGGAAGAAATATTTCAAGCCTTAGAGTCTGCTATTCTTGTGGCGTACAAAAAAGAGAAATATGCAGACCTTACCAAAAATTATGAGGAGGATGATGAAGATGAGAGTGCTCCAGGAAGTAACCTATCTGTAGAATTGGATAGAGAGACAGGAGAGTTTAAGTTAATTGCAACTAAGGAAGTAGTAAAGAAAGTTAAGGATGATGAGAAAGAGATATCAGTATCTGAAGCTGAAATGATATCTTCAACAGTGGAGGTAGGTGATTCTGTTCAGATAGAGATGCCTACTGAAGATTTTGGTAGGATAGCAGCTCAAACAGCAAAACAGGTTATTTTACAGAAAATAAGAGAGTCAGAGAAAGATGCTGTAATAAGTGAGTACAGTGATAAGGTAGGAGAAGTATTTAATGCTTTAATGCAAAGGATGCAGAAAGGTCAGGTGATTTTTGAGATTGGTAAAGCTACAGCATTTATGCCACCAGAGGAGCAGATTTCAAACGAGTTCTACAGGCTTGGGGATAGATACAA
The DNA here is from genome assembly GCA_041678505.1 of Candidatus Dojkabacteria bacterium. Classification (GTDB taxonomy): domain Bacteria; phylum Patescibacteriota; class Dojkabacteria; order SC72; family SC72; genus UBA2177. The sequence goes on along the minus strand of JBAYOB010000004.1, from coordinate 41,271 downwards.
GGTACTTCTTAAAGATATAGTGGACTCACAGATGGTTGTCTCCAGAGCAGACCCTCAATTTCTAATAGAGCTATTTAAGCTAGAAGTTCCTGAGATAGAGTCAGGAGTTTTAGAGATAAAAGCAATTGCAAGAGAGGCTGGGTCAAGAAGTAAAATAGCAGTATATTCGAATCAAGAGGGAGTTGATCCAATAGGTTCATGTGTAGGTCAAAGAGGTATTAGGATTGCAAATGTAATGAACGAGCTAGGAGAGGAAAAGATTGATATAATAGAGTGGGATGAAGATATTGAGAGATTTGTTGCAAACGCTCTAAGTCCTGCAAAGGTAGATGATGTAGAGATAGATGAAGAGGTAGCAACAGTAACCGTTGCAGATGATCAGTTATCATTAGCAATAGGAAGAGATGGTCAAAATGTTAGACTAGCCTGGAAATTAACAGGATACAAGATAGATATAGTTGGTTCAGGAGGAGAGATAATCAAAGAAGAAGATTTAGAAGAGTTAGAGAAAGAATCTAAGGAAGGTGAAAAAATTGAAAAGAATGAATCTGAGAGCACAGATGAAGAGAGTAAATAATATACTAATTAACACAATACAATGTCTAAGATCGAAAGAGTTACAACTCAGGAGAGTAAGGGAAAGAGTACAAGTAATTGTGCTAGACCCCCTATTGTAACAATCTTAGGACATGTAGATCACGGTAAGACAACAATATTAGACAAGATAAGAGAGAGCGATGTGCAAGGTTGTGAGGCAGGAGGTATAACTCAGAAAGTTTCTCTTTTCACAGTAGAGGTAAAAGATGGTCAACGTATTACTTTTGTTGATACACCCGGTCATGAAGCTTTTGACTTGATGAGATCCAGAGGAGGAAGTATAGCTGATATTGTTTTACTAGTGGTAGCAGCAGATGATGGTGTTAAACCTCAAACAAAAGAATCGATAGATATAATTAACAATTCAGATTCTAAACCTATTGTAGTAATAAATAAATGTGATTTGCCAAACATATCTCTTGAAAAAGTAAAAAGAGAAATTGTTAATAATGGACTACAGCTTGAAGGCTTTGGTGGTGATATACCTGTAATAGAAGTCTCAGCAAGAACAGGAAAAGGAATTTCTGAATTAATAGATTTAATACTACTGGTAGCTGAGGTAGAGGGAATAAAAAGTACTGAAGAGTTACCAAAAGGTATTTTAGGGAAAGCCTATGTTCTAGAATCTATTAAAGATAAGTACAAAGGTAATACATCGTCAATAGCTCTTACGCAAGGCAGTGCATGTCAAGGTAACTGGATAGGATACAAAATAGATAGCAATGTCTTTATTGAAAAAGCGAAAGCAATAATTACAGAGGAAGGAGAAAATCTCTGTATTATGGATTGTGGGTGTGGAGGGAAGATAATAGGTATATCTAACCTCTTAAAACTTGGCACTACAATATATATCTTGGAGAGTAAAAACAAAGATCTTCTTGATTTCTTGTTTGAGAAGGAAGATCCTCAAAAAGAGGATGCCGAAGTCACTTTAGAGGAATTCTTCTCTGCTAAAAAAGAGGATTCCGGAGAGTGTCTCAATGTTATTATAAAGAGCTCATCACAGGGCTCTCTTGAGGCTATAATAAATTCTTTAAACAAAATAAAAGAAGATGAATACTGGGTTAACATTGTAGATTCTGGTGTTGGCACTATAAGTTTAAGAGATATAGAGTTGGCGGAGCTTTCCAGATCCATAGTTTTAGGTTTTGAGGTAGGTATAGAATCAGGTGTTGTAGATTATGCAAAAAAGAAAAGAATTTTAGTTAAGACGTACGATATAATATACAAACTGATAGAAGAGGTGTTGGAAGCACTATCCCTTATGGCATTACCTTCCTCGACAGAGGAGGAAATAGGTAGTGCAGTTGTAAAAACTCTGTTTACTCTATCTGATGGATCCGTAGTTTTAGGTTCAAGAGTAAGTGATGGGTATATTAAAAGAGATTGTAAGGTTGATATAGTAAGGGGAGATGAAATCATTGCCGAGAGTAAAGTAAAAAGTTTAAGAATAAATAAGGATTCAGTAAATGAGGTTAAATCAGGTTTTGATTGTGGGATACAGCTTCTTGATTCCTCATCAGAAGTTCGTGAAGGAGATAAAATATACTGTCATAAGGTTGTTAAATAAGCAATAATGCTTGACATAAACCCTATAACAGTATAGAATAATCCTTACTATATCCAAGTCTGAATTTCGCTTGATTAAGTAAATATATAATGCTAATCTAATAATAACATGTCGTTAACCAAGGAACAGAAAGCAAAAATAGTAGAAAAATTCGCACTTCATGAAGGAGATACTGGTTCTCCAGAGGTACAGATAGCTTTGTTAACTCAACAGATAGAGGAGTTAAGTGAACATCTTAAGGCTCATAGAAAAGATAATCATTCAAGAAAAGGTCTTCTAAACATGGTAAGTAAGAGGAGGAGACTAATTCAATACCTGAAAGATAATGAACCAGATAGATATAAAGAGTTAGCAAAAAAACTTAAGATATAATGCCTTGTGTCCTCTTTCTTTGTAATAACTTTCCATTTAATATAGATTTATCTATACTTAGTCTAGATTATCTATTTGTAACTAAATTATTAATAATAATATAAGATGTTGTTTGATATTAAAAAACATGAATTTGAAATAGAAGGCAGGAAATGCTCTTTTGAGACAGGGAGACTTGCTTTAAAATCTCAATCTTCAATATTAGCAAAGATGGGTGATACAGTAATTACTGTTAATGTAAATACCCAACCTACTAATGGAGAATTTGATTATTTTCCTCTCTCAGTAGAGTATGTAGAGAAGTTCTATGCCTCTGGAAAGATAAGTGGATCAAGATTTGTAAAAAGAGAAAGATTTCCTACAGATGATGCTGTACTCAAAGCAAGAATGATAGATAGAGCTATCAGACCTAGATTTCCAGAAGATTATAAAGATGAGGTTAGCATTATAGTAACAGTTATGTCATATGATGAGGAAAATGACCCATTGATTTTAGCAATCAATGCTGTATCAGCAGCTTTAATTAATTCAAGTGCTCCTTTTGAAGGTCCCATCTCTGGCGTAAGAGTAGGCTTAGTAGATGGAAAACTTATTAATCTGTTAAAGACATTTAATAAGACATCTCAAGCAGAAAAAATGGACTATGTTGTAGCAGGAGATGGAGATAAATTTACAATGATAGATGCTGGATGTTATGAAATTGAAGAAGATCAGGTAATTAAGGCAATGGAAACATCTCTTAAATATATGAAGGATTGGTTAAAAGCTCAGAAAGATTTTCTGTCTAAGTTGGAAAAGAAGGACAAGTCATACAAAGAAGATGGTGTATCAGATGAATTAGTGGAAAAGATATCTGAATTTCTAGGAGAGAAGAAAATAGAGGAAAGTCTAAAGAAGCAAGATTCAGCAACGCACTCTGAGATAAGAGAGCAACTCTATGAAAAATTTGAAGGGAAATATTCAAAATCATCTATGGATGATGTATATGAGCATCTCTTAAAAAATGCGATGAGGAAAATTGTTTTAGAACAAGATGTGCGAGTTGATGGAAGAAAGATGGATGAGATAAGAGAGATGGATACAGATGTAGACCTACTACCTAGGGTACACGGCTCAGCCCTGTTTACAAGAGGTGTAACACAGACATTAACAGTAGTAACTTTAGGAAGTTTAAGAGATGTAAGATTAGTAGATGATATGGAGGGCGAAAGAGAGGAAAGGTTTATGCATTTCTACAATGATTTACCATTTGCCTATGGAGAGGCATACCGACCTAGATTGATACCAAGCAGAAGAGCTATTGGTCATGGAATGTTAGCAGAAAAAGGGTTACTTCCAGTAATACCAGCAGAAGAAGATTTCCCATATACAGTAGTAATTATGAGTGAAATACAAGGAGAAAATGGTTCTAGCTCTATGGCATCAGCCTGTGGCTCTAGCATGGCTATGATGGCTGCAGGAGTTCCAATTAGAAAGGCAGTTGCAGGAATAGCTTGTGGTTTAGTGGTGGGAGATGATGGTACCTTTAAAATTTTGACAGACATGATAGGGACAGAGGATTTTTACGGTCATATGGATTTTAAAGTAATTGGTACAGAGGATGGTATTACTGCTATCCAAATGGATACTAAAACAAAAGGTTTAAGTATGGAGATAATTAAAGAAACCTTTGTTAAATCAAAAGAAGCAAGACAAAAAATACTTCAGAAAATGTCAAAGACAATTTCTAAACCTAGGACTGAAATATCTCAGTATGCTCCTAGGGTTGTTCAGATCAAAGTTGCTAAGGACAAGATAGGAGAGATTATTGGACCAGGAGGTAAAAATATTAGAGAAATATCAGAAAGAGCGGGCGTAGAGGTAGAAATAGAAGAGGATGGTACTATAAATATATATAGCTCATCTGAAGAATCTATAGAGCAAGCAAAAACATTGATTTCAGGGTATGATTTTCATCCAGAAGTAGGAGAGGTATACGAAGGTAAAGTTGTTTCAATAATGAACTATGGAGCGTTTGTAGAACTAGCACCGAATGTCTCGGGCTTGTTGCATGTCTCCGAGGTATCGGATGAATATGTACAAGATGTTAGAAAATATGTAAATGAAGGAGATATTATAAAGGTGAAAGTTGTAGGTATAGATAACCAAGGAAAGATTAAATTGAGTTTGAAAGGGATAGAGAGTAAATAGATTAAATCTCTCCTTTTAAATATTTGATAATACTACCTATTACCAGTCCAGTAGTTTCTGTTCTTAGGATATTTCCTTTTAATTTAACGAATTCAAATTCAAGCTCTTGAAAGATTTTTAAATCAGAAAAGCTCCATCCTCTCTCGGGTCCTATTGCAATATATATAGGTTGGGATATGTTTTCTTTCTTTAAGAGAGTATTTAAATATTTAGAATTATCTGTTTCTGTAGATAGACATAATTTTAACCCTTCCATTCTTATATTCTTAAGTTCATCAATCCTAATTGGTCTTTCTATGATTGTAGGGAAGATATTTCTGGATTGTTCTACTGCATCTTTAACTAATTTATTCCAGTATCCACAGTCTTTAATAGCTTTAGCCTTAGTTTTAAGAGAGTATCTAGATTGGATAGGGATAATTTTTTCTATCCCTACTTCAACACTTTTTTCAATAAAGTAGTTAAACTTAATATCACCACTAAGAGATTGGATTATTGTAATAGAGGGGACATATTCGGATTCTCTTTCTCCTAAATCTTCAATAATCTGAATCTCTACGCTTACTTTTGTGATATCAGTTATCTGTCCTAAAAAAATCCTTTCATATGTCTCTATTTTTACAATATCCTCTATTTGTATTTCTCCTCTTGAGATGACTATTTCGCTGTCCGAATCTGACAGATAAGTAATATCTCCTACTGATAATTTATGTCTTATGAAAAACTTTTGCATCTTCTAAGTATATCATTTTGTTTGACATAAACATTATTCTTTTGTTAAAAGAAATGTAGTATTATATGTAATACTTAACTTTATGGAGGAATAAGATGTCAGAGATACCATCAATTTATTGGATGATCATAATAGGCGTAATTGTCCTTATGATATGTTTAGTGCTTTACTATCTAGCTATGTTGATAAAACAGTCAGGAGAGGTGGTGAAAGAAACAAAACCTTTGTTAAAGAACGCAGATGAGATACTTAAACAAACTGCAAGTATGGTTAATGATGCTCAAGAAGCGGTATCTGTAGTGAAAGGTACCTTAATTGAAATGAATGAAACAGTACTGATTCCAGTTAGGAAAATAGGTTCTGTTATAAATGTGGTTGGTGATTTCTTAAAAGGGTTAAAAAAGTAAAATTTTGACCTAAGTTTTTCATATTTAGTAATTGTCATCATTGCTTTTTCTAGGTATTATAGTAAGTAATGAAAATAGCCACTGTCCCTAGTAAGAACAGGAAACAATTGATAATAATAGTAATTCTTCTTTTAGGAATACCTTTGGTAGTTTTCGCTTCTTTACAAATTACTCAATGGATAACGAAAGCATCGACAGAATCAAAGCCTTTGAATGTGCTTTTTACCAATGTAGGGACTCAGGAATTTACAGTATCATGGGTTACAGATACTCCTTCGACAGGTTCGGTTATACCCATAATTAACAAACAAGATGGTACTCCCTTAGTAGATACAAGAGGTACAAGAAGAAGAGAAACACATCATATTACACAAAGAGCATTAGAACCGAATACCAACTATAATTTTATTATTCTCTCAGGTGAGGACAGGTATGGGGATGATGGCTCCGATATGTTTTCTTTTAAAACTCCTCCAGTATCTCCAATAGCTCCTACAGTTAATCCAGTCTCAGGTTCTGTTAATGGAGTAAGTAATGAAGATGCTGTAGTTTTTATCTCTACGATGGATAAGGATGTTTATGCAGTATCTTCTGTAGTTTCTAAAGGAGGTTCTTGGAATGTTAATCTTTCCTCTTTAAGGAAAATGTCTGATGGCTCATACATTGTTGTAGAGGGAAATGACAAGTTGATTATTTTAGTTGTAGCAGGTACAGGCAAAGGAGCTTTTTTAGAGGGTACTTATGGAGAACTGTTTGATAGCAATGGTGTGCTCAAAGAGGTGTATACTCTTAATGTTGAGAGTATGGATAATCCATACTCAAAGCTTTCAAGTTCACAAAAACCATCCTCTGTTGTAACTGTTCCTACAACTCCTGTGATAGATGATTTGGATATTACACCTTTGGATTTGTCAGATTATGATGAGCCGGTCGAACCGATTAAGACAGATAGACGGTTTAGAATTGTTACCCATGTCCAATGGACAGATATGACTACAGTAGAAGGTTTGTCAGATGTAGGAGCTATGCGAGAAGAAAGCGTAGAGGTTGTTAATGTTACTGATACTGGTTTTACAGTAATATGGCTTTCTAGACAGAAGGAGTCTGGATATATTAAATATGGTACCTCAAGAGATTCTTTAACTCATGAAGTTTCAGATGAAAGAGATGGTATAACTACAAGAAGAGAGTACTATGTTCATTATGTTCCTGTAACAAGATTACAACCGGACATGGATTATTTCTTTGAAATATATTCAGGAGAGAAACTTTCTGATAATGAAGGACAGAAATATTTGGCTAGGACTTTTTCTAACTTGTCATCACCGCCTCCTTTTGATTCGATTGCTGGTAGTTTAGGAGGTATGCCTGAGCATGGAGAAGCAATAGTGGTTACGTATATTCAAGATATGGATGAATTAGGAAGTTTGGGGAAAAGTGCGAAGATAGCATCTCTAGTAGATCAAAGAGGAAAGTGGATAGTATCGATTTCTGATAGTAGGACAGAGGATGGCCTGAAATATTTTGAATATACATCTGATGATTCTGTATATTTTAACATCCTAACAACTGTTCCAGTTGAAACTCATACGGAACAAGCAGGAGGTATTGGTAGTAGAGACGTAGAAATCTTACTTGAAGGTAAATCTGTTTTAGGTGTGGATAGTACTGAGATAGAGTTACTTTCTAATTATGGAATATTAGGATACAGCTCAGGGCTTCACTTACCATCTCCTGATGTAGATCCAATAGAGCAGGATTATCAAGTAATCTCTTCTACGGGTGTTGGTACACCGAAAACAGGAATATCAGATAATCTTGTATATGTATTTATCCTGTCTTTAATTCTTGTAGTTACTCCTCTCTCCTTATATATTATTCGTGTGACAAAAAAAAGGAGAAAGGGTACAATGATTAAGTCTTTATGAACAGAAAAAAGAGGAAAAATGGAATAAGGTTCCTGCTGTTTCTCATACTCTTTGGGTTTGTTGCTGTTAAGTTTGGAAACAAAGTCTCTGGTAATATGAAAGTAGAGGATTGGAGTGAGAAGGTATCTGAAGTTGCAGAAGAGGAATGTTCAAATTGTAATACTTCTGTGATAGAAGAGAAGGTCCCCATAGAGCAAGGGTATGAGGTCTTGAGGATGGATAAAGGTTTGGTTGATCTTACTAAATTAGTAAACGGAGATGAGGAAGAAATAGCAAATTTCCAAAGATTGGCAGAAGAAAATGGAGATGTTGCAGGTTTATGGGATGATATAATGAGTTTAATTTCCATGTGGAATCCCATTAGTTTTCTGAGTTGTAGCCATTTTAACAATGATTTGTCAATTGAATCTGCAGTACAGCTCTGCAACGATGACTCATCGAGTACTTTGCATTTTGTAGGAGCAGAGGGTGAGGATATTGATGATGGGGGTAGTACTGTTTCTGTTAATATCAATTCTAGGGTAGTTTTTAGTAAAGTACAGTATCCTCTTACCTATTTCCTTGGACAGTATGTATTTGAGAATAGTAAGAGAGAAATATCATTTAGAAGTACAGAATATTCGGCAAGTGGAGAGGTAATAGATATAGATTATCAAGCTAAGACTCTAACTCCAGAAGATGCTCATAACTTGAAAGACAAAGTAGAGGATTTGGGTACTTCTAGAGAGCCATTTCTTGTTGGTGCGAATCTTACTCTTGATGATTCAGGTTCGGCAACAAAGATAAAGCAAGAAGAATTAGATACTCGGATTGGGATAGAGAATGAAGATGATGCGGATGGACCATGTCCATTCGCAAGACATGATTTTAATCCGGAGACATCAAACTATATAGCATACGATGAAAAATATGGAGGATATTTAAGATCACAAGTGCCAGGAGGGAATGATTATAAACTTCCTGAAGACAATCAATGTTATAGAGAAAATAAGGACTATTATATGTCTCCTTCAAAAGATCCATACGCTTGTTTTAATCTAGTGGAGCGGGTCTATAGTGTCTTTAGAAAGGTCTTTGCTAGAGATGTATGGGATGAATGTATGGAGGAAACATGTAGAGAAGAGACATATTGGGCAGGAGGGAGGGAATGGACAAGAGAAGTATGTACTCCAGACCCAGAGAAATGTGTAGATGCAACTACTATTGGAATTGAAATGACTCCTCTGTTTGGAAAGCCATATGAATGTAATGAACCATTAGAAGATGGAAGTACCGATCGACTTTGTGCCAACGCATTTTTGACAGAATCATACAAAGGTTCGTTATCTCCTGATAGAGCTGGGAACAGGAGGGTTGCAGGAGATCCTGATAGTGATGGGATAATGTATTTTATTGGAACTGATTGCGAATTATCTGTTTCTTCTGGAAAAGAGACAAGACAGATACCCGTTACTTGCCTATGGGATGCAACACCAAATCATCTAAATTATCAATTGCAGGCTAAAGATAGAGCTCCAGGGCAAGAAGATTTCCCACAAAGTTTCCATGAGTATTGGCAAGGTGTCTTGCAAGCAATAGAGGTTTCATACTCTAAGTATTGGCCATTCAAATTGTAGAATAAAATAATTTTATATTTATAATAAATGAAAAAACTAAAAATCTTTTTAATTCTTCCCTTAATAGTCATAATATTTTTAGGTTTCGCAAAACCTACAAAAGCTTTTTACTTTCAGGCAAGGAAATTTTTTAAATCGATGAATCAATTTGTGGATGAATTAACAGATGAAGAAGGCCAACATTCGTCAAGACTTTATGAAACAGCTCTGTCCTCTGTTGCTTCAAGTACACTTGTACAGCTATGTGATGAGCCGGGTTGTGTAGATGATGAAACTCATGCGAGATTAAGAGAGGCTGGTTTACCCCCTAGTCTTGTAACTACTATTGATAATCAAGTTGTGGCCATGTTTAATAGTCAACCAAATATAGATGTAATGGCTCATTTGGCGGATGAATGGGTGCCGGGACATAAGGAAAGTAAAACTGTGTATGCTAGTGGTTTCAACGATTTGCAGACTTCAGGGATACAGCCATTATGGAATTTTATGAGAAATATTGCATATTTAGGCTTTGTTGTAATTATGATAGTAATTGGATTTATGATTATGTTCAGACATAAGATAGGAGGGCAAATGATGGTTACTGTAGGCAATACACTACCTAGAGTGGTAATTTCTCTTGTACTTGTAACATTCAGTTTTGCGATAATGGGGTTAATCTTAGATATTTCAGGTGTCCTAATGAGGCTTGCTGTAAGTGTTTTAGGTGATCAAACAATACATAATCCTTTTGCTTTATTAATGGGTACTTTAGGTATAAAGGCACAGCTTGGTACAGTAGGGCTATTAGGTGTAGGAGGTATAGTAGCTGCAATTGCAGGTCCATTAGCTCCTATTGGATGGGTGGTAATTGGTGTTGTGATAGTTATACTTGGCATTATAATTGTAGGTGCAGTAAAGCTATGGTTTAGTTTAGTAAAAGCGTATTTTAGCCTTTTGGTGAATGTTATTACGGCGCCAATAGTTTTGATGTTCGGAGCACTACCAGGAAATAATGCTGCTATTTCTAATTTATTTAAATCAGCTTTGAGGAATGCATTGGTTTTTCCTGTGACATACGCGATAGTTATGCTTCCACAATTCTTTCAATATCTTAATAGAGATGCCCAAGTAATCAATCTTGCATTTCCTGAAACAGTATTTGAGGGCAAGGGTTGGATTGAAGGTTGGGATGTTGCAGGTTTTATGTTACATATACTGAAAGTAGTTGCAATATATGTAGCTGCACAGACTCCTCAATTCTTGAAAGCAATTATCCCAGCAACAGCATCTAAATCAGGAGCTGATGTAGGAGGAGCTATTCAAGCAGGACTTAGTAAAATCCCTCTAATTGGAGGAATGTTTGGTAAATAGTTTTTAATAGAGAACAAGTATGGCTCAACAAAGAAGACAGTATGAGGGAGCAATGGAGTCTATCTTTGACTTCATATTTGAGCAGAATGAAAGACCACCACATAAAAGAACACCTCTTAAAGTAACAGGTGTAGATGGGACATCGGAAGTAGTAGAAGCTTTGGGGGCTGTACTTGAAAAACCAGGTGCTTTTGTTAATGATGCGACTATGGATGGACTTATTGAGTTTGCTAATATTGATTTAGCAAAAATAAATCTAGGAGATAGACTACCAGGGGTCGTAAAATTCAATCTAAAAGATATAGGGACAATACTTAAAGACCCTTCTGCTTACGTAGAAAAAAGCTTCAAAACTATGGAGGCTATAAGGAGGTCTCAAAGAATTGCACATAGTGGTGAAATAATGGGATCTCTTGTGGCAAAAGGTTGGGCGAAAAGACATGGGTTAGGCAAAGAGGTGGGAGATGCAATGATGAATATAGGGAGACCTCAAGCATTTCGAGGCAAAATGAATGTGAGGGCTCTTAAATTAATGGAAGAATATTTTAAAGAGGAGGCTGCTAAGAAAGATACTCTTGGTATTAGGAAAAGTTCCCCTAAAACTATTGGTTTGGCTTATTTAACCGACAGATATGGAAAAGGGAAGGCAGAAATGCTTTATGGTAAATATAAAGGAGTAAAGGAAGTTTGGGAGAATTGGAAGAAAGCAGAAGGGAAAGGAGATCTTGAGGCTGCAAAAAGACACAGAGATTCTCTACTTAGTCTTATGCAGGATTCTAAATTCCCAGAATTTTATGCAATGTTAGAATCCAGAGAAATAAGGAGATTGATAACAGGGGTTACTGATCGAGAAGAGAAATTAAACTATGTCCGTGCAGCACGCTATATTGACAATATGGCTGTTATTCAAGGTAATCCTTTCTTAGAAAAACAGAAAAGAACTCTTTTCATAGAAAATACTAAACAGACCATTGAATCTAGAGAGAAAATCATTGAACAATTAAAACAAAGCGGAGCGCCTACTTCTGAAATAGCAAAGCATAGACAGGCTATAAAGGATTTGAAGTCGGATTTAAGAGATATAAAAAATTACGAATTTGCAGGTAGATTAGGAGAATGGGAGGGTATGTATTATTCTGCTAAAACTATGTTCACCGAAGGTAATCTTCTTCCTTTTATGATAAATGGTAAGTTTTTTGATCCCAACCATAATCAGATTAAATGGCTACAGCCCGCTGCTAAAGGGAAAATGTACATAGGGAAGGACAAGAAAGGGGGAAAATTAGGAGAACTTGAATTTGTAGCACCGAAAAAAACAGGAAACAGATATTCTGATAATTACAATGCAGGAATGACAAGTCTCTATTACTTCTCTCCAGTAACATGGGCTAAAACTTTGTATACAGGTGAAGGCTTTGCATATATGGCGTATCTTTCACAGGAGAAAATGAGTAAGATCCTTCTCAAGGAGATTACCAAGGATCTACCTTTTGAAGTAGGTGATTTTTTTGAGGCTATAGCAAATGGCGATGTGGACTTATTTATGGCTGATTTACAGAATATTATGAGTACAGAAGCTTTTGAAAAAATAGAGAGACTTACTTCAAAGTTAGGAAAACAATATAAGTTAGCTCATCGTTTTAGTGCATATTCTAGATTTAAAGCGAATATACAGAAAAACTTTGATGAAAAAATAGGAAAGAATCTTAGAGAGTTTGTTGGGAATAAAATACTGTTGAAATTAGGTTTTGTTTTAAAGGATGAAATAGCTAAGGTTGCTGTAGAGGCATGGATGGAGTCAGGTGGATTATATGGAATGATTAGAACAGTTATTACAGCAGGGTTGAATGCAATAGGGATTCCCGGTCTGGTAGCTGATGCTCTTGCTTGGTTGGCTACAAAGGTAGTTGTGAAAATAGCTAAGCCAGTAGTAAAGTTTGGTGCTGAGTTTCTAAAGTATGGGCTTGTTGGTTGTTTTGGTATGGCTCTTTTTATTGTAGTTATTATTGGTTCTGCTATTTTTGGTGTACACTCTCATATAGCTCCTGGTACATGTGAGGATTGTGAAGAATGGGCTACATATGCGGAGGAGTATAAGTATGGATCGGGCGAATATGAATGCTATGCTTGCGATGGAGAAGCATTCAAAGCTATCGAAGGAATACCTAGTTATGATTCAGTCCCCAGTATCGCAAAAGATTATTTTGCTACTTACATAAGACCTAAAATAACTGAAGAATTAATGAAGGTTTACAAGGAAACAGAAGAGACTACAGGAATACCTTGTGAAATAATTGCAGCAATCCATTATATGGAAGGAGGTATGCGTCTGGATGGCTCTTTACACGATGGGGGTTCATTGAGAGGAGGTAATTTGTTGTCGGATGCTGTTAGTGCTATGGAGCACCTCAAATCAAAGATACCTAGTGGCAGTGCTTCGGGCTTAAATTACAAGACATTAATAAATGCCCTAGGAGATTATAATGGGCCGGGGAATAGGAACTGTAGCTACACTCCTCCACCCACAGAGGTACTTAGACAAACGAGATGGAGAACTTCTGGAAAGTGTACAGAGAAGCAGACAGATGAATATTATTTCGATCATATATATCCTTTGAATTGGATAAATGAGGATTATATGGATATGGATCTCATATACTGTAGAGACGGAGTAGAATTTTCTTGTAATACTTTCCCCTCTAGTTCAGTTCCTGTAGGACAAGAAGTTTGTTACCAAGGAGCTGGAACAGTTTGTAACCCAGGAGATACAGATAACAACAGCAGGAAGTATCCTCTTTTCCAAAGACCAGGAGTCATAACTGTTGCAATTATGATGCATGAGTACTCTATAACTGAGTGTAGAGGGGGAGGAAGAAGAGGAAGTGGTGGTGGAACAGAAGATTTATTAGCTTGCTTAAGTAGACCTCCTTACACTGGTGAAAAAGGTTTAAATCCCTATGCTTCTGAAATAACCAGTATTGCTAATTTAATAGTAGGATATCTTGATAAGGGGCATTGGGGTTATCATAATAAGCCTAGAGAGAATATGCCTGACGAGTATGAATATGGTTCAGGGGGAAGAAAATGGAAACAAGAACTTTTCGATAATCCTCAGACAAGAGGTAATAATGCAATCCTTCAAGCTGATGCTTACTCTCTTTATTGGTGTACCTGGTTGACAAAAGATTCTTACGTAGGTGCAGGGGTGCCAGAGAGTTCCACAGTCTTTAGTACGTTAGCTGTACGTTTACAGGCCGCAGAATTTGCCAAAGGAGCAAATGGTTATGATTTTGTGTGTAATGGACCAAATGTTGTAAATGGAATTTCGGCAGGAGATGTTATATTCTTCTATGATAATAGTTTTACTCATGTAGGGATTGTCTCTTCTGTTTCTAGTTCTTATATAGGGTCATTGGAGTCTAATAGTGGAAGCACATCTTATAAATATACGGTTGCTGATGATGGGAGTATAAGTAATCCGTATATTTTCGGATTTGGTAGATACAGATAGTATGACAGTAGTTTATATTTAAGAAAACTATAATGAAAAACAAAAAAACTCTTTTCTATGTATTATTAATACTTCTGTTAATAATATTTTTCATAGGATTATTTCTCATTGTAAGATATAACAGATCAAAACGATTAGAGAAAGATAGAGAGTCGATATTTGTAGAAGAAGGAGATAGTACGGAGACAGAGGTCTGTTGTGTAGATGACATGTTAAGAGGTGTTAGGTTACAAGAGGAGATAGAAGGGAAATATCCTTGGTATTCAGAATTTCCAATAGAAAGAGATGAGTATGTAGTAGTATGGGTATCGGAAAGAGAACAATTCAGGATTGATTTAAAAATACCAAGTAGTAGTGGTGTGGATATGAGAAATGATGTTGTCGGCAAAGCCGTACGGAGTATAGAAAAGGTAATAAAAGAAAAGCTTGCCCGAGATAAATACTATTTTAGGTTTCTAGATCAGCAGTAGATAATAATTATCAACAATAACCTCTCCTTAAATGATACAATACAGTATGAAATTTCTTAGAGATATCAAAGTCCTGTTGATAGGATTAACATTAATAATGCTGTTTCCCATATCAATATTTGCTTTCTCCTACTACTCAACAGAAAACCAAAAGTTTGATACAACATTAACAGATACAGAAGGAACAATATATATAAACCCAACAAAAATATATATATCACAAGTAACAACAGACTCAGATTTACTACTTAGAAATCCAGCAAAATGGGTTCAATCCCTCTACTACTACGGAGTGACTAGACTACACTTCTCAGACTTACCATATACATATCTACTAGATGAAAATGGAATAATATATCAGGGCAATATGGGAGGTATAGGGGCTAACCCTCAATTGAAGGAAGTAGAAGGTGTAATTGCAATAGGATATCTTTCTAATAATCCGGTGTTAACAAATAGGGCGAAAGAGTCTCTTATAAATATGGTTGAAGATATCTCTTACAGATGGGGAATATCCTCTCTAGCAGTTGTTAAGATGTATATAAATCAGAAAGAAGGCACATTCTCTACTATTTCTCCTGTAGAAGTAGCAGGAGAATTTACCAATTCTGTACAGAATGCATTGCAGGATTGGAAAGGACATGAAGAAGAAAAACAGGACTACATATTAAGAATGGAGGAGGTGGTATATGAGAAAGAAATAGAAATAGGAGAGAGATTACCTGTGAAAGTCAAAGTAAGAAATATGAATGATTTCATATGGTTTACAGACAAAGACCCAATATATATATCTGTTAAAGACGATAGGGAGAGTGAGTATGCAATAAATCAGGAATGGTTAAGTTTTAGTAAACCTACAAGTGTAAGTGATATTAATGTTTTACCTGGAGAGTCAGTAGAATTTGAATTTGCTCTTGAAGCAAGAATTTCTTTAGGTGAGGCGACAGAGACATTTGAGGTTTTAAAGTTTGAAAATCGTCCATTTGAGAATTCTGAATTTGAAATTAAATTTACCATAGCAAGAGGAGAGAAGAGATTGGTAGAGGTGGCATCTCCTAGATATGAGTTTGTGAACATTAGAGAGTGTAGATGGTATAGTTGTGAGGTAGTAGATAGTGCTGACAATGGTGTTGTTTTTGTATTGGAAGAAGAAGAGGCGGGATGGTCTAAAATCATGTATGGATTGGGTCTTTACGGTTGGGTTAACTCTGCATATCTAAAAGAAATATAACTTTCTAACATATTATTTTAACATTCACAAAATGAGTGCTAATGTCATATTGGACAAATTAAATTCTGAACAGAAGAAAGCAGTGCTATGTACTGAGGGGCCATTACTTGTGTTTGCTGGTGCAGGCTCTGGTAAGACTAGAGTAATAACGAATCGTATAGCATATCTAATAATAGAAAAGGATATAAAACCAAATAATATATTAGCAGTAACTTTCACAAAAAAAGCGGCAGGAGAAATGCAAGAGAGAGTTGTTGAATTACTAAAAGAGTTAAATGTTCCGCCACAATCTCCTCCTACTATTGGAACATTTCACTCCATAGGAGCTATGATACTAAGACAAAATGCAGAGAAACTAGGGCTATCCAACCGTTTTTCAATATATGATTCTAACGACACTGAAAACATTATTAAAGAACTTCTTTTAGAAAGAGATATGGATATTAAACAGATAAGACCATCATCAATATCCTCTTACATTAGCTCTGCTAAGAATGAAATGATATCTCCTGAGAAATTTAATTTGCATTATGGAGGATATATAGAAGACATAGTTGCAGAGATATATCCTGAATATCAGAAACAACTTAAAGCACAAAATTCAGTGGATTTCGGAGACCTTCTTTATCTTACAGTCAAACTATTATCAGAAAACGAAGATGTAAAAAAGAGATATCAAGATCAATTTAAATATTTGTTAATAGATGAATATCAAGATACTAACCATGCCCAATATATATTTGCAAAACTACTATCAGAGAAACATAACAATATATGTGTAGTAGGAGATGACGATCAAGGAATATATGCCTGGAGAGGAGCAAATATTAAAAACATACAATCATTTGAAAGTGATTTTAAGAATGTGACAGTTGTCAAGCTAGAACAGAATTATAGATCTACAAAGAATGTAATAAAAGCAGCAGTTCAGGTAATAGAGCAAAATAACTCAAGAATAGAGAAAATACTTTGGACAGATAATAGTGATGGAGAAAGTATCACAATATTCCAAGCATCTGATCAGATAAATGAAGCTGATTATGTGGTAGAGCAAACAAGACTTCTTCAACAAATAGGAGTGTCTTTAAAAGATATAGCAGTACTGTATAGAACAAATTATCAATCTAGAGCAATAGAGGAAGCACTGCTTAAGTCAGGAATGCCATATAAGTTGGTAGGAGGATTTAGGTTCTATGAAAGGAAAGAAATTAAAGACATAATTAGTTATCTAAGATTTTGTTTCAATCTTAAAGATGAGCTAAGCGTGGATAGGGTAATTAATACTCCTCCTAGGAAAATAGGCTCAAAATCATTAGCAAAGCTACATGAGCTATCTAGAAAAGCAAAATGTACATTGGGAGAGTTCATAGTAGGTGCGTATGTAGTCATTAATACTGAGTATATGGATGAGGTTGATGTAGATAAGAGTATCATATCCGAGATAGCATCTCTGAGAGAAGAATGGGATAAATACATATCAGTAATCTCTCTTTTTGGGTTAATATACTTTCTTTCAAAGAGTATGAATCTTTTGGAAATAATAGATTTGATACTAGAAAGAGTCAGATATATACAGTGGTTTGATGATGGAACGGAAGAGGCAGAAATGAAAAAAGAGAATATAAATGAATTGAAAAATGTTGCATCAAGCTATACTGATAAATATGGGAAAACAGCCTTAGAGATGTTTTTGAATGAGATAAATTTAATAGAGCAAGAGCAAGAGAAAAATCAGGATGGAAGTGGTAACTATCTTAACCTTATGACATTACATTCATCAAAAGGACTAGAGTTTGATTATGTATTCATGATTGGAATGGAAGAAGGTTTACTTCCTCACTCTAGATCCTTTATGGAAGAAGATGATATGGAGGAGGAAAGAAGATTGTGCTATGTGGGTATTACAAGGGCAAAGCAGAAACTCTTTATGACTTTTGCAGAAAGAAGACAGACTAGAGAGGGATATACATCGCAGATACCATCTAGATTCTTAGGAGAGATCCCACAAGATATATGTGACTATTACAGTAGCGTAGATATAGATTACTGAAGCCAGCTAAGTTCTTCATATTGTTTCTTGTATCTACTATGACATGCAGGCCACATCCTGTTTGGATTTGCTCCTTCTCTTAACTTCTGTAAAGTTATTTTAATCTGAGCTTCTCCATCAAAAATATTCTCACTGACGTATTGTGTATACCATAAGCAAGGGTCCCATTGAAATAATCCTTTGTGGAAAGACTTATTACTTTCGGCATTGCATCCAGATTCACAGTGTATGATAAATTTAAGCCACTGTTTCTCTTCTTCAGTAGCATTAATATTGTCAATATATGTATTCCAATAAGGACAGTTATATCCTCTTTGAGGTACCGAATCAGGTAAATCTTCAGGGCCTTTAATTATAATAATTTCAGGCCTTGGTTCTCTCTCTATTCTTTCCTCTATTATTTCCTCAGCAATGAGCCTGTCCCCTTTATACACCCTCTTTATCTTTTGAGTCATTAATCCTAAAACTCCTTCTTGCTCTTTCTCTTCCGAGACTAACCTTTTACATAAGACATTCCCTTCTATGATTCTTTCGTATGGAAGCTCTATAAGAATCTCATCTATTGTTGTCCTGTATGATTCAACTAATATATATGAGTTAGATAGTAGTAAATTAATAGGGGAAGTTGAAGTGATTTTATTCTTGTTACTAATAGAATATCCCAGATCTATTAAGGCTGTGACAGGTGAGTGTGATCTACACAAATGACTTTGTACTTCACCTTCATAATTTACAGTAACCACTTTTACAGTACTGCAGCTGTTGGCCTCAGCAGAATTAGTACCGTAAATTTCATAAATTCTGTCAGGTAAGTCTGTAAAAGTGTTATTCTTAACAACAGAGGTCTTATCTGCATAAACTCCAAGTGATACTCCTGCAATTAATTTTACAACTAGAACTAGTACGGCTAGCTTTGTTTTCATAAACAAACTATTCTATCACAAATTAGAAAATTATTGACATAACTACTCTATCTACATATATTTAAGTAATGAAAAAGAATATTAAAAAATATATTCCTTGGATAATACTACTGTTAATAATAATATCTCTCTCATCTATATATCTCTTTAGTAAGAGAGTTACACAAGAGCAGCTCTTAGCATATGAAAAGAAAATATCAGAGGCAGAAGAGTATCTAGAAGCAAGGCAGTACTCTATGAGTGTTACAAGATATCAAGAAGCAGTAGATATAATACCTAAGAAAATAGATGCCTACAAAGGGATACTATCGATACTGCTTCTCAAAAACAGAGTAGAAGAAGCAGAACAAGTAGTAAATAAATCGGCGACAGCATTAAGCTACTATGACAGATCTGTCCTGTACGGAATGGTAGGAGATAAATATTACAAGTCTGGACAGTATAAGAAAGCGCATGATATGTATGATAATGGACTAATTTTAGGAGTTAGGAATAGTTTATTAGAATTAATGTCTGGGAAGGTAATGTTAAAAATGGGAAATATTTCAGAAGCAAAAAAGTATCTCCAAAAGAGTGGTTTTACACAGGAAGAGCAAATTGAGGCAAATTTAATTCTCTCCTATATATATTCAGTAGATAATATATCAAAAGCAAAAAAGATTCTCAAAACAACAGAACCAACTTCTTCATATAAGGCGTACCATGAGGAATTTACAAGTGTCTTAAAGAATCTAAATGATGATAAAAATTTTAATGCAACTAAACTTTCAAGGATATATATAAATGAAGGATTTCCCTTCTTAGCAATATCTGTACTAGAACCTTTGAAAGACGATATCACAGAGTATTTAGAAGGAATGTATTTTTTGGGAAGAGCGTATGCAGAGTATGGAGACTATTCAAAAGCTATAGAGGTTCTTAATTTAGCATCTACATTGGGCGGTTTGGAGTCAGAGATATTCTGGCTTAAGGCAAGATCCTACTACATGGAAAAAGATTTAGAAAATGCTGTGAAAGATTACGATAGTGCAATAGGGTATATGGGAGAAAATATTGAGGAAGAACTAGTTGAAGAGTATTTAGATGTTTTGTTAGAGATAAAACAAAAATTAAAAGCAGAAGAGGTGGTAAGAAATCTTGTCTTTAAAAATCCTGATAATGTTTTTGCAAATCTCATGGCTGTAAAAATCAACCATAAACTGAAAGAGAGTGCCAAGGTAGATTACTATCTTAGACAGATAGAAGAGTTGGAATTAGATAAGAAGCAAAAGAAAACATATCTAGAATTTAAATTACTCTATCTCTTTGGAGAGGATACCCATGATAAGGAAGAGGTAGAGCAGTATATGGAAGAGCTCTTCGAAATAGATAGGTATAATCCTTACTACTACTATTTCCTTGCCAAAGAACAAGAAGAAGAAGGTGAGATAGAAATGGCCAAGCAATCCTTAGAGAGGAGCATAGAATACGATATGAAATATGAAATAACTGAAGAAGCAAAAGACATGTTGTCTTCTCTTGGATAGCTCTGCTATAATGCCAACTGCGAAGGTTTTTGTTTCCCTTCCTTTTATTTAATTGTTTAGTAATATGATAGATAAGAATACATATAATGTGAAAATGCCTTTAGACAAGGTGAGAAACATTGGAATTATAGCTCACATAGATGCTGGGAAAACCACTACTACTGAGAGGTTACTTTACTTTACAGGACAGGTACATAAGACAGGGGAGGTTCATGAAGGGGCTGCTACCACAGACTTTATGGAGCAAGAGCAGGAGAGAGGAATAACCATTATGTCTGCAGCGGTAACGTGCTTTTGGGAGTATGCTGATGAGAGATATAGAATAAATATAATAGATACCCCTGGACATGTGGACTTTACTGCAGAAGTAGAAAGATCTCTTAGGATATTGGACGGGGCTGTAGTTATTTTTGATGGAAGAAAAGGAGTAGAACCACAGTCTGAAACTGTTTGGAGACAAGCGAATAAATATAATGTCCCTAGAATCTGTTTTATGAATAAGATCAATTTAATAGGAGGGGATTTTGAGAAGAGTTTTTCAACTATAAGGGAGAGATTAAGTAAGAAGGCTATTGCAATTACTTTACCTCTTGGAAAAGAGCAGGAATTGTATGGATATGTGGATTTGGTAAAGATGAAGGCATATAAATATGAAGGAGTTGATACACCTGATTTGATAGAGACAGATATACCAGAAGATATGAATGATATGGTTAAGAGATATAGAGAGGAGTTGATTGAGGTATTAGCAGAGCAAGAAGATAAGTTAATGGAAAAATTCTTTGCTGGGGAAGAATTAACAGAAGAAGAGATGTATTCAGCTTTAAGGAAAGGTACATTAAATGTAAATATATTTCCTGTCTTGGGAGGAGACTCTAGAACAGCTATGTCTAAAACACTTTTGGACTACATTACGATATGTTTACCATCTCCTTTAGAGAGACCTTCAGTAAAAGGAGTAGATCCTAAAACTGGAGAAGATATCACTAGAAAATCTAGTGAGGATGAACCGTTCTCATCTTTGGTTTTTAAGATTGTTAATGATCCACATGTGGGGACTCTCTCTTACTTTAGAATATACTCAGGTCAGATAAGTGCAGGTTCATATGTACTTAACTCTACAAAAGATGTTAAAGAGAGGGTAAGTAGGTTGATACTAATGCATGCAGATGAAAGAGAAGAGGTAGATACTCTTAGAGTTGGTGATATTGGAGCTATCGTAGGACTTAAAGACTCTACAACAGGTGATACCCTTTGTGATGAAAGTAATCCGATCGTTTTAGAAAAGATCTCTTTTGCAGAGGCTGTAGTATCACAAGCTATAGAGCCTGCGACTAAGTCTGATGAAGAAAAAATGTCACTAGCTTTAGAAAGACTTGTTAGGGAAGATCCCATATTTCGTGTTACTACAAATCAAGAGACCAACCAAACAATCATACATGGTATGGGTGAGCTGCACTTGGAAATAATGGTTGATAGAATGAAAAGAGAGTTTGGAGTTGTAGCTAATGTAGGGAAACCACAAGTAGCATACAGAGAAACAATAAAGAGAGTTGCTGATCAGGCAGAAGGTAAATATATTAGACAATCAGGTGGTAGAGGTCAGTATGGTCACTGTTGGTTAAGATTAGAACCTAATGAGTCTGGAAAAGGGTTTGAATTTATTAATGAGGTTAAGGGAGGTGCTATTCCAAGAGAATATATACCATCAATACAGAAAGGTGTAGAAGAGACTATGAAAGCAGGTTTGCTTGCGGGCTACCCTGTTGTAGATATTAAAGTGGCAGTATATGACGGTTCTTTCCATGAAGTGGACTCTTCTGAGGCTGCATTTAAGATAGCAGGAGCTATGGCATTTAAAGAAGGTTTTAGAAAAGGAGATCCAATATTACTCGAACCCATAATGAAAGTTGATGTAGAAACACCAGACTCCCATATGGGAGATGTAACAGGATCTTTAAGTAGTAAAAGAGGGCAGATACTAGGAACAGAAAGTTTGGGAAATAATGTGAGTAGGATTAGATCTTTAGTACCTCTGTCAGAACTGTTTGGGTATACAAATGAGCTGAGATCAATTACTAGTGGAAGAGGAAGTGCAAGTATTGAGCCATCTCACTATGCAGAGGTCCCTAGAAATATTGCTGAAGAGATATCAGGTAAGAGTATATAGCTATGTCACAAAAATTCTTTAAGAAGAGATTAAGTAAAATAAATAAGCTTCTTAGACAGAAAGACTTTCAAGGTGTTGTAGAAGAGATAAAGCTCTGGATTGAAAATACACGTTCGGGAGAAATAGTATTTGATTTAGAAAATCTCAAAGTTAAATACAAAAGAGATGAGCAGGAAGCTATAAATACAGCACTGACGGCTAAGGTAGAGGAGAGGGCAAAGGATTATATATGCCCAAGAATACCAAATTGGATGGGACCAGATCATCTAACAGTAATAGGTATATTAGGAATGATTATGGTTTCTCTAGGTTTCTACTTTGGATTTCTAAATAGATATTACTTAGTCTTTGTAGTATTAGGCCTAGCAGTTAATTGGTTTGGAGATTCTTTTGATGGAAGTATTGCAAGGTACAGAAAAAGGACAAGGCCCAAGTATGGCTATTACATAGACAAGATAGTGGATGCGATAGTTGTCATAATTTTTGGATTAGGTCTAGGTCTCTCAGGTTTTGTGAGATTAGAGGTATCACTTCTCCTAGCCTGTGTATATCTGGCTATGATGCTTAATGTTGATCTTCTAGTTTATGTAGAAGGAAAATCTAAAAACTCATTTGGTCTTTTTGGACCAACGGAGGCAAGAATAATTGGTGCAATAATAGCGGTAGTAATGTTTTTCTTGCCAGTAACCTACTATAATATACATGATTATGTTGTTACGCAGTATGATATTGTAATAGCAATACTTACAGTGATAATGTTTTTGGTTCTAATAGTTACTATAGTATCAAAAGGAATAGAATTGCATAAGGAGGATGTAAAAAACTGGACGAATATAGTATAATCCTCTTGCAAGTATTGTTGTTTTTTGATAGTATTCAACGCAAGTTCTCAAATGTTGAGAATTGTGCTGTTTGAAAAGTATATATTTAAATTTTTAACAATATATTTATGGCAGAATTTGAAAGAACAAAGCCACACATGAATATCGGAACCTTGGGTCATATTGATCATGGTAAGACTACTTTGGTTAAAGGTATTCTAAAAACTTTCTCACCAGAGGAAGCGGATAAGCTAATGGATAAGTTAGATAAAGATCCTGATGCAAGGGCGAGAGCTATAACAATTTCAGTAGCTCATGTGGAGTTTGAAACAGAAAACAGACACTATGCATTGGTAGACTGTCCTGGTCATAAAGACTACGTTAAGAATATGATCACAGGTGCAGCTCAAATGGATGGTGCAATCTTAGTTATCTCTTCAAATGATGGTGCTATGCCCCAAACAAAAGAGCACTTGTTAATAGCTAAGCAGATAGGAGTCCCTAAGATTGTAGTATTTATCAACAAGTTTGGAGATGCTGATGAAGAAATCTTGGAGCTCATTAAGGCAGATGTGCAAGATCTCTTAGAAAAATACGGATTTGATGGCAATGCTCCAGTGATAGTAGGTGATGCACTTAAGGCAGAGAAAGGAGAAGCAGAAGGTGCTGAATCAATAAAGGAATTGTTAAAGGCAGTTGATGAGTATGTTGAGATGCCTGAAAGAGATATAGATAAATCATTCTTGATGCCGGTAGAAGACGTTTTCTCCATAGAAGGAAGAGGAACAGTTGCTACTGGAAGAATAGAGAGAGGTATTATTAAAGTAGGTGAGAGCATTGATATATTAGGTATGGGAAGGAAACCTCAGAAAACAACTATTACAGGTGTAGAGATGTTTAACAAAACATTAAATGAAGGACAGGCAGGAGATAATGTAGGTCTCTTACTTAGAGGTTTAAAGAGATCTGATATTGAAAGAGGTCAAATATTAGCAGCTCCAGGTACAGTTTCCACTCATACAGAGTTTAGAGCAGAGGTATATGTACTAAGTAAAGAGGAAGGTGGAAGACATACACCATTTGTAACAGGGTACAAGCCACAGTTCTATGTTAGAACTGCAGATGTTACAGGTGAAGTAGTATTGGATGAAGGAGTTGAGATGATGGCGCCTGGTGATAATGGAGAGTTTACAGTTAAGTTAGTATCTCCAGTTGCAATAGAGAAGGGTGTTACATTTGCAATTAGAGAGGGAGGACAAACTGTCGGACACGGAGTAGTAACAGAGATTATAAAATAGGATGAGTATCAGAGGGTAGGTTAACCTACCCTCTGACCAAATAGTTTAATTTAGCTCTTTTAAATATAATGGCTAATAGCACAGCAAAAATAAGGGTCAAACTTAAAGGGTATGACTCAGTAGTAGTAGATAAATCTGCTAAGAGTATAATTGAGACTGCAATAAGTACAGGTGCGAAAGTGGCTGGACCGATACCGCTACCAACTAAGAGAAGAAAGATTGCTGTGAACCGTTCACCATTTATTTACAAAAGCTCAATTGAACATTTTGAGATTAATACTCATAAAAGGATTATAGATATCATAGATCCTACATCTAAGACGATAGATGCCTTACAGCATTTACAGATGCCCGCGGGTGTGGATATAGGAATACAATAAATTATATATTAAATTAATGAAGGCTTTGTTAGGAATAAAAAAAGGAATGACACGAATATTTGATGATCATAAGGTCATTCCTGTAACAATAGTGGATACATATGGATGTGTACTCTCTAATCTAGAACCTGAAGGTTTTGAATTAGGAATAGGAGAGAAAAAACATCCTAGTAAGGCTATGCAAGGGAAATACAAAGCACTAAAAAAGGTACCTTCACAAAGGCAATATTTTAAGGGAAAGGTAGAAGATGACATAAAGCTAGGAGATGAACTTAAAGCAGAGATATTTGAAAAGGGAGATAAAGTTACAGTTGTTGCAAAGTCGAAAGGAAAAGGTTTTGCAGGAGTTGTAAAGAGATGGAAGTTTGCAGGTGGACCTAAAACACATGGACAAACTGATAGATTGAGAGCTCCAGGCTCAATAGGGTTTGGTATAAATGCGTCAAGAGTACTAAAAGGGAAAAAGATGCCTGGGAGGATGGGACAAGACACTGTAGCACTAAAAAACAAGAAGGTGATAGAAGTAAAGGATACTTTAATACTAATTTCTGGACCTATCCCAGGTGCTAAGGGAGACTTAGTAGCTATATATGGAGAGTAACATGGCAGAGAAAAAAGAAACAAAAACAAAAAAAGAAGAAAAGTTAACACTAAATCCATTGGTATGGGAGGTTCCA
The DNA here is from genome assembly GCA_041678505.1 of Candidatus Dojkabacteria bacterium. GTDB lineage: Bacteria > Patescibacteriota > Dojkabacteria > SC72 > SC72 > UBA2177. The sequence continues at coordinate 15,448 of JBAYOB010000004.1, read as the reverse complement.
TATAATGAAGATTTAGTTGCCCAAGTCCTTTATATCTACAGTTCAAATGAGAGGAAAGGAACAGCAAAACAGAAAGACAGATCTGAAGTGTCAGGAGGTGGAATAAAACCATGGAGACAGAAAGGAACAGGAAGGGCAAGAGTTGGTTCAATAAGGTCTCCTCTTTGGATTGGTGGTGGAGTAACATTTGCAAGCAGAGGTAGGAATTTTACTAAAAAATTAAACAGGAAAATGGCAAGAAAAGCCACAACAGTTATGCTTTCTGAGAGATTGAGGAACAAAGAACTGGATTTTGTTAAATTAACACCAACAAAATTAAAAAATCTAAGGAAAGAAGGAATAAGAAATGGTTTGGTAATATCTGATGATAATAAGGCTTCTTTGGTATTACGAAATGTTAAGAAAGTAAATGTAGTGGATCCTTTGAAACTTAATGCTAAGCATCTAGTTGCAGCAAAAAAAGTTTTAGTAGATGAGTCAACAGTTAGTATATTAGAAAAAAGATTTTTAAATGAAAAATAAAGAAATTAAAATACAACCTGTAATTACAGAAAAGACCTATGAAATGGCTAATGCTCTAAATAAGTATACCTTTTTGGTTCCTAGGGGAACAAATAAAATAGAGGTAGCGAAATGGGTTGAGAAAACATACAAAGTAAAAGTAATAAGTACTAACAGTATAGTTAGATTAGGAAAATTAAAAAGAGACTGGAAGACAAATATTAAAACAAGAAAGTCAGATAGCATAAAAATTATAGTTACCCTAAAAGAGGGAGATAAAATAGATGAGTTTTTGAAAGGTTAAAATGGGAATAAGAGAATTTAAGCCTACAACTTCTACAAGAAGAAAAACAAGATTGGAAGACAGAACATCTCTGGATAAAGGTTCTGGACCAAGGAAATTAACTGTGGCAAAAAAACAGAGAGCAGGTAGGGGTAATCAAGGGAAGATTACAGTAAGACACAGAGGGGGTGGATTTAAAAGACGAGTAAGGATAGTTGATTTTAAAAGAGACAAATTAGATGTTCCAGCTAAAGTTCTGGGCTTCTACTTTGATCCTAATAGAACCGCATATTTAGCTCTTTTGCAGTATGAAGATGGAGAGAAAAGATATATAATTGCTCCCAGAGGAATAAAAAAAGGAGATAAATTAATATCTTCTGAAAAGACAGATATACTTCCTGGTAATGCAATGAAAATAAAAAATATTCCATCAGGAACTTTTGTTCATTGTGTAGAGGGGTATCCAGGTAAAGGTGCAATATATGGTAGATCCGCAGGAGAATCTATATCAGTACAGGGACCAGATACATCAGGTAAATTTATGCAGATAAGGTTGCCATCTGGAGAGATAAGGTTAGTATATGCAGATTGTATGGCAACAATCGGACAGGTAGGTAATGAAGAGAGAATGAACGTGAAATTAGGGAAGGCTGGAAGAAAGAGAAATTTAGGTTGGAGACCAGAAGTAAGAGGTATGGCAATGCACGCAGCAGAGCATCCTCATGGTGGAGGTGAAGGTAAAGGTAAAGTCGGTGGACAAGCAAAAGATATTTGGGGTAATAGAATAGGCACTAGAACAAGAAAGAATAAAAGAACTGATAAGTTCATTATTAGAAGAAGAAGAACTAAAACAAGACCGTTTGCTAAGAAATAAATTTTTGATTAAAAAATATGTCTAGATCATTAAAGAAAGGACCATATACAGATGAAAAATTGATGAAAAAGGTAGCTTTGGCTAAAGCTAAAGGAGAGATGTCCCCTATCAAGACATGGGCTAGAGAATCAACAATAACACCAGAGATGGTAGGGTTTAAGTTCTTAGTACATAATGGCAGAAAGCATGAAGAAGTTCTAGTACAGGAATCTATGATAGGTCATAAATTAGGAGAGTTTTCTCAAACAAGAAAATTTAAAGGTCATGCTAAAAAAGGGAAACTATCTAAAGTGTACGGAAGTACAGGAAGATTTGAAGAATAATTAAATATAAATAGTAATGGAAGAAAAGACAGTTAAAGTGAAAATAAAAAATATTGCTCAATCTCCACTAAAATTAAGACTAGTGGCAGATACAGTTAGAGGGAAAAGCGTAGATGAAGCTTTGACAATACTTCCTATGATAAGAAGAAAAGGAGTTAAAACCATTGAAAAAGCCATTATGTCTGGAGTAGCAAATGCAAGGGAAATGTATGGAGCCAATCAAGATGATCTTGTAATTGATAAAATAATGATAAATGAAGCCCCTATGTTTAAAAGAACTAAATTTCGAGCAAAAGGGAGAGTATCCATAATATTTAGGAGAAGATCTCATATTAATTTAGAATTAAAAGTTAAGTAGCTATGGGAAGAAAAATCAATCCAAAAGTTATAAGATTAGGGATAAATAGGACATGGGGATCTAGATGGTATGCAGATAAAAAAGATTTCCCACAATTCCTTTCTCAGAATCTTTTAATAAAAAATAAAGTGAGAGAATCTATGAAAGATGCAGGTGTGGATAGTGTTGAAGTTAAAAGATCCCTAAATCAGATAGAGGTAATAGCCTATGTAGCAAAGCCAGGTGTTGCCATTGGTAGAGGAGGTGAAGAGATAGATAACTTACAGAAAGAGTTAAGAAGAATAACCAAATCGGATGTTGAATTAAAAGTAAGAGAAATTAAAAAGGCAGATCTCTCAGCAAGAATAGTTGCAAGATCTATAGCAGATGGAATAGAGAGAAGGCAGCCACCTAAATTGTTAATGATTAGTGCTAGAGACAAGGTAATGCAGGCTGGTGCTAAAGGTTTAAAAATATGGGTTTCAGGAAGGATAAATAATGCTAGTCAGGCAAGAACAATAAAAACATATGCAGGTTCAGTACCAATTCAAACATTTAAAGCAGATGTTGATTATGCGGGAGAGGTTGCAGAAACACCAGATTCAGGACTAATGGGAGTAAAGGTGTGGATATATAAAGGAGATAAAACAGATATTGAAAGAGAAGAATAATATATTAAATAATTACAATGTTAGAACCAAGGAAAAGAAAATACAGAAAAGAGATGAGAGGTAAGATGGGAGGTATAGCATCTTCTAATAATAAGGTAGATTTTGGAGAGTATGGGTTGAAATCTTTAGAGAGTGGTTGGATAGGCGCTAGAGAAATAGAGGCTGCTAGGAGAGCAATGACTAGTTTTACAAAAAGAAAAGGAAAAGTTTGGTTAAAGATCTTTCCTCACAAACCGTATACTAAAAAACCGATAAACAGTAAAATGATTCAAGGTAAAGGCGCTGTAGAGGGCTATGTTGCAGTAGTTGCCCCAGGTACAGTCCTTGTGGAGATAGGTGGTGTAGACGAGAAGACAGCAAGGGAAGCTTTGAGACTTGCTGGACACAAGTTTTCTGTTAAGACTAAATTTATATCTAGAATGGACATTTAACTTGTGTATATAAGTAATAATTGATAGAATACATGCCGTTATTTAAACAAAAAAGATATGAGTAAAGAAAGAAAAAATAAAGGGAAAAAGAAAGAAATAAAAGGTGTTGTAACTGGTAACAAAATGGATAAAGTTGTTAAAGTTACTGTGAGTACTTTGGAGGCACACCCTATGTACAAGAAAATCTTGAAGAGAGAAAAGGTCTTTTTTGCTCGAACAGAAGAAGATTTAGAGGTAGGAGACAAAGTTACAATTAGAGAAAGTAAGCCCATATCTAAGAAAGTAAGATGGTTAGTAGTAGGAAAGGAGAAATAGTTATGGTACAAGTAGAATCACAATTAAAAGTAGCAGATAACAGCGGTGCCAAAGTAGCCAAAGTGATTGGGATACCTGGTTCTTCAAAAAAACAGTATGCAAAAGTAGGTGATATTGTTGTTGTATCGATACAGAAAGCATTAGCTAATACGAGTATAAAGAAGCATGAAATTCATAAGGCTGTTGTAGCAAGAACTAGAAAAGAGTCAAAAAGGAAAGATGGTACATATGTAAGATTTGATGATAATGCTGTAGTAATAATTGATGGGAAAAGTAAGGGACCGAAAGGAACTAGGATATTTGGTCCAGTAGCAAGAGAATTGAAAGAGAGAGGATTTGATAAAATTGTTTCTCTTGCTCCAGAAGTATTGTAATTAAGAAGTATAACAATGAGAATTAAAAAAGGAGATACAGTTAAAATACTATACGGGAAAGAGAGAGGGAAGAGAGGTCCTGTTGTTGCTATTAATGTGAAAAAAGACAGAGTAATAGTTGAAGGGTTAAATCTTTACAAAAAACACATAAAAGGAGATGGACAAAGTAAAGTATCTGAGGTTGTAACGATAGAAAAACCTTTCCCAATCTCAAAAGTGATGTTGATTTGTCCTCACTGTGACAAGCCAACAAGGATAGGTATGAAAGTAGAGAAAGATAAAAAAGTCAGAGTGTGTAAGAAGTGTGGTAAGGAAATAGTAAAGGACCTTTCAAAGGAGAAAGAAAAAGAAGAAAAGAAAGAAGTGAAGAAAGAAGAGAAGAAAGAAAGTAAAACAAAACCTAAATCTAAAGTTAAGAAAGAATAATGGCAAGATTAAGAGAAGAATACAATAAAAAATATAAGAAAGAGATAATGAAGGAATTGGGATATAAAAACCCTATGCAAGTTCCAACTCTTAAAAAGATTGTTGTGAATATAGGCGCAGGAGAGGTTGTCTCTAATCACTCTGCTTTGGAAGAGATAGTAGAGATGTTTAGATTAATTACAGGACAGAAACCAATTGTTAATAAAGCGAAAAAAGCTGTTTCTTCATTTAAGATTAGACAGGGACAAGAGATAGGAGTATCAGTTACTTTAAGAGGTGAGAGGATGTGGGAGTTTTTTGATAAATTAGTTAATGTGGTATTCCCTAGAACAAAGGACTTTAGAGGTTTTAAAACTAAGTCTTTTGATGGCTTAGGAAATATTTCTGTGGGTATAGAAGACCATACTGTATTTGTAGAAATAGATCCTAACCAGGTATCTAAGGTAAGAAGTTTGCAAGTTACCATAGTAACTACAGCAAAAGATGATAATGAAGGTAAGGTTCTTTTAGATAAATTTGGATTTCCTTTTGTAAAAGATGTCAACAGAAGCTAAAGAATACAAAGCAAGAAAATTAAAGAAAAGCTCTAAATATAGTACAAGAGTTCATAACAGATGTGAGATTTGTGGAAAAGGAAGGAGCTATATTAGACATTACGGCATATGTAGAGTGTGTTTTAGAGAATTAGCAAGTGAAGGTAAAATACCTGGAGTTAAGAAAGCTATTTGGTAAATTAATTTTTTAGTATTAAAAAATGAACGATTTGATAGCAGATATGCTAGCTAGAATACAAAATGGAATAATGAGAAAGAAAGAACAGGTTGATATCCCTGTAACAAAAGTAAATAGAGAAATCTTGAAAGTTATAAAGCAGGAAGGAATGATAGAAGATTTTCAGGAGAAAGATAATATACTTATTGTTACATTAAAGTATGATAATGGAGAACCAGTGATCACACATCTTGAAAAAGTAAGTAAGTTAGGGCAGAGAATATATGTGAGATATAAAGATATAGTACCTATTATGAACGGAAGAGGAATATCAATAATTAGTACATCAGAAGGAATTATGTCAGGAGCTATGTCTAAGAGTAAAAAGTTAGGTGGAGAGTTAATATGTAAAATATGGTAATAAAATGTCTAAGATAGGAGAACAAGAAATAATAATAGAAGAAGGAGTTACAGTAGAAAAAGAAGGAAGTATCCTTACAGTTACTGGTACTTTAGGGGAGATGATAATAAATATCCCTGAGAATATTGATGTGATAGTAAAGAATGGGACAGTAAATGTTTCTCCTAAGAATATGACAAAGCAGGCAAGGTCTAATCATGGAACATATAGGATGTTAATACATAATGCAGTACACGGAGTAAAGGAAGGATACACAAAAACATTAGAGTTGGTAGGTGTCGGATATAGAGCAAGAATGGAAGGAAATACGCTAGTTATGAGTCTTGGATGGAATCATCCTGTAAAAGTTGAATGCATAGAAGGAATCCAAATAGAGGTACCCGAAGAAACAAAGATTGTAATTAAAGGTCATGATAAGCAAAAGGTAGGACTGTTTGCAGCAAAGATAAGAGAGATTAGAAAACCAGAACCTTACAAGGGTAAAGGTATAAGATATGAGGGTGAGTATGTAAGAAGAAAAAGTTCTAAAGCTAATTTAGCAAAAGAGTAAAATATAAGAAATAATTATTAAAATGAGAACAAAATCAAAAGAACAAAAAAGACAAAGAAGAAAGGCATATATCAAGAAAAGTATTAGAGGTACATCTAAGAGACCTAGGATATTTATATTTAAAAGTAATAGATATTTCTATGCAGGATTGGCTGATGATGAGAAAGGAGTAGTTCTTAAAAGCTTTATGGTTAAAAAGAATGTAGATGATATAATTGCTATGTCTAAAAAATTTGCAAAAGAGGCTCTGAAAAATGAGTCAGTAGTTTTTGATAGAAGTGGGTATAAATATCACGGCCATATAAAAATATTTGCAGATGAGTTAAGAAAACAGAAAGTTAAAATTTAAGGATTTAAAATGAAAAAAGATTTTACAAAAGACAAGAGAAAAGAAGGTTATGACTCAAAAGCTCTTCCAATTAGAAGAGTTGCAAAGGTAACAAAGGGTGGTAAAAGGTTGAAATTTAGTACAGTAGTTGTTGTAGGAGATAGGAAAGGTTCTGTGGGTGTTGCTCTTGGGAAAGGATCAGATGTTAGAGGAGCAATAGATCAAGGAGAGAGACTTGCTGCTAAGAATATGAAAACAATAGAATTAATAGGAGATACTATCCCTCATGAAATTGTGTATAAGTATGGAGCTGCTAAGGTTCTTTTAAGACCAGCAAGAACAGGAACAGGTGTAATAGCAGGTTCTTCTGTGAGGACTGTGTTGGAGCTTACAGGGATAGATAATGTGTATGGAAAGATTCTTGGTACTCAGGAGCCTAATGCTAATGCATATTGTACTTTTGAAGCACTGAAAAGTCTAAGAAAAGGTAGAGTTTTAGAAAAAATGCAAATTATGAGAGAAAGAGTACATATTAAAGAAGAGATGGATAAAGAGAAACAGCTTAAGGAAGAAAAAAAGAGAAAAGAGATGAAGAGAAAGAAGAGAGAAGGAAGTAAAACTAAGAAAGAAGTTAAGAAAAATAAGGTAAGTAAGAAAAAATAATGTATTTAGAAACTATTCCAAAAAGAAAAAATAGAATAAAAAAAGGTAAAAGACTTGGTAGAGGTTATGGCTCTGGAGTGGGTGGTCATACAGTAGGTAGAGGGACAAAAGGACAAAAATCAAGGGCAGGACATAAGTCATTGGTAGCCTTTGAAGGAGGAAATGTACCTTTCTACAGAAGGATGCCTAAATATAAAGGATTTAAAGGTTCTCCTAAGGTAGGAAGCCAAGCTATTAATGTAGATACCCTATCTAAAAATTTCAAGAAAGGACAGAAGGTAAATATAGAGGTTCTTAAGGAGAAAAGTCTGGTTAAAAAGAGTACTAAAAAGGTAAAGATATTGGGAAGAGGAGAGATAGACAAAAAACTGGTTATAGAGAATTTAGAAGTCTCACCTGTAGCAGTTGAGAAAATAGAAAAAGCAGGTGGAAGTGTTAAATAAACCCTTATTAAATGAAAAAACTAACAGAAAGAGTCAAATCTATATTTAGATCTAAGGATATTAGAGATAAGATAATTTTCTCTCTGTTAATAATCCTTTTTTACAGAACACTCTCGGCTATCCCAGTATCAGGGATTCCAGCGAATGCAATAATACAGCTATTTGAAGGAACAGGTTTTGGTGATGTTCTCTCTACTGTCTCAGGAGGAGTATTGGAAACAGCATCAATAATAGCAATAGGTCTAACACCATATATTAACGCTTCCATTATTTTCCAACTATTAGGTTCAGTAATTCCTAAATTAGAGGAATTAGGAAAAGAAGGTCCAGAGGGAAGAAGGAAGATATCCATGTACACCCGTTTAGTCACAGTACCATTAGCAGTTCTCCAATCTTTTGTTATTTACTCTACTCTAAGAGGGTTTGGACTGATAGAGACATTAGGAACATTAGAGTTAGTAACAATGTCAGCAACCTTAACTGCAGGAGCTGTTATTATGATGTGGTTTGGTGAGTTAATATCAGAAAATGGATACGGTGGTGGTTCATCGTACTTAATTATGTTAGGAATTCTGTCGGGAATACCAGGTACAGTAAGATCAAACTTTGTGACTATGGATTTATTCCAGAAAATTGTATTTATAATATTCTCCTTAATCTTAGTGGTATCAGTCATAATTGTAACCGAGACAGAAAGAAGAGTTAAAATCCAATATTCTAGAAGAGTAAGACAAGGAGGAGCTTTAGAAAGCTATTTACCTATAAAACTAACTCAATCAGGAGTAATGCCTGTAATATTTGCAATGTCACTTTTATCTTTCCCTCAATTAATAGGAAAATTTCTGTTAAGTAGAGATCTCAATCCGACAGTAACCAATATTACAGAAAAGATTATGAGTATGCTTGAGAATCCATACATTTTTAATTCAGCTTCTTTTCTTCTAATTTTAGCTTTCTCATTCTTCTACCTAACAGTTGTGTTTAAAACAGAAGACCTTGCAGAAAATCTTCAAAAGCAGGGAGCATTTATCCAAGGAATTCGTCCAGGGGAAAAAACATCAGAATATTTAAAGAAAGTTAGTTTTAGACTTACAGCAGTAGGAGCTCTTTTCCTCGCCACTATATCAATATTACCAGATGTATTTGTAAAGAGTGGATTAATAACGGCGGCTGTTTTTTCAGGTACAGGTCTTTTGATAGTAGTTGGTGTAATTCTTGATATTAAAAGAGAGGTAGAATCTATGATCTCTGTTAGAAGTTATGATAAGTATCTCTAATTAATATACATAGGTGAAATATATGAAGACAATACTGATACACGGTCCTGTAGGAAGTGGGAAAGATACACAGGCAGAATTACTTGCTTCAAAGTTTGATTTTGAAATAATAGGAACAGGAGAGATGTTTCGAGAGATGTACTCAGAGGGTGATGCTGATGCAGTAGTAGCACACCAAAGTTGGTCAAAAGGTTTGTGGGTTTCTAATGAGCTTACCTATAAAATGTTAGATAAGTGGGTAGATCATTTTGATAATAGTAAGAACTGGCTGTTTGTTTCTGTGGTTAGAGATATAGGACAAGTTCCAATGTTTGATCAACTCTTAGAAAAACGAGGGCGAATTTTAGATACTTTCCTTTACTTTGCCTTAGATGAAGAGGCATCTATCGAAAGGCTTTCATTAAGAAGAGTTTGTGTCAACTGTGGAGAAATATACAATGCCAAGTACAAAAAAGAAGAGAAGGAAGGATACTGTGATAAGTGCGGGTCTGTACTATCTCAAAGAGAGGATGATAAGCCACATAAGATAAAACAAAGATTACTGGAAGATCAAAGAACTACAAACCCGATAATAGAGGAGTACAAGAAAAGAGGAATATATGTAGAGGTTGATGCAGCACCATCCATAGAAGAAATACATAAAGAAGTAATTAAAGTTTTAAACTTGTAAATAGCTTGTTTTTTTGTTATGCTTTCTTGTCTCTTTATCAGGGTGTAAATTACTCGATTTAACTGTATTTTGTTGAATTAAAAGTATTCCTTTGATATAATTCTGAGGATTCTATTTATATCCAAAAAGGACGATATAGTATGAAGGAAAGTAAAAAAGTTTTTGAATTTGATGGCATAGTTAAAGAATGCCTCCCAAATACAATGTTTATAGTAGAAATAGATGTAGAGGGTTCAAAACATGAGGTTACAGGATATCTTTCTGGAAAAATGAGAATGAACTATATTCGTATTTTAGAGGGTGATAAGGTTAAGATAGAGATCACTCCGTATGATAAAGAGAGAGGCCGTATAACATATAGATATATGAAATAAAGAATTATGAAAGTACATGCTTCAACAAAAAAAAGATGTCCGGATTGCTATATAGTAAAAAGGAAAAATAGAGTATATGTATATTGTAAAAAAGACCCTAGGCATAAACAGAGGCAGGGTTAAGTTTAGTTAATTTATTTATCTTAAATGGCAAGAGTAGCAGGAGTAGAAATATCAAATGACAAGAAATTATGGGTTTCCTTAATGGAGATTTATGGTATTGGAGAGAGAAAAGCAAAACAGCTCTGTGATGATACTAAGATTGATAGGAATGTATTTGTTAAAGATATGACAGAAAGTGAGCTTGATATTGTTAGAAAATATATTGAAACTAACTATAAGGTGGAGGGAGAATTAAAACAGGGGATATTTAGAGACATAAAAAGAATGAAAGATATTAGAAGCTATCGTGGAATAAGACATAAGTTAGGTTTACCTGTAAGAGGTCAAAGAACTAGGCATAATGCAAGAACTAGAAAAGGAAGAGGGAAACCAGTAGGTGGGCTTAAACGTACCTTAGATAAGACATAAAATATATGGCTAAAACTACTACAAAGACAAAAACAAAAAGAAGAGAAAAAAGAAATGTACAGAGTGGTGTCGCTCATATTCAATCTACTTTTAACAACACATTAATTACTTTGACAGATGAAGAAGGAAATGTTTTAGGACAGGGAAGTCCAGCCATGATAGGTTTTAAAGGAGCAAAACGAAGTACTGCTTTTGCTGCTACAAAGGCAGCAATGGATGTTGCAGAAAGAATTATTAAAAAGCATGGTCTTAAAGAAGTTAAAGTTTTTGTAAAAGGACCAGGCTCAGGAAGAAATGCCGCAGTTAAAGGATTAGATTCTGTAGGATTAAGAATCACTATGTTAACAGATAGAACTCCAATACCACATAATGGTTGTAGACCTAGAAAAGCTCCTAAAAAATAATTAATTAGTAAAAAAATAATGGGAAGATATACAGGACCAAAAGAAAAATTAAGTAGAAGAGAGGGTGTTAACCTGTACCTTAAAGGTGCAAGATCATTCTCAGATAAAGCAGGTGTAGTTAGGAAACCTTTTCCTCCAGGACAGCATGGAAACAAGAGAAGGACAAGATTATCTAACTATGGTTTTCAATTAAGAGAGAAACAGAAAGTAAAGAGAGTATATGGATTAAGAGAAAAGAAGATGAAGAATGCATTTAAAGAAGCAGATAGAAGATCTAAACTGTATAATTCAGATAAGGGTTTAGAACTACTTAGGATACTAGAGATGAGATTAGACAATATACTTTATCTAGCAGGTTTGGCACCATCAAGAGCTTCAGCAAGACAGTATGTTACACATGGTCATGTTAAATTAAATGGTAAAAAGATGACAATCCCATCTTTAGAAGTAAAAGAAGGAGATACTATAGAATTAGTAAAAGCAAAACTAGCACCATCCACAAAATTATTTGAAACTCCTGAATGGATAGAAACAAAAGGTGCTTCAAGTAAGGTAGTGAGATCACCAGTACGAGATGATATGGATGAAGGAATAAAAGAGAACTTAATAATAGAGTTCTACTCTAGATAATTTTAATTAAAATCTAAATGGAAGCATTTAAAGATATAAAGGTTACGATAAAAGAAGAGAAAGATAATTATGGTCTTTTTGAGATATCTCCTCTACCAAGAGGTTATGGTCATACATTAGGAAATGCCCTAAGGAGAATCCTTTATTCAAGTTTGAGAGGTACAGGTATTACAGCTGTACAGATAAAAGGAGTTGATCATGAATATTCAACAATGAATGGTGTAAGAGAGACTGTCGTAGAAATACTGTTAAATCTTAAAGATGTCAAATTTAAAACAGAGTTAGATGATGTATTTAAATGTAAATTAAATGTTTCTGGTAAAAAAATAGTAACTGCAGGAGATATTGAAGTAATAGGTGAATTAGAGGTAGTTAATAAGGACAGTGTAATTGCGGAATTAACAGATTCTTCTTCTAAATTAGAAATGGAGATTACAGTTGAATCAGGAGTAGGCTATAAAAATGTTAACGAAAGTGAAAGGAAAACTGTAGGTTTAATACCTCTTGATTGTGATTTTACCCCTATTGAAAGAGTAAGTATGAGTGTAGAGCAAGCTAGGAAAGGACAGGAGACTGACTTAGATGCTGTTCTAATTGGAGTTACTACTAACGGCAGTATTTTACCTAAAGATGCATTAATTACATCATCTAAAATATTACAGGAATTTGCAGGGAAAGTTATGATTGCAATGGGTATGTCTGAGAAGGAAGTAATAGAGCTAGAAGAAGAGGTAAACAAAGTAGAAGAGGAAGTGGAAATAGAACAAGAGGATGATGAGATAGGAGGATGGAAGATAGAAGAGTTACCAATATCCAAGAGATCTAAAACAGGTCTTTTAACGGGTGGTTTTAAAACAGTATCAGATTTAAAAAACACAACCGCTACAGAGCTATTAAATCTACCTGGATTTGGAAACAAATCATTAAATGAAGTATTAGAACTATTAACAGAGTACGGAATTAACATAAAAGGTTCTTAAAGAAAAAATGTACAAAGGAGTAAAGAAAAACAAATTAGGAAAGAAAAAGTCACACAGAGAGTCTATGATTAATAATCTCTTAAGATCCCTTTTTGATAATAGTTACATAGTTACTACAACTCCAAAAGCTAAAGTTTTAAAAAGTGAAGCATCCTCCCTAATAGAGAGCGGTAAAAAGTATAAGGAAGATCTTTCCTTTAGAAGAAAGTTGCAAGTAATTTTGGGAGATAGTGAAGTAGTTAATAAATACAAGGAATATATTTCTAGAGAAAAAACAGGAGTAAGCTATATTAGAGTCGGATATAGAAAAGGCGATAATGCTGAGTTATCAAGAGTGTATCTTTTAGGTATGGATAAGAAGAAGAAAAAAGTGGTAAGAAAGAAGAAAGATGAAGATAAGGAGGAAAAGAAAGAAGAAAGTAGAAGTGTTGATTCAAAGGTTTTGGAGCAAACAGATACTAAGAAGATAGATAAGACGATAGTTGTAAAAGATACTAGAAGAGCTACATCTAGATCTGGCGTTTAATTAATTAAAACATATTAACAAATGAAATATAAAACGGATTGGACAAAAGAAAAAGATATAGAGAGAAAATGGTATTTAATTGATGTAAAAGACAGAGTACTTGGTAGAGCTGCTACTAAAATAGCATCTCTTTTGATAGGGAAAGAGAAGCCAGAAATAGTACCTAATTTAGACTGTGGAGATTATGTAGTTGTTATAAATAGCGATATGGTCAAATTGACAAGAGGTAAAGAAAAGAAAAAAATGTACTACAGTCACTCTACATACCCAGGAGGTTTTAAGGAAGTCAGATTTGATGAACAGATGGGAAAGGATTCAAGGAAAGTTATAGAAAAAGCAGTGAAGAATATGCTACCTCAGAATAAATTAAAAGATCAGAGGTTAAGTAGGTTAGTAATTTATAAAAATTCTGAACATAAGCATACAGCTCAGAAACCAACAGAAATTAAATTTTAAACTTATACATAGTGGAGAAATATATTGAAGGAATTGGAAGAAGAAAAACATCTACTGCAAGAGTAAGACTCTATAAAGGAGATAAGGCATCTTCTGTTAATGGGAAAGCGATACTAGAACATTTTACTACAAGAAAAGATTCAGAGAAATCGCTTATGAGACCTTTAATAGTAGTAGGATTGGAAGAGAAGTATTATTTTACTGCTAAAGTTTCTGGAGGAGGTATCACTGGACAAATAGATGCAATTAAACTAGGTCTAGCAAGAGCCCTCTATAAGATGGATCCTGAGCTCAAAGCAATCTTAAGAAAAGATGGACTCATTACTAGAGATTCAAGAGCTGTGGAGAGGAAGAAATATCATCATCTTAAAGCAAGAAAGAAACCTCAATTCTCAAAAAGATAGTATTTTATCTCTGTTGATGTTTTTAAGTTATTAACCTATTATTAGGGTACAATAATTTTATTTTCCATTTTTATGAAGGAGAAAAAACCTCTCTCAAAAGTTTTTGTGATACTTAGTGTATTCTTAGGAGTACTTCTTTTTTTAAGTATAGGAGTAATATTTATTGGGAATTTTGCTTTTAAGAGAACAAGAACAATTGTAGAACCAGGAGGTGGAAATCTCTCTTTTTATTCTAGAAGAGGAGATAGCACCCTTGCTTTAAGTCCAGGCATTATGCCCATGTATGAAGGATCTTATGCAGAATACGAAGAGGCAGAGAATGTTGAATATGAAGAAAGAGATGCTAAATTGGTAAAAACAGGAGAAATAAGTGTAGAGGTTGATGATATAGATGAAACAGTAGAAAGTATCTCTAATATTATAGAAATATATGATGCTTCCATAATGAGTTTAAATGATACGGGAAAAGGTCTGTACAGGAATGTTTTCTTAAGTATACGCATAGAGCAAGCTAACTTTGAATCTTTGTTTGATGAGATAAAAGGTCTAGAAGGAGAATTCTCAGAGTCTTCCATAAGTGTATCTGATGTTACGGAAACATATATTGATTTGAAAGCAAGATTAAATAACCACAAAAATGTAGAAGAGCAATTTTTAAAGATCCTAGAAAAAGCTGAGACAGTAGAAGAAACACTGTCTGTTTACAATGAAGTCAGTAAGGTAAGACTTGAGATAGAGAGGATAGAGTTACAACTGAAGAATTTAGAAACACAGACAGATTATTCATATATATACATTAGGATTCATCAAAGTAGTGAAGGTGCAGAATTAGAAGAGAAAGGATGGAGACCTGTAGGTGTACTAAAGGATGCGCTTAGAGCATTAGTTTCTTTTGGTCAGTTCTTAGGAAGTATATTAATATGGCTTGTTGTATTTTCACCAGTAATTGCATTATTTGTTGTCCCAGCAGTCATAATTCAAAAAAAACGCAAAAAATAGTATAATATAGGTGCGCAAGTATTACTAGATGATTGCGCTTGCTTTTTAAAAGTGAGTGAGGAAAGTCCGGACTCCTTAAAGTGGAGCCAACGAGAGTTGGGTGGGAGTAATCTTACGGAGAAAAGGGCAACAGAAAGATATACCGCCCCGCTAGCTTATAGCTAGTGAGGTAAGGGTGAAATGGTAGTGTAAGAGACTACCGGGTATTGTAGTAATACAGTATCGCGTGGTAACCCCCTCCTGGAGCAAGGTTTAACCGCATAGATAGATAATCATCGTTATACAGAATCCGGCTTACTGTGTGCTTGCGCAAAAGTTTTTCCTCTTAAAGCCTCTATGGTAGTCATCTTCTTCTTACCTTCTATCTTCAACTCTTTTACATTAATACATCTCTCGTTGTTTATTGTCTTGAATAGGAGAGAATTTTCTCTAACAATTAAATCTCCAGGATTACCCTGCTCATCACACTTAACAATATCTACATCAAAAATCTGTATTCTTTTCCTATTCCATTCGGTCCATGCTATTGGCCAAGGAAGCAGAGCT
>JBAYOB010000003.1:0-42543 GCA_041678505.1 Candidatus Dojkabacteria bacterium | reverse complement strand
CCTCATACCAAGAGCATCTGTATCAGGACAGAGGATAGTAGAGGTACTAGATGAGAAACCCTCTATCAAAGATCCTAAGAAACCTAAAAAGAGCAGTAAGAAAGAGAGAGCTGTTCTTACCTTTGATAATGTTACATTTAAATATCCAGATGCTGATGTACCGATACTACACAATATATCCTTTAGTGCAAAGGCAGGAGAAACAACAGCTATAATTGGAGGAACAGGAAGTGGTAAGTCTACAGTCATTAACCTTGTCCCAAGACTTTTTGATGTAACCTCAGGGCAGATACTAATAGATGGGGTAGATATTCGAGATATGAAACAGAAAGAGTTAAGAGAGAAGATAGGGTACATACCTCAAAAAGGAGTACTTTTTTCTGGTTCTGTAGAATCAAATATTAAATATGGGAAACCCAATGCAACAAAGAAAGAAGTTAGAAGTGCAGCTAAGATAGCACAAGCAAGTGAATTCATAGAGAAGTTAGAAAAAGAATACAAGGCACCAATCGCTCAGGAAGGTACAAATGTATCAGGAGGACAGAAACAAAGATTATCCATAGCAAGAGCTATTGTAAGAAAACCAGACATATATATCTTTGATGATAGTTTCTCTGCTTTGGATTTTAAAACAGATGCAAAATTAAGAAAAGAACTAAAGGAGGTAACTAAAGATTCCATTGTAATAGTGGTGGCACAGAGAATTGGGACCATACTAGATGCAGAACAAATTATTGTATTAGATGAAGGTAAGATAGTTGGTATTGGTAAGCATAAGGAGTTGATGGAGACATGTAAGATATACAAAGAGATAGCACTATCTCAACTTTCACGAAAGGAGTTAGGTAATGGAGAATAGTAAACAGGAAAAAATTCAAAGTAGGCCGAAGGGACATGGTCCAATGGGAATGATGCGTGGTGGAGAAAAGGCAAAGGATTTCAAAAGTACAATGAAGAAACTACTTAAATATGTCTCTCCATATACTAAACCTTTAATCATTGTCTTAATTCTTGCAATTGCTAGTACAATTTTTACAATTGTTAGTCCAAAAATTCTAGGGAAGATCACTAATCAAATAGTGGATGATTTTACCAATATGTTTGTCTATGACAAGATTGTAGAGAATCTTCCTGAAGGGATGAGTATCCCAGAGGGTACTACTGATGGAGATTTCCTAAAAACAGTTCCAGAGGAGATGATAGTAAATATCTCTGAGGATAAGTTGGAAAAGATAAAGAGTGTGGATCTGTCTAAGAGACCTGAGATACAGTTTGATATTATTGGAAAGATTGTTTTGTTACTAATAGGGATATATCTTGTTAGTACTCTCTTTTCTTTTGTTCAAGGTTGGACTATGTCTAAAGTATCCCAAAAGATTACATATGAATTTAGAAAGAGTATTTTAGCAAAGATCTCTGAGTTACCAATCAGCTATTTTGATAAACAGACACATGGGGAGGTATTAAGTAGAGTAACAAATGATGTTGATACTGTAAGTCAGAATCTAAATCAAGGCTTAATTCAGATAGTAACCTCCATTACAACTCTTCTTGGTATTTTAGTAATGATGCTTACCATTAGTGGTCTTCTAACTCTTGTAGCAGTTATCATTCTTCCAATTAGTTTCTTGTTAATTATGATAATTGTTAAGAAATCTCAGAAGCTTTTCAAAAGACATCAAGATGCTCTAGGAGAGATAAATGGTCATATCGAGGAGATGTATGGAGGCCATAGTGTTGTTAAAGTGTTCAATGGAGAGGAGAGGTCTTTGAAGAAGTTTAATAGTATCAAGACTCATCTGTATGATAGTGGTTGGAAGTCTCAATTTCTATCTGGTTTGCTTTTCCCCATTATTAATGTAGTGGGTAATGTTGGATATGTAAGTATTGCTGTTTTAGGTGGTAAGTTAGCAATACAGGGGAGTATTAATATTGGTGATATACAAGCCTTTATTCAATATATGAGTCAGTTTACTCAACCAATAACTCAGGTTGCTAATGTTACAAACATATTACAATCAACAGCTGCAGCTGCAGAGAGAATATTTGAATTTTTAGATGAGAAAGAAGAGATAAAGGATGTAAGAAATCCAGTTGTATTAAAAAAGATTAAAGGAAATATTGAGTTTAATAATGTGGTGTTTGGTTATGAGAAGGGTAAGACAATTATTAAGAATTTCAATGCAAAGGTAAAGGCTGGTCAACAGATAGCTATTGTTGGCCCTACTGGTGCTGGTAAAACAACAATGGTTAACCTTCTTATGAGATTCTATGACCTAGATAGTGGCTCTATTAAGATAGATGGTGTAGATATTAAAGATATGAGAAGGTCTGATGTAAGAAGGATGTTTGGAATGGTGTTGCAGGATACTTGGCTATTTAATGGTACTGTGAAAGAAAATATTGCATACGGTAATTTAGATGCAAAGGATAGTGATATTATTGCAGCTGCACAGGCTGCTTATGCTGATCACTTTATCCATACTCTTCCTGATGGTTATGATATGGTAATTAGTGAGGAGGCAGATAATATTTCACAGGGAGAGAAACAGTTACTTACAATTGCTAGGGCTATGTTAGCTAATCCTCCTATGCTCATTCTAGATGAGGCTACTAGTTCTGTGGATACAAGGACAGAGGTATTAATTCAATCTGCTATGGAAAAGCTTATGGAGGGAAGAACTACATTTGTAATTGCTCATAGGTTATCTACGGTACGGAAATCTGATCTGATTCTTGTAATGAATGAGGGTAATATTGTAGAGAAGGGTACTCATACAGAGCTCCTTAAAAGAGATGGTTTCTATGCAGAGTTGTATAACAGCCAGTTTAGAGAGTAGGATATCTTGTTACAGTAAAGTAGGAATGTATTACACCTCTAGCAGTCTCAAAACCATCTCTCTATCTAATGCACATAGGAAGGTTGCCAATCTAGGACCAGTATCTTTTGATATTAGTAAATTATAGAGGTCTTTAAAGAATAGTCTCTGTCTTTCTTTTAATTTCTTCTCATCAGTAATATCCTCTCTTTTAGGAATATCATAAAGAATATATGTTAATTTCTCTAAATCCAACTCTTTGTTTTTTATAATATACTCCTTTAATTTACCCACCATCTCCTTGCTCTCACTATCCATAGTAGAGATATATTCACTGTTTAAAGAATCTCTAATATGTATCATTTCTTCAGGATTGTATGTCTCAAGCCAGTATTTTGCTTTCTCTAATCTCTCATCTATAGAGGAAGAATCATACTTTAGACCTATCCTTTTTAATAATTTTTTAACTTCATCACTATCCCACTGTAAAATATCACCAAAGGAGACAGCCTGTCTAAAAGGGATGGCAGGTGGCTGGGTAGGAAACTCCCTATCATACTCATCATACTGTCTGTATATCTCTGTATCAAATGCTAATTGAAATGTTTGAGAAGGATTTTTTCTAAGGTATAACCATTTAAGTAAATCAGGTTGATATATATTAAGGAGTTCGCCAGGAGATATAGCCATACCAGAGGAGCTAGACATCTTACTATCTAAACCTCTAACTCCAATAAATTCGTATGCTACAAAAACAGGCGGCTCTATATCATACACACTCTTGGCAATCCTACTTGATGCAT
Organism: Candidatus Dojkabacteria bacterium; assembly: GCA_041678505.1. Classification (GTDB taxonomy): domain Bacteria; phylum Patescibacteriota; class Dojkabacteria; order SC72; family SC72; genus UBA2177. The sequence goes on along the minus strand of JBAYOB010000003.1, from coordinate 38,921 downwards.
CGTAGCTACTGCCAGGGGAGGCGTGATCATGCCCACCAGGTTCAAATACTACTCCCTCTATCTTCCATCTCATTGGCCAATCTATCTTCCACTGTAATTTAACATTCTTTGTTTTTCTAAAATCAATTGTTTCTTCCTGCTTTGTATCTTTACAGTAGTATGTTACATTGTACCCATCACAAGAGAGTATCCTTGTATTATCCTTTCCTGTAAAAGTAGAATATATGGATAGGGGATAGAACTCTTCTATATACTTCTCAGGATTAATGCCTTTCTTCTTTTTTCCTTTCTCACTCATTAAAGAAAGTAGGATTTTAGCAATCTCTTTTCTGTGTTCTACCGCATGAAGCATAAGGTCATCATATCTTCCTGATTGATACTCTTGAGTTTGGTAGTGATACTCCATCTCTATATCTAATTTCTTCATCGCCTCTTCAAACTCTATTTGAAAATGTTTTGCATATGATTCTGTCTTACCAGTAGGATCCGGTACTGCAGAGAGTGGCATACCGATATACTGTTGAAAAGATTCAGGTACTCCTTTTGGAATCTTTCTAAACCTATCGTAATCATCCCAAGAGAAAAGTAGTTTAGCAGGGATATTTCTTCTTTTAAATTCCTCTATCAATGGTGCACATGTCATTACATCTCTAAAGTTACCAAAGTGAACAACTCCTGATGGGCTTATTCCAGCAGCAAAGGTATATATTTCTCTATTAGGAAAAACCTCTATTATCCTATCTGCTGTTTGTTCTATCCATGAACCTTTTTTTTCTGTATCTTTTTTAATTTTCATTGTATTTCTCTATTTCAATATTACATAAAAATGTGTTTAATTGGAAGGATTTTAACATAGAGGAGTATATGTTTAAAGAGAAAGAAGAAGAATTATTAAAGCATTAATATGATAACCACGACTAAAAACAGCAATTATGTTATGCTGTTCTACCTATCTATATGAAAATTACTGTAGAAACAAATCAAAACATAATTTTCTTTGAAACTCTGTTATCTTCTAATAATAATAAAAAATATCACCCATTAGGATTGAAAATAGCAAAAGAATTTAAAGATGTTAGAGGATTAAAAGCTTTTAAACAGTTCCATAAAGCCATACAGGAGAAAAGGATACCCTCTCATCCATGGCAATATATATTTCTATCTATTAATTTAAATAATAACTTAGAACCTAAATCTCTATCTCCAAAGGATGGTTTTGGTCCAAAGAGAAGAAAATTATATATGGAGAGCATCTATCCAATTGTAAGTAAGATACATACAGAAAGTAATTTTGATGAAAGATACTCTGAAAAGGTTCTCCCAGGATATGAGATTGTAGTGAGAGACATACAAAAATTATTTAACAAAGAAAATCCAGGAAAGTATTTAAAAAGTTTTTGGAAAGAGAAAGAAAAAATCAAATTACTATTTATTCCAAATCCTTTGCGTGTAGGAGGAGGAAGTAGTGTGTCAAGGAAAACTAAGTTCTACTCTATTACTGGTACTGTAGAAACAGATGAGGGTGTGATATTTAAACCTTCTCATATGATCTCTAACTTATTTCATGAATACTCTCATTCTTTTTTCAAAAGACAACTTTTTAGTAGAAAAGAATTAGTTAAGAAAAATAAAGAATTTTGCAATACTTTATCCAAAAGAATAGAGGGGGATAGTAGAGAGGCATTTAAGAATTATGGGACTTCCACAGTATATTTTGAGGAAACATTTATAAGGGCAGTACAGCTCTTTCTTAGTAAGCAATTCTTTGAAGAGAAAACAGGAGAAAGTATGAAGAATAAAATAACAGAGTTACTTCATAAAAGAAAAGAGGAAGGATTTATTTACATAGATAAGTTTTATAATCTCTTAGAGAGTAGTGAGAATCCAATAGTTTCGTATATGAAAGTTGTAGAGGATATTGTGAAAAATTAGCATAAGTAGATTAATTATGAAACTTTAATTAAATCATACTTCTAATCTCTCTTGCTATTTGATGTGTAAATTTGTGACCAGGCATATTAATATCTAGCATACCTCTAATTCTGTATCCTACCAAAGTAAGATCTCCAAGAGTATCCAGTAATTTATGAGTAGCAGGCTCATTATCTTTTTTTAGAGGTGTAAGAAATTTCTTGTCTGTAAAAGTAATTATTGGAGATTCTTTTGGATCTTCAGGTAAAGCCCTATATACAGTTCTAATACCATCCCATTTTGTTAGATCTTTTAAATCTAGAGAAGATCTAAGAAATGTTCTTGCCCAAGATACTTTTTTCTTAAAATCATCATCTTCTGAGAATGTTACAGTATGTGTGCCAATTGGTTTTGGAAATGGAGCAGTGACTTTTAAGATAAAACCATCTTTACTTGGATTTAGCTGTGCCTTTCTTCCTGTGAACTCTGGTTGTTCAAAATGTAATGGTTCTAGCACATTTATTACAGTTCTAAAGGCATCCTGCTCAACAATACCTGCCTTTATTAAAGTATTAGCAAAGGACTCTGATGAAGCATCTTGTGCTGGTACAACATTACAACTCATTTTAATTTCTAAGTTGTCAATTCCTAATCCATATACTGCAGCCATTAGATGTTCTATCATCAAAACGGTAGTTCCATCCTTGATTAAAGATGTAGTATGTAGCTCTGTAGAGTTAAGGTAGTCTGAATTACACGGTATTTTATTACCATTAATATTGAAAAATATACCAGTATTTTCTTCTGATGGGTGTAAGGTCATTGATATTGTATCTGTTGAAAAGAGTGATTGACCTTCAAAAACAACAGAGGTTGATATTGTCCGTTGTTTTTTGGTGTCCTGTAAGAGTTCTATTTTCATATGCTAAGAGCGCATAATGTGATGTTATAATTGTAACACAATCTTTAGATATATATTTAGAAGAGTTTTGTCCTACTACAGAGAAATTGAGAGTACCGATTCTGAAAGTATAATTGATAAACAAGCTATAATGTTAAGAAATAAATTTTTAAAAAATAACCATGAATTACAGTAATATTAAATATATTCTCTTTGATGCAGGTAATGTACTTGTATATAAAAGGACTCATGAAGATGAGAATGTTGCTAAATTAATAAACTTAACAAGACCTGAATACAGAGCACTTTTAGATAGATTGATAGAGGAACAAACAGATGAAGAAAAACAACAATTTAAAGATATCAATACAGTAGAGAAAGAGTATATATATTTACAGGTACTTCATAAGAAAATCTGTATAGAACTTAATATAGATCCTGATCCGGAATTAATAGAGAAAATGACTCAGTGTCGTATGAGGGGAGATTTTGCATTAAAGGATGGTATTATTGAAACACTTACTACTCTTTCATCTAAATATTCTCTTGGTATATTATCAAATGCTCTTCCTTCAAGGAGAGCACATGAACTTAAAATACAAAATCTAGAATCTTTCTTTTCTCATATTTTTATATCTCATGAGATAGGTCTTGAGAAACCTGATCCTGAAATATATGAATATGCTTTGAAAAAGATTAATATTCCTGTAAATCAGATTTTGTTTGTTGATGATAAATTGGAGTATTTAGAGGGTGCGGAGAGGGTAGGGTTTAAAAATCTTGTTATGTTTAAGAATAAGGATTTGTCTGATCAATATCCTTTAATTGAGGATATAAAAGAGTTGGTGAGTATGTTGTTAGTTTAATTTTCTAGACAATCCCGAGAATTTTATAATTCGAGATTTAATCTCTGGAAATAAAAAATATCTTGGTCCAATCAAGAGAGGTATCTATACAAGATATTACAATGAAATTAGGATAGAATAACAGTATGCTATATCTCATATTAATCTTTTATTTCTCCTTTTCTCTCTTTTCTTGGTTTTACATATTGAGTGATAAACCACCAAAACAGGTTGATTATATAATTATCCTCTCAGCTTCATCTAATAGAATAACTAAAAGAAGAATTGCTAAGGGAATTGAAGTTGCAAGTAGGTATCCAACAGCAAAGATACTGTTCTGTGGTAAGAAAATGTCCTCTCTATTTCAAGAAGAGGTGAAAAATATCCATAATACTTGTTTTGTGAATAATGAATCAACAAATACATATGAAGATGCATTGTACGGTAAAAGGTATTTGAAAAACGTCAAGAATGTAATCTTAATTACATCTTCTTCACACCAGAGAAGAGCTAGAAATACATTCCATAGGGTATATCGTGATATGAAAATATATAATATTTCCACAAATGATATCTTTACACTGTATTCTCCCTTTTTGCCCACTGGGTGGGTTGTAACATTTATAAATCTCTTTAAAGATTGGAAGTATAATAGTAGTAGGAAGGTATGAATTCGATAATCCTAAAATCTTCTTTTCAGAAAATTAAAAAGTATTCCTAGTATATATCTGTGGTTTTATATTACATATGAAATTATATCAGAAATCACTATAAGTTAGCGGGGTAAGTACTTGCAATAGTGAATATAAATAGTACACTTTTAATGTATGGTTAAATTTACTTAAACCAAAATGGAAATTCAAGACATTAAAATAGAGAAATTTGCAGATACAAGTAGATGGGTGCTACTTGATAGGATGTCTAATAAACAGCAGGTAGTTCTTAAGCTTGGTCATATTAATCCAGAGGTTAGTATGGATCCTGATAAAGCAGAGAGTTTCAAAGTTATCAAAGAAGAGCAGAAGGGTAATGTAGTTGAAACAACAATATCTGTTGGTGTCAAAACTCTAAGAGGTAAGATGTCTGATTTCTATGAGGGTATGTTAGGTTTGATTGAAATGGGGCTGTTGCCTACCTACACTGTTAAGGATATACATCTTTTAAGAGAGCAGGTTAACTCTGTAGTACATGAAGACCATGATTACTGGGCAGATATCTCCATTATTGATTACGAGGATAAAGGGAGTGCGTCACAAGCATTGGAGAACCTATCTACGCAATTTACCAAAGGTATATCAAATGTCCCCATACCTGGGGCTCCTGATGGTATGACAATAAAAGAGGCGTTTGGAAATCCATTGATTAGGGAAGCTGCTGGTGAGCATGGTATTAGTGAGAAAGAAATGGATGAGATGATTGATAAGCTAAACAAGGCTACTGTTCAAATGAAAAAGGATATAAAGGAGGTTAATATGAAATACGAAATAGGGCAGTATAATAAATATCCCTGTGTGTTTTTATACCCTCCTCCAAGTACTAAAACAGAAAAGAAGAAAGAGAAAACGGGGAAAGGGAAAGAGATAAAAAGAGCTGATGGTTCTGTTATAAAAATAAATGCCTCGGGTGGTATAGATACTATAGTTGACTTTCCTCCTGATGCTTTTAAAAAAGAGAACCTCCCCATTGATGGTAGGATACTTCAAGCTATACAGGTTGATAGATATATTGTCTCAGGAGGTCTTTTAACAACATTAAACTGTATGCCAAGTGGTAAGTCCTTTTGCCAATCTTTGACTAAATCTAAAACAGTTACAAAAACTACACATGAAGATGGTATGAAATATATTACTCATTGGATAATACCTCTAAACAGTACTTTAGAAGAGGAAGGGTATATGAACAGAGATGAGGTAGAGGATATGATAAGGAAGTTCATATCTCTACTAAGGTCTTAGAGTCTCCTTATCCCTTGTTGTATAGCATTCTTTAGTAAATCATTAAATACCAGTGGGTTAATGGAGTATATTATTGCAAATGATGTAAAGAATATTACTCCTGCTAACCATCTAGTATATACACCTCTTGTTCTTACAAAAAGTATTACAGATAATACTGCCATTAATGTGGGTCCTAATGTTTTTATATCTCCCAATGGTACAAGGTATCCCCCTATATATTCCTGTGTAGTGCCTAAATATTCTGCTATATTTATATTAACATTAAAGAGTATTAATATTACTTCTACTATTAATACAACTAAAAGAATAATGGACGATGCTTTAGTAGATTTACCCTCTGTTCTATACACTTCATATATGACGGTAGGTAGTAGTAGAAATATTATAATCAAGGTATTATCCATAAGTAGTCCTGTTATTATTCCTATTAGAGCAATAATAGTTACAATAGTGCAAATTAGTGGTGCATTTTTAGTTGGTTTTGCCATACTTTGTTAATAATATCTTATTAAAAAATGATAGCATATGTTAAGGCTATCTGTCATATTAGCTTTCAAGTTCTAGACTAAAAATACCCAAGAGTGCTTCTTCTTGATATAATCCTTGAATTAAACTTAATAATTCTCGAATATGATAAACGTTGTTGCAGGGATACTTAGAGATCAAGATAAAGTTCTAATAGGACAGAGACCAAAAGGTAAGCATCAAGAATATAAATGGGAATTTCCTGGAGGTAAATTAGAAGAAAATGAAAGTCCAGAAAATGCATTAAAGAGGGAGTTTCGAGAAGAATTAGGAATTGATATCGAAATAGATCATTTCTTATGTGAAGTAATATATAAATACTCTAAGATGGAGGTAAAAGTAAAGGCATATTTCATTTCTACAACCGATAAAGATATTAAAAAGCTAGAGCACGAATCTATACTGTGGGTACCTTTGAATGAATTAAAGCAGTATGATTTAGTATCTGCAGATGTTTTCATAGTAGATAAAATTTTAGAACAATCTAGTGGACAAGATAAATAATATTTTATATCCTAAACTAATATTTTAGACATTTTAATCATCTTAATTTTTGTTTTTACTAATGGGAATTCTATCTCTTTTATAACATTGAAACCCAAGTTTTTGTAAAATTGAACAGAATTCAAAGTTGCAAATAATAAAATCTGCTTAATCTTGTTAATTCTGAAATCATTTTCAATATAATCGTAGAGTTTTCTTCCATATCCTTTACCTTGTTCATTTGGATCAATTTGGATCTGATATAGTTCTTTGTCTTCTAAACAATATTGTGCGAAACCAATTATTTTATTGTTATTTTTTATTACAATCCAGGTTGTACTATCTAACTGGTCTTGAATGTTTTCAATCTTTATTGTGAATAACCATTCGTTTACTTGTTCTTGTTTATAGAATTGTGAGTTGGTCTTAGAGATACATTTTTTATGTATTTTTATTAGCTTTTGCAGTATTTCTTGATTTGTATTTGAAGATAGTTTATGAATCATTTTTATAAGATTACATCTTTTTAAGATTAAAACAACTTAATCTGCATAACAGTTTAAAACATAGTACATAGATCTTGTTGAAAGCACTATAAGTTAGCGGGACGGGACATAAAAAGAGATAGTAAAAAAGAGAGATAAAGTATCTTTTTCTTGATATAATAAGGTATGGAAACGATAGTCCCTAAGATATCTCAGAGTGCTATATATAACTACAATCATTATATCCAAACTCAAAAGGAAGAGGGTTATGGGGAACAGTATAGCTTTGAAAAACTAGGAATAGAAGATTGGTCAATAGTTGAGATGACAGCATATGATATTTTAAGGTTACAAACATTTGTAGAGTCTTCTCAGACTGTAGCTCCCGCATACATCTTTTGGAAAGAGTGTGGTAGACATGTCACAATAGAGGGTGTTGCAAAAGAAGTTATTGAAAGGGAAGAGTATATTCCCCTAGAAGCGATGCTATGGGTAGAAGGTATTCTTGCTTCTAATTTCGCTAAACAGAAAGTAGAAGAGAAAATTAGAAAAGGAGAAATAGATCCTCCATTGATTTTCTTCCCTGTGTTCAGAGAAGAAGAATTAGAGAAAGGATTACTTAAGGTTGGAAATATCCTAGATGGTAATCATAGGTTACAAGAGGTTGCTAGGTATCTGTTAGAATGTAGTGATGAGGAAAGGGAGAATTTTAGACTAATATGTTTTGTAGGTAAGGTAGATGTTATAAAATATGTAACAATTAATGCACAATATTTTGTAAAGCCAACTATTAAAAAATTTTTACTAAATTTAAAAAAGTTTACGGGGGAAGATGGAGAAAAACTTGAGAAGCAACATTTTATGAAATTTTCTGAAAGATGGTATTTATTATTGCAAAGGATTGGGTATTACAAGGAGAAGAATTAATAATATTCTTAATAAGATTTTTCTGTATTATATTAACCTGTTGCTTCTAACCAGAGTCTTTTAAAACATCTCTTTTTAGAGAAAAACTAACTTGGTTTCCATGAATGTTTTAAAATGTAGTACACAAATTTTGTCGGGACTACTATAAGTTAGCGGGGGTGTAGATTATTGATAATAGAATGATATAATTCAAGAACTATGAGAAAAGAAGATGAGCTAAAAGTTCAGGAAATAAAATTATGTATAGAAGGAGCGAAGAAAATTCTTTTGCACTGTCATCCATTTAGTGATCCAGATAGTGTAGGGTCTGTTTTAGCAATGAGAGAATTCCTATTAAACCAAGGAAAGGAGGTTGTTGCTATTATTGGAGATTCAACATATCCAGCAGCACTAAAAAGTTTGAACCTGAAAGAAAAGATTCTTGATTTAAACTATTTTGAAATAGATTCAAAAGAATTTGATTTGTTTATTATTCTTGATAGCTCTTCTAAGGCGCAAATATCTAGGATTGCAGAAATTGATTTTCCAAAAGGGATGAAAACTATTGCAATTGATCACCATAAAACAAATGAAGGTTTTGCAGATATTAATCTGATACGAGAGGATTGTGCTTCGACGACGCATGTTCTTTTTAAACTATTTAACTTTTGGGATGTTAAAATATCTAAGGATGTAGCTTTGTATCTCTTTCTCGGGTTATTTGCTGATACAGGAGGGTTTAAATATTTGAATTCTACTCCAGATGTGCTTTTTACAGCTGCAAGTTTAGCTACAATCAATCCGGATTATCATCGAGTAGTTTTTGATATAGAAAATAGTAAAACTCCGTTAGAAATAGAAATGATGTCTTTAGCATTATCATCAATAAACAAGTATTTTAATGGAAAAGTTGTTTTTTCATCTATTCCTTATGAAGTTATAAAGGAGAAGAATCTATCAAGAGAACAGGCTTTAGAAGGTCTAGTTCCTAATATATTGAGATCTGTTGTTGAATGGGAAATAGTTGCTAGTTTAGTAGAAGTGGAGAAGGAGGAGACAATTGTTAGTCTTAGGACTAGAAATGAGAGAGTCTATGATGTTAGTAAAATAGCAATAAGCACAGGAGTTGATGGGGGCGGACACCCTGGTGCTGCTGGGACAACAGTAAAGAAAGATATAGCAGGAGCACAAGAGGAATTGATAAATTCCATTAAAAAACTATTTGGAACGGAGTTAGAAATAATGTTATGACCTCATAAGAATTTGTGATTTTTCTTCTGGAACATCTCTTTTGCGAAATATTGTTTCACCTCCCCAATCTAATATTTCGATATTATTGTATTTATACGATTTTGTCTTTAAAATTTTTTTAATTATTTGTGGGTTGTTTTCTAGTTTAAGACCAGCTAAACTACATAAGGCTCTTATTTTAGTGTTCCTATACTGAACAGTTCCCCATAAATTGTAGTTGTTTCTTATTATCTCTGACACTAATTGAACCCAGCTTAGCCTATCTTTTGCAGCAGCAGCATATAGTCTCTCTGAATCAATTATGCAGCAGGAAGTGATTTTTCCGTTTTCTTCTCGTAATACTACAGAGTTAGAATCACCATTAAAAACTTTAGATGGTTGAAATTCTTCTTGGTATGCCTTTTTTACTATTTCGAAAATATTCTTTTTTTGTGAATCCGATAGTTTGTTTATTTCTTCTGAGCGAAAACCTTCAGATGAGACGTTCAATTTTGGCTTCTTTTTGAAAGAATTATTTGCCATCTTTGATTCAGCTTATAAAAGAGATTCATTTAATTACTTCAATAAATAGTGGTCCTTTGTGTGATAAAAGAGGTAAACAAAAGTGGAAAGAATATCATTTATCTATATTTGATGGCTCTAATAGTTCCTTTAATTGGTCTGAAATAGCTAAGAGAGATTATTTAGATGAAAGTTTAATCTTGAGAAGTGTGGAAAGATATATTAAAGAATTCTCGAAGATGGAGGTAAAAGAAGATCTTTATTCTTTATTGCATAACGACTATAATCAAAATAATATTTTTATTGATTTGTTGAATAATAAAGTAGTGGGTATTATTGATTGGGGGGACGCTATCTTTGGAGATCCAACATATGACTTTTCTAGATTAAGATTATTATTTTGGCATTATAATCTCTGGGATAAAGTTAAGAATTATTATTATAAATTACTTGGTTTTTCTTCAGAACAGAAAGAATTGGAAGATCTTTACTTTATATCCAGAGTGATGGAATATTTAAGCTATTATTCTAGGAAGATAGATGAATTCAGTATTCCTAGGATTAAGGCGCATCAGAGTTTCCTAAGAAATCTTGATTGATAATATTTGTTCTATTGATATATAAAAACAAAGAGGAGACTATAAGTTGCGGGATGGGAGTTTAAGATTATTAGTGGCTTATTGATATAATTACTACATTATAAAGGAGTATTTATGAAAGAAAAAATTGCTAGTTTATATAGTGCAAATAACAATAAAGCGTATAAAGTTTTATTGGAGTTAGAATCTATAACCACTGAATCAAATGAATTATATAATTATTTTGATGAGTTATTAAAAATGCTAGATAACGATAAGATTTATGTAAAAACTCGTGGTTTTAGGTTAGTATGTGGTTTAGCAAAATGGGATACGGAGTCTAAAATAGATAAAAATATTGATAAAATATTAAATACTTTAGATGATGAAGTTGGTATTTCAGTAAGGCAATATTTACAAGCATTACATTTGATTTTAATGTACAAAATAGAATTAAATGACAAGATAGAAACAAAACTTAAAAATTTGGGTTTGTCAAAATACAAAGATACTCTAAAACCCTTAATACAAAAAGACATTGATGAAATATTAGGAGACTATACTCTTTATGGGTAAAACAACTTAATCTCTATAACAGTTTAAAACATAGCACACAGATCTTGTTGAAACTACTATAAGTTAGCGGGACGGAATGGACGGGACTCGAACCCGCAGCCTTCGCAGTGACAGTGCGATGCTCTAACCAATTGAGCTACCACTCCAATAGCCCGAAAAGTATATCAAACTATACCTAAAATAACAATTGTATCCTCTTTCTCCTACTGACAAATATTATCAGGATCATTAGGATCACACTCCTCTTCAGTATACTCCACATTCTCATACTGAACCTCCATATTAACAGGGATATCATCATAATCTCTGTTATCATAATCAGTATGGAAATCATCGAAACTAACCCACTTAACATCAGGACTATCAAATAACTCTAAGTACACTTCATTCCAATCAACCCTGTTACCACCTAAGTAAGTATGTGATACTGGAGAAATATATGGATGCTCTTCAATAGCATTAAGTAATTCAATTCTAAAATCTGCAGGAGTACCCTCTCTTGCCCAGTAACTAAAATCACATAAACTACCAGTACCCCAATTCTTAGAACCTACATTAGAAACAGAGAAGATCTTAACATCATACTCAGTAGGCTTGTATATTGTAGCCCTTGCCTGAGTAGTACCTCTAGCAAATACATACTCAATACCTAATTCCTCTGCAATCTTAATAGTATCCTCAGTATATGCAAAATACTTAGAGGAAAATATCCTCATTTTCTTTCCAGTACAAGCCTCAATACCCTCTTTTGTTTTAATCATAATCTCTCTCTGCTCATCATAGCCTACATCCCAGAACGGTGCTCCCGGAGCAGATCCGGCAATCTCAATGTCATAATCCTGTAAAGCCTTAATCTCCTCACAGTGCTCATCTAAGAACTCTACAGAGACCATCAATACTCCTGGGATATCTCTAGTATGCATCTGGTTAACCATATTCTCTAAACCCCCCATCTCTTCAAACTCGATTAACAGCATTGTAGCTTCTGTCTTAGGAGTAGATTCCTCCTCTTTCCCTTTAAAGAAGAAATAGCCACAAAGACCGAAAAGTACAAAAGCTAAAACTAGGAAAAATACAAAGTGCTTTTTTACAAATTTAAGCATAATTAAAATAATTTAATTTAAGTAACATATTGTAAAAGGTATATACCCGAATGTCAAAGATTTAAAGATGCTTTTCTAAGGCCTCAATATATGATTCCTTTGCCATTGCACCAATCAATTTTTCCACAACCTCTCCATTTTTAAAGACAAAAACAGCAGGAATACTCATAATCTCATACTCCTGTCCTAAAGCACCCTCTTCATCAACATTAACCTTACCAACTTTTACCTTACCTTCCATCTCTTTAGCAACCTCTTCCATTACAGGTCCTACCATCTGACAGGGACCACACCATGGAGCCCAGAAATCAACTAATGCAACCCCTTCATTTTCTACGACTTCCTCTTTAAAGTTCGCACTTGTTAAATGTAAAATGGACATAATTTTAAGGATTTAAAATTTAAAAAGCATTGGAATATAGGTATTTAGACATATTCCTAGTATAATACCATTATACCATGAATATCATTGATATTAAAAAAGAGAAGAAGTTTGCAATTAAGAAAGCCGTAGAGATATTAAAAAACGGTGGATTAATTGTATATCCAACTGAGACATGTTACGGACTAGGTGGTGATGTAACTAACCCTAAAGCTTTTAAAAAGATAATGGAATACAAGAAATTAAGAGGATCCAAACCCATATCAATAGCGGTGGCAGATAGAGAGATGGCAGAGGAATATGTAGATATTAATGAAATGGCAGATAATCTCTATCAAAACTACCTACCAGGACCAATAACAGTAATATCTATGAGCAAAGGAAAACTTGTCCCACCAGTAGTATCTTCACAAGGAGCAGTAGGAGTAAGATATCCTGATTATAATTTTACCTTAGAATTAATCAAAGTATTTGGTAAACCCATTACAGCCACATCTGCAAATGTATCATACAGATCAGCACCTTACAGCATAGCTAAGTTAATAGATAATTTACCTAAGAAAAGTCTAGATTTGATAGATCTGTTTCTAGATGCAGGAGAACTTCCTAAAAATGACCCATCTACAGTACTAGATACTACAATGAATCAGCTAAGTGTACTTAGACAGGGTAAATTACAGTTTGAAAATGCGTTAGTTAAAAACAAGAGAGTAGGTGAGATGGAGACAAAAAGTACAGAGGAAACTGTAAAGTTTGCAAAGAATTTTGCACTTGAATATGTGAAAGAGAAAGCACCTGTTGTAGTAGCACTTAGTGGTGAGTTAGGTGCAGGTAAAACTCAATTTGCAAAAGGAATAGGGGAGGCATTAGAAGTGAATGAAATTGTTAACTCTCCCACCTATACCATTATTAACGAGTATAATTACAAGGAGAAAGGAGAACAGAAAGTCTTAGCCCATATGGATACATGGAGATTACAGGAGGGTGAGTTAGAAAAATCAGGTTTAATTGAAAACTTAGAGAAGAGAAATATTGTTGTAATTGAATGGGCAGATAAGTTTTTTGATGAAATCTCTGCACTATGTGACAATATGAATATACCCATATACAAAGTAGTGATTAAATATATATCGTTAGATGAAAGGAATGTAGAGATATATGAATAAGGAACCATTAATTGTAGCATTTGATACAAGTTGTGATGATACATCGGTAGCAGTACTGAAAGGAAAAAGAGTACTTTCTTCTGTCGTGTCATCTCAAGTAGAAATCCATGCAGAGTGGGGTGGTGTAGTTCCTGATATTGCCAGAAGAGAGCATGAGAAGAATCTTCCTATGGTGTATGAGGAAGCTCTTAAGAAAGCTAAAGTTTCAATAGAAGATATTGAATATATTGCATGTACATATGGTCCAGGTCTTGCTATTGATTTAGAGGTAGGTCTTAATTTTGCAAAAGAATTAGCTGTTAAACACAAAAAACCTTTCATACCAGTTAACCATATGGAGGGGCATCTACTTTCTGGTCTTTTACAGAATTCTAGTGGTAAAACCTTTGTTGATGGTTTAGAAGATATTAGAGAGCAAGAGCTTTTCCCCGCATTAGGATTATTAATTTCAGGAAAACATACAGAGTTAATCTATGTGGAAAAGATAGGCAAATACAAAAAGTTAGGTCAGACATTAGATGATGCGGTAGGGGAGGCTTTTGACAAGGTAGGTAGGATTCTTAATTTTGGTTATCCAGGAGGTCCTACTTTAACAGAGTTTGCAAAAAAGGGTAAATCTAATGCTATCTCTTTTCCAATTCCTATGAAAAATTCAAATGATTTAAATTTTAGCTACTCTGGTATTAAAACAGCGGCACTTTACAAAAGCAAAGAGTTAAGAGAGGAGGGTAGAAGAGAGAAGGAGTGGGTGTATGATTTTTGCAGAGGTTTTCTTGATGCAGTTATTGAATCTTTGATAGTTAAATTAGATCTAGCAATACAGAAATATCCTAATGTAAAGAGTGTGTTTGTAGGTGGTGGGGTGTTTAATAGTGAGGAGATTTTAAGGAGTATTGGCAAATTAGTGAGAGAATATGGACTGAAATATATTTATTCTGCTAAAGAGTACAGAGGAGATAATGCAGCCATTATTGGTTTGGTGGGATATTACAAGATTTTAAGTGGGGAAATACTTGAAGGTGCAGATGGTGTAAAGAAGATTGATAGAGAACCTAGGTTAAGCTTGTAGACTTTTACCAGTTTAAGACATTACTTTTCATTCCTACTATAACTATTTCTCCATCATATGTTCCTGCTCCAGTTTCTTCTGGTACTAATATTCCCCACCAAATACTTCTTGTTACAGGAGGTAGGGATGTAACTTTGGGAACATTGGTATACACAGTAGTTTCTGTAGTTGATAGAGATGTTGCACTTGTATATGTAGTAGATTCTTGTAGAGCATATCTTTGATATCCCACAGCTATCTTACCTCCGTAGCAAAGAGGGAAGTCAGTACACATATTTGAAGGTCCATATACCTCATGGTCAAGACCAACATTCCCAGTTGGCGTTATTGTAGTTGTTCTATCTAGTGGGTCATTGCTTCCTCCAACATCCAGAGAGCCATAGTCTATTTCTGTAGTTATATTAAAGGCTAAGAGTGATCCAACCTTTACTCCTTGAGAAAGCTGTTCAGATCCTATGGTATTGCTGTAGTCCCTGGCTTTTATTGTAGCTAACCAAACCTCTGTAGGATATTTAGTGTTTGCATCAGTTGGGTCAGCATAATATTGGAAATTAACAGAGCAGGTATAGTTACAGGAAGCTCCTTGACATGTACCTACTACAGCAGAGCAAGAGATTTCTGGATAGCAATGATTAGCATTTGCTTTCCCAAGTGTATCACATCCTGAGTAACCAATTCCTGATCTGTAAGTATATGCTTGTACAGTATTTATATCTCCATATCCGTTGCTATCTGAAACTGTAGCTGTAATTAATATTTCTTTTGTAGTACCAGCCTGCAGGGTAATATTATCCCCACTGTTAAGAGTAATATTAGAGACAGTCGGGAGTGTATTATTAACGGAATATGTTGCTAGGGCACCTTGGAATGTTGAGTTAGACGGTTCATTGTTCTCATCGAATATATAGGGGTATGCATTGTAATTTCCACTTGCAAGAATAGAGGGCAATTGATACTGGCAAGATGGATTGGAAGAGGTAGGTGAGCTAGTACAGAGAGTTGTACCAGTACAGCTAGTTCCTGATATACCCTGTGTTTGGCATACCACAAGAGAGATATTATCACCATCAGGATCAGATGCTGTAGCTGTGAAAGTAATGGATTCTCCCGGATTTTTAGGCCCATTGTTTTGAAAGTTTGTAAAAGTAGGGGATTGGTTCGCAGATGATATTGTATATGTGATTCTAATAAGACCATTGCCACCTGCTCTAGCATCAGCTCTGTTTTGACCATGTCTACCTCCACCGCCAGCTCCTCCACCGTAATTATTTCCATGCTCTCCTGAACCAGCAGCAGCAGCTCCATTTCCTCCTGCACCTCCATACTCACTTGTAGCAGCTCCTCCAGAAGTTCCTGAGCCATCTTTTCCGTTCCCCGTAGAGCCTGCACCACCACCTCCACCACCACCAGGGGGATTCTGTGTGTCTAAGTTTCCATTAGCACCTGTCCCTCCACTGTATTTAGTTGTACCTACACTATCAGCAGCTGTACCTCCAGCACCTCCAGTAGGAATAGTCGCGGCTTTTCCTCCTTTTGCCATTACGGTAGAGGAATTAACCCAGTATGTGTCACCTCCATCTGTATCATTTGCACCTACACCTACAGTATATGAGTAATTAGTTCCAGATGTCACATTTACAATGCTTTTGGCATATGCGCCTCCACCTCCACCACCCATAGACGATCTGTTACTTGCTTGAGCTTGAACTTCACCAGTCCCTCCTCCAGCCCCCCATACCTCTACAGTTACCTGTGTTACTCCTGCAGGTGCCTGCCATGTTCCAGAAGATGTAAATGTCTCTACAGTTGGAGCTGCATTTACTTTATTTAATAGTGGATATTGAGATATGCCTAGCCAAGATAGTAGGGTAGGATAGAAAGATATTACTAGAACAAGCAATAGTGTAAATATATTTCTTAAGGAAAGTATTAGGGTAGTAATCCTTGAACTATTTCTCTTCTGACTCATGTGATTTAATCATTGTCTTATGTAACCAACCAGAATTGCCATCTTGTAAAGACACTTTGTACCAATCATCTGTTTCTTGGATAACGTCAAACTTCTCATCTTCTACAGCTTTGTATATTATTTCAGAATCCTTACTTGGTTGACTATATATCACGTATCGAGGAACCTCTATGGAAGGGAATACTGTTAGAGAAAGATCAGTATCCTGAACTCCTTGTGTCTCACCTGTGATAAATTCTGTATCTTCTACTTCAATTCTTTTAACTGTTAGTGCGGGGAATAGTAGTATTCCTAGTAATGTTATGAAACCTACTGCAAATGAAAGTGTAGCTCTAGTATATTTTTTACTACCTAAAATTACAGCCCATGGTTTCTTTTTATGTTTTGAAAGAGATTTTTTCTCCCACAGTTTTCCTAGAAGAATATATACAAGGATTCCGAGTAACATTGAAGATAGTATTATTACAAGATAGGTCTTGTTTCTTCTAAAGAATTCTATCATCCCTGAAAAGAGAGGAGCTTTCTGCTCTTTTAATTCCTCTTCAATTGATTCTTTTATGTAAAAAACCATTAATTCTTCTCTTAACTCTTCACCATTTAAAAATACAGCTACCTCTATGAAGTACTCTTCTACAGGTAACTCTGTTAGCAATTCAGCTGTAAGTGTTGTAGTTTGATTAGCATCTATAGATCCAAAGTCAGTAATTTCATGTTCCTCTAAAAGTTCCTTGTTTAAATTCATAATTTTGGCAACTACTCTAGGTGATATATCCACATTACCTTGATTTTCTCCTACTATTTCAATTTCTACAGGTTCGCCTACGATTGAGTCTGAGGTTTTAATAGCGAGGATTGAAAGCTTTTTTACAGTTGCTTCTGTAACAATCAAACCAGCATTTAATCTAACTCCTTGTCTGATAGAAACTCCTTTTACATCTCGATAGGAAGGCATTGCGTTAACACGGATTATACCGTTGTATTCTGTATACTCTGCATCTTCTGGGACATTTACAGTAACAGTAAATGTTTTTGTCCTTTGTCCCTGTTCGAACTTAAAGGTGGAGCCCGGATTGAAGGAAAACCATTTCTCTATATCTCCTAAATCTGTTTCTATGGAGATATCTAGTTCTTCAAGAGATTCAGACCTAGAGAGGGTAAATTCGGTGTCAAAGGATGAACCAGGTTTCAGATATTCGTTGTATATATCACTTGGAGAAACCCCAAAATCTGCTAAAACAGAAACACTTGAAAGTAGAAAGAGAGTTATTCCTAATACTATTTTTGTTGTTATATTTTTTATTTTCATTCTCTTTTTATTAAATATATATTACCAGTCAGTCGGATCACTTTTAACTGCTGTAATAGTGTTTTCGCCATGATAACTTCCTGCTAATGTACCCTCAGGTATTTCTATTCCCCACCATGTACTCTTTGTAGTAGGAGAGCCTGATGTGGGTTTAAGGATCTTTATTAAAACATCAGCGGGGGTAGCAGAAAGAGCAATCCCTGAGGCATAAGATGTAGAAGCAACTAATGCGTATTTTTGTTTTGCTACAGGTATAGGAGTGCCTCCAGAGCATATGGGATAGTTTGTGCACATATCAGTACCGGAATGTTCTTGGTTTAGCCCTGTATTACCTTTGGGAGTTGTTGTGATAGTTTTATTTAAAAGTGTGTTTCCCTCTCCAACACCCAAAGAATCATAAGATATAGAACCTATTATTTCATATGCAAGTAATGTATTAAGTGTGACTCCCGTGGAAACTTGTGTCGAATGGACAGCAGTTCCATTATCAATAGCTTTAATTGTAGAGAGCCAAGTGTCTCCAACAAATTGGGTGCTGGTATCGGTAGGATCGGCATAGTATTGAAGACTTACAGAGCAGGTGTAGTCCGCAGATGCATCGGTAGGTCCAGTACATGTATTTCCTGAATCTACTAGAGTACAAGAAATCTCAGGATAGCAATAATTGGCATCAGCCTTACCTGAAGTATCACATCCTGAATAGGTTATACCAGATCTATATGCGTATCCTTTCACTGCATCTATATCTTCACATCCATTACTATCAGTAACAGTAGCAGTTAAAGTCACGTTAGTAGTTGTTCCAGCATTAAGCGTTATGTCGTTTCCTCCATTAATAGTTACATTAGAAACAATCGGAGCTACATTATTTATACTAAAGCCAACTGCATTACCCTGTACACTAGAGTCACCAGTAATTGCAGGAGTATTAAATTCATCTATTACATATACATATGCATTATGATTCCCAGCAGGGGCTGGGTTTGAGATATTGTAGTCACAGGTAGGGTTAGAGAGAACAAAGTCACTGGTACACCAACTGCCTTCAGAACATGCTCCTCCTGTAATCCCTGCTGTTTTGCAAACCAAGAGTTTAACTTTCTGATTTGAGTCAGAGTCAGATGCAGTAGTAGTCCAGGTTATTTTGCCACCAGGATTTTGAGGAGAATTATTGTTTACATCTGTAAAAGTAGGGGGATGATTGACATAGAAAGGGGAACCTGAATTCCCAGATCCTTGACTGGCACTTGAGCATGCTGCACCAGATGCCAGGCTATCACAAACGAACGCATACCAATCATTTGAGTAAGTATCTTCTTGCTTCGCAGTATGCTGACAGGAAGTTGCTGTACCACTTGCAGTCGCACTACTTGTACACCATGTGGTAGCTCCGCAGGTAGGAGCACCTCCTATTCCAGGAGTAACAGAATCGGTTGAACATACTATTAAGTAGTAATCATCTCCGTTTGAATCTGTACCAGTTGCTCTCCAAGTAATCTTGGATCCAACATTAGTAGGGGTAGTAACAGTACTTGCAGGATCTTCGTAAGGCTCAACAGTAAAAACAGGAGCGGAATTACCTACTGTTACAGAAGTAGTGACTGTATCGGCACTTACATAGAAAATCTTAATTAGAAAAAAGAAGAAAAGAAGAAATAAAAAAAAGAAAGCAGTTTTAACTGTTACTTTCAAGAGACTACCGTAAAGATTAAGTTTGTTTTTACTCATCTGTATTATTTGGTTTTTATCAATTACTATTCACTATTGTATATGGGCCTTGTAGTTAGTGTCAAGCTGTGTCTAAATTAAAGTGAGTGCGATATTCTCTCCTCTATTTCCAACAATCTATTATATTTAACAATTCTCTCTCCTCTACTTGGAGCTCCAAGTTTACAGAACTGTGCCGGTGTAGCAATTACTAGGTCTGCAATAAAACTATCATTGGTTTCACCACTTCTATGTGATACTATTGCATCTAGTCCATTATCTACAGTCATCCTTATTGCATCTAAAGTTTCAGTTATGGTTCCTATCTGATTTGGTTTAATTAAGACAGCATTCATAGCTTTTTGCTGTATTCCTTTCTCAATTCTTTTTGTATTTGTACACAGAAGATCATCTCCAACAATCATATATTTCTCTCCAAATTTCATAGTAAAATCAGCCCAGCCTTCCCAATCTTCTTCATCTAAGGGGTCCTCTATACTTATCATAGGATATTTAGAATACCAATCTCTTTGAAGAGTAAGCCATTCCTCTTTACTTAATTCCTTTTTCTCACTTTTAAGAATATATCTCTGTGTGTTTTCATCGTAAAATTCTGATGCTGCTACATCTACAGCTAGTTTAAAATCATCTTGTGTAAAACCGGCTTTTTGTATTGAGTTAAGTATGATATCAAAAGCCTCTTCATTTCCTTTCATTTCTTTCGGTGCATATGCTCCTTCATAACCTAGTCCTACAGAGTATCCTTTTTCATCTAAAATGTTGTGTGCGGTATGGAAAATTTCTGTAGATACCCTAAGAGCTTCTGAAAAGGTTTTAAACTTCTCTATGTCGGGAACAATCATGTATTCCTGTATATCAGTAGCCCAGTTCCCATGTTTTGCGCCTTCCATTATTAAAATGAAAGGGGTAGGGAGTTTAAAGTTATCGTTGTGGTATTGCTTATCCCAATATGTCATTGCAAGGTATTGATAAAGTTCTAACCCGAATGCATTTGATACAGCTTTTGCAAAAGCCATGGAGCAAGAGAGTATACTATTCCCTCCTAATTTCTCTTTCAATTCTGTTCCGTCTGCCTCTATTAGCAGTTGATCAAATTCTTTTTGGCTTGTGAATTCTCTATCTATTAAGAGCTCCTTTATTTTGGTATTTACAATCTCGACGGCTTTTTCTACTCCTTTCCCGTGATATCGGTTCTTATCCTCATCCCTTATTTCAACAGCTTCATTTTTCCCTGTAGATGCTCCAGAGGGTACTTCTGCTGTACCTTTCTCTCCACTGTATACCTCTATCGTCGTAGATAGTGTCGGATTTCCATTTGAATCGAGGATTTCTCTTGCGTGTATATCTTTGATTTTCATAGTGTTTGAGTCTAGTTTAAGGTTATCTCTACATTTTGCATCAAATGGGATATTTCTGCAAGACACTTAGGGTCAGACCCGGGTCTGACCCTATTAAAACCTCTGTACAAGGAGAAATCGTTTGTCTTTTGTACATTTTTTGGGTTGTTGCAACATCCCAAAGTACCTCCGCTTTAACCCAAGAAGTTGTACAAGGTTAAGCTGTTTGGGGGTCTGTCCTGTGCCAGACCCTATTGTGGTTTGTATGCGTAGTTTGATAGAATAGCTGTACTTTAAGCCGAGGTGGTGGAATTGGCAGACACGCTACCTTGAGGTGGTAGTGAGACTAATACTCTCGTGCAGGTTCAACTCCTGTCCTCGGCACCAAATACATTCCTCAATCTCTGCGAGTAGTATCTAAGGTGAATTTTCATCATATCTATTGGCCATCTAAAGTATCCTTTCGGACTCATAGTAAGGCTATCTTTGTGCATATTCTGTATTACTGTATCAAAATCTATCTTGAGAGGTTGTTCATACTCTCTTAGTCTGAGATAGAACTCAAAATCTGAGGAGTAACGATATTTTAAGCTGTATAGTCCAACTTTGTCATATACGTTTTTTCTGAGAAAAGCTTGCTGATGCCCAAAAGGGTCTTTTTCTGTTCGTCTAAAATTTTTATAAATCATAACTCTTGTCCCCTGAACCCAGCTAGGGTAGTTATTTCCTAAGATAGTATCTTTGACTTTACTTAGAACCTCATCATTTGCAAAGTAGTCATCGCTATTAAGGAAATGTATGTATTTACCTTTTGCTTTTTTAATAGCAAAATTGAAAGCATCATATACTCCTTTAGGTTTTCGTTGATATATTCTTATATTTTTATCTTTGTATTTCTCTGTAATATTTTTTATTAATTCAAAAGTACCATCAGTGGAGTCTCCATCAACAATGATATGTTCATAGTCAGTACAATTCTGGTTATAGAGGGATAGTAAACACTCTTCTAGAAACCTAGTTCTATTGTAAGTTGCTGTGATTATTGTGAAAAGTGGTTTTTTGTTATGCTTGTCCATATTCTAGATTTCTTGTTTATTCTTGGATTATACAATATAATTCTTCTAGTTCATATCAAATATGGTTCTTTTGGGCGACTAGCTCAGCTGGCTAGAGCATCTCGTTTACACCGAGGAGGTCATAGGTTCGAGTCCTGTGTCGCCCACCATATTATGAGGTTGATTGTGAGTTCGTAGGACTCGTATTGCAAATTTCTGTTCTAATTTATGATTGAGAGATGATGGATAACAAATATAAGAGATTAAAAGAAGGAAAGTGGTCTGATAAATATTTTTGTAAGTTAGCATTACTTGATCATTTGAGAGAATGTTTAGAAAAAGATAACTATCTCAAAGCTATAGACGCCCCTAAGACAGATAAAGGATATGAGAATTTAGATAAAGAATTAATGGATTTGAAAATTATTCTAGATTTGTACTTCGAAGACTCAGATTTATACGAGAAAAGACTAGATAAGTTTCTAGAGAACCTATCTCTCTAACTTATATTCCTTCTTGTCATCTTTTTATTTAGTATGTACAATGAAATTATCATAATTTAAGTATTGTAGATGATTATGTCTATAGGTACTATGGTATTAGTAATAGTGGGGTGTATTATCCTTGCTATCATTGCAGGAATAGTAACGCGTAGTGTATTTGTAGGGATACTATTTCCCATACTCCTAGTCATATTTATACTAATGTGGAGGTCTCTTAAAAAAGATAGTACTCTAGAAGTGAAAGAGGAAGAACTTAAAGAAGAAGGAGACATAACAGAGGAAGCTGTAGCAGATGTGCAACAAACTCAGGAGATAGAACAACAAACACAACAACCTCCTGTATCAACGAGTTATCCTCCTGTTCGATAGTTTTGGACGATTAGCTCAGTTGGCTAGAGCACTACATTCACATTGTAGGGGTCGATGGTTCAAATCCATCATCGTCCATTTTCTAATTATAGTTTACTGGTACAAGCAGGACACTTGGTAGCATCTTTATGTACCTCTGTTTTACAGTATGGGCAGAGTCTTTTCTTCTTTTTAACCTCTTTCTCCTTTTTAAATTTACTAGTTAACTTACTTGTTTGATATACAATGAGAAAGAGAATGATTGCTGTTATGAGAAAAGCTATTAATTCATTTATAAAGTTACCATACTGTATTACGACAGCTCCAGCCTCTTTTGCTTGCTCTAATGATTCAAAATTGTTCTGTCCTAAAACAAAATATTTTGAACTGAAATCTATCCCTGCTGTTAGAAAAGAGATAGGAGGGGAGAGTATGTCATTTACAAGAGAGTTAATAACATCTTTTAATGCTGCACCAAGCATAATACCTACAGCAGCACTTAATGCTAATCCTCCTAATGCAAATTCCTTAAACTCATTAGCTAACTCTTGAGATTTCTTTTTAAGAAGTTTTTTCTTTTCTTTCATAATTAATCTTTTTTAAATTAAGTAGTAGATAGATAAAAGTAAGTATAGTGAGTGTAGAGTATACGGCTATTTGATTTTGTATAACCATATTTAGCGTGTCATTTCTTACAACAAAGGACACTATTTGTAAAATAGTAGCAAAAAGTAATATGTAAAGATATTTGTAAGTACCCTTTGAGATAAAGAAGTTTGCAATCATGTATGTTGCAGCAAAACCTGTCATGCAGAGTGCATATATTGCTATGTAGTTGGAGGCATTAAGGTACTGCTCTCCGACTGATAGAGATATGACAAGATCTTTGAAGAGGAAGAAAATTAAAGAGAGAGCTAGTCCAATAGAGATGGATAATCCTAAAGATATCATTAAGCTTCTTCTTCTATCTTTTTCAATACTTTCATTAGTTAATCTTGCAAACATAACAGATGCAGTCATTATTGATGCATAGTACACTAGCTTTCCAAGTAATGTTACCGCACCATATTCCGCCCTAAATGAAGGGTTTACAAGTATTAGTGGTATTGTGAATGGAGTTGTTAAAAGTAAAAAAGAGGCTGACATTAAGATTAACTCTTTGAAATCTATACTCAGTTTCTCTTTGTATTCAGTATCAAACTTAACAAGGGGCATAATAAATAGTGATGTTAATATTGCGGGTATAGAATTTGCAAGTATTAATATTGCTATAGAACCATCTAGTTTGATTGCTAATGCACCCATTGCGAATCTTAGAATTGTCTCTAGAAGTAATATAATATTTACAGTTCCAATCTTTTCTAATCCTAGAAGTAGACCTTTGGGTATTGGACTAACAAAGGCAAAAAGAAATGTTAATGCAAGGAAAAACATTGTCTCTATGGGGATATTTGCTAAATTAGCAATTCTGTTTTTACTTAAGAAAAACAGGGTTGAAAAAACTATCCCAATTACTGTAAAAATTAGAAAAGAATTCCATTTAAAGTGGTTAAGATCTTTTTTCTTCTTCTCTGCAACAACCTTTGTTACAAGAGCCTGTATAGCTACAGCAGGTATCTGAAGTAAATATATTATTCCGAGCGTAGAGCTAAAAATACTAAAGGTATCTTGGTCTGTGTATCTAGCGACAAAGATATTAAAAAGATAGTTAAGGATTCCTATAATTCCACCCAGTATAGTAGTGAGGAAAAGATTTTTTATAAAGACAAGTTCTTTGCTAGATAGTTTCTTCATCTATTTTATTCTATAATATTACGATATAACTTTATGTATTTTACCATTATGATTGAGGTAATTGTAGCATTGGTTGGAGGAATCCTTTTAGGTATAGGGATATTTTACTTTTTAAAAAGAGGACAGGGCAAAGAAAGTGAGGAGATATCAGAAACTATAGAGGATAAGCTGACAGAGCTGTTGCCAATAGTTCTCAATCAGGCAAATGAAAATCTAGTTAGAATGGCTAATGAGAAGCTTTCATCTGAGACAGAGTTGAATAAGCGAGATTTAGAAAGTAAGAGAGGAGAGATAGAGAGGATGGTAAAGGGATTAGAGGAATATGTTAAGATTGCTGAGAAGGAAAGAATTGATTCGTTTTCTAATCTGAAAACCTCTCTAGAAGAAAGTAGGAAAGTAACAGAGAAGCTTTCTGTTAGTACCGAGAATCTAAAGAAAGTTCTTTCAAATAATCAGCTTAGAGGTCAGTTTGGGGAGCAGGTTGCTGAGAGTCTTTTAAAGTCTGCTGGTTTTGTTAAAGGAGAGAATTATGAGTTTAATAAAGAGCAGCCAGGCTCTGAAACAAGACCTGATTTTGCTATATTTTTACCTGATAAGACTAGAATAAATGTAGATTCTAAATTCCCTTATGCTAATTTACAAAGAATGGCAGAGACAGAGGATAGTGACATGAAAGAGAAATATATGAAGCAGTTTGAAAGGGATGTGAAGGATAAAATTAAACAGGTTACATCTAGAGATTACATTAATCCTGAGGATAAAACAGTTGATTTTGTTATTCTCTTTATTCCCAATGAGATGATCTTTTCATATATATATGACAAGATGCCAGAGGTTGCTCAGGATGCTATGGCAAGTAAGGTTGTATTTGCAGGCCCTTTTAGTTTTACAGCCCTCCTTAGAATGATAATGCAGGCCTATGAAAATTTCAGGGTACAGGAAAACATCTACAATATTATTGGGCATGTTAAATCTTTTGAGAAAGAATTTCTTAAGTTTTCAGAAGAGTTTTATAGGATAGGTGATAGGATAGGCTCTTTACAAAAACAGTATGATAGTGTTAGTACTACAAGGTTTAATCAACTAGAGAAAAGCGTAGATAGGGTAAAGCAGGAAGGAATAGAAAGTAAAGAGAAGTCTCCAACTCTTTTAGATATGTAATTAACCAGATAAATAGCAAGAACCTTCCTTAAAAGGAAGGTCCTGTATTTGTAATATCTTTAGGATTTCTTACCCCAAGCCAATATCCCCATAAGAACTAGATTAGCAAAAGGAATGAGCATTAACAGGGCTAACAGTTTGTCATATCCTCTCTTCTCACATATTGTCATTACTGCAAGAATATTTAAAACGGTAAGAATTAAAGCACCTACTCCTGGAATGAATGCTAAAAGTAGCAACCAAGGACTTTTTTCTCCCATTTGAAATAGTAGTATCGCATTTAAAATGGGGATCCATGCAAACCATCCATTTGAATGACCTAGTCTTTTTGCAATATTCATTAGTGCTATTGCAAAGTAGATGTACATGGCCAAGGAGATTCCTAATCCTATCGCGAGCATAACTCCTCCAAAAACTAAAGCGGTACCTCCAAGGATATTTTCTAAAAAGTCTTCAAACTTATCATCTTCAATATCAGTAGAAAGTGAGTAAGGAGTATCTATTTCTATATCAGAAACATCCCAAACATCATCCCAATCCATCTCTATCTCTGATACAGCTGTGTCTTCTTCAGTATCAATCTGAGCATATGAAGGAAGTATTGCCACAGAAAGTATTCCAACTCCCAAGAGAAGTGAGGTAAATATACTAAGTAATTTCTTCATAGGTACTACACACAATATTAATTTATATATTAATATATCTTTGCATATCTTTCTCTAAATTACAATATATGCTAAGTTATATGTAATGAAGTCTTCTGTATTTAGAACAATAATTGGAAAACAACCAATACTATTCTCCGCACCTCATGTGTATTCACACAAAAGACCACAATTAAGTAGAGCATACAAATATGGAGAGCCTTTTACGGATATAGTGGTAGAGCAACTGTGTGATAAAACAGGTGGATATGGAATTATGCTAACGGCAGAATCAGATTATGATTTTAACTATCATACAGAAAAGGATAATCCATACAAAAAGAGGGTAAGAGAGATTGTTAAAGAAGAAAATATTAAATACTTTCTAGATGTACATGGATTAAAAGATGGAAATCTCTACGATGTGGCCATCTACTATCCTACCCGATTTAGCAAATCAATGGAACTTGCTCGTTCATTAAGAAAGAGTATAGCAAAAGGAGTTTTAAGGAAGACAAATATTATGATATTTAGATTTTTAGATAATGAACAGGAGACTTTGGGTAAATTTGTAGCATCACAACTTAGAGTACCATCAGTACAGATAGAGATAGCAAGATATATTAGAGAGAGCGACAAGTTAAGAGACGCACTAGTAGAGAATATATCGAAACATTTTAATGAACAGGTAGTGTAATATTATCGGTTAATGAATTTTTCTCTGTACTCTTTGACCTAATTAAAATACTCTGTTATTCTGAATAGCTGTTAAATTTTAAGAAAAAATAGTTATGACTACTACTACAACTAAGAAAAAAACTGCTCCTACAAAGGAGAGCGCTTCTAAGAAAAAAGCCATTGAAATGGCTATATCTCAAATAGAGAAGCAGTTTGGGAAAGGTTCAATTATGCAATTAGGGGGGGAGAAAAAAGTAGATGTGGATGTGATACCTACAGGTGCTCTCTCTCTTGATATTGCCCTAGGTATAGGGGGAGTTCCTAAAGGTAGGATAGTAGAAATTTATGGGCCAGAGGCATCGGGTAAGACAACGTTGGCATTACATATTGTAACTGAGGCTCAAAGGTTGGGAGAATCTGTTGCATTTATAGATGCAGAGCATGCATTTGATCCTACGTATGCTAAAAATATCGGTCTTAATCTGGATGAGATGTATATATCACAGCCTGATTTTGGAGAGCAAGCATTGGAAATATTGGAGACTTTAGTAAGATCAGCAGCTTTTGGGGTAATTGTGGTGGACTCCGTTGCAGCGCTCACACCAAGAGCAGAGATAGAGGGTGAGATGGGTGATAGCCATATGGGGTTGCAAGCAAGATTAATGTCTCAGGCATTAAGGAAGCTTACTGCAATATCAAACAAGACAGGCACTACGATAATATTTCTTAATCAGTTAAGAATGAAAATTGGAATTATGTTTGGAAATCCAGAGACTACCACAGGTGGTAATGCACTGAAGTTTTACTCTTCCATAAGGTTGGATATTAGGCAGAAAGATAAAATATTGAAAGATGGGAAGTTAATAGGTCACACTAGGAGAGTAAAAGTAGTTAAGAATAAAATGGCACCTCCGTTTAAAGAAGCTACTTTTGATATGATTTATCCTAAAGGTATAGATAAAGAGAGTAGTATACTAGATGCAGCAACAGAGCTTGGAGTTATTACAAAGTCTGGCTCATGGTTTAAGTATGGAGATGAGCAATTAGCACAGGGTAGAGAGGCTACATCTGAATTGCTAAGAGAAGACAAAAAATTGAAAGCTAAGATAGAGAAAGATGTTAAATCTTTGGTTAAATAATGAAGATAACAAAACTTGTCTCTCAAAGAAGAGATCCTAACAGGGTTAATATGTATATAGATGAAAAGTTTTTCTGCGGTTTGTCTTTAGATAATGTGGCTAGATTCGGTATATATGTGGGGAAAGATTTGTCAGATGAAGATTTAGAAAATATACTTTTTGAGGAATTAAAAAGCAGGTTTTTCCAAAGAGCAATGAATTACATATCAAGAAGTATAAAGACAGAATTTCAAATCACAAGATATTTAAAGAATTTATCATTTAAGAAGAAAGGTGAATGGTATACAGATATATCTAATGAAAACCTAGAATCAATTATTGAGCTCACTGTTAAAAAGTTAAAGGAGTATGGATATATAGATGATGAGGAATTTGCACAACAATTTATCCAATCTAGGATAAAGAACAAACCAAGAGGTAAGTTGATACTACAGTCAGAATTAATGTCAAAAGGTGTAGAACTAAACCTTGCAAGAGAAAAAGTAGAAGAATTAGTAGAGGATGAGTATGATATGCTTAGAAGGATATATTTAAAGAAGTATGGTAATGAAAAAATGAATCTAAGTGATAACAAGAAGATAGATTTTTTAAGAAGAAAAGGTTTTAATTGGGATTTAATTAACCAATTTATAAATAATGAGTTTACAAACTAAGAGAGAATGGATTCTCCCAGAAGAGAAAATAGATGATGCTCTAGAACATATCCTTGAAAGCAGAGGTGTTAAGGAGAGAGAGAAGTTTCTAAACCCAACTCTTGAAGATATTCCTTCGTACAAGAGACTCTTTAATAGTAAAAAAGCTGCTAAAGAAATAGTAAAGCACATAGAAGAAGGAAGTAAGATTGTAATTTATGGAGACTATGATGCTGATGGTATATCAGCTACTGCAATCCTGTGGGAGTTTCTTTACAGAGAGGTGTCTTCCCTTCTTGAAAAAGAGGTAAATGTATTACCGTATATCCCAGATAGAGTAGAGCAGGGGTATGGATTAACAGAGGATTCATTAAATGATCTTGTGGCCTTAGGTGCAAATCTTGTAATAACAGTTGACTGTGGTATTAGGGATAAAGAGATAATACAAAAATTTAAGAAAGAGAAGAAAATTAATTTTGTTGTAACAGATCATCATCAACCACCAGAGGATATAGAGGAAGGACTTGACTACACAGTTGTACATCAGATGTTTCCTAAAAAGGAATATCCATACTTAGAAATATCAGGTACAACAGTTGTGTATCTTTTAATACAGGCATTAATAGATGAACTTGGTATGGAGAAAAATCCATATTATGGACTTGATCTTGTAGCCCTTACCACTGTTACAGATGTTATGCCTTTGATTGGTGTGAATAGGGTGTTTGTTAAATTAGGATTGGAAGAGATAAGGAAAGGTAAAAGATTAGGTTTAAGAATGCTAGCACTTAGAGCAGGGATACAGCCAGAAGATGTCAGTACCTATCATCTAGGATTTGTTCTTGGTCCAAGAATAAATGCTTCAGGTAGGATAGATTCGCCTATGGAGGCAGTTCGTCTCTTGGTAAGTAAGAATGAACAGCAGTGTAAAGATATAGCAAATAAACTAGAAACAATGAATTTTAATAGACAGCAGATGACAAGTGTTGTTTTTGAAGAGGCAAGGGAGATGGTTAAAGATGTGTCTGATAATTTGCTTTTTGCAATGGGTTTAGAGTGGCATGAAGGTATTATAGGTTTGGTAGCGGGTAAATTACAGGAGGAATTTTACAAACCTACCATAGTTATTACAAAAAAAGAGGATTTAGTTAAAGGGTCTGCCAGAAGTATTAAAGGTTTTAATATAACTAAGGCTTTAGAGAAGTATGATAAATATCTTGATAGGTATGGAGGTCATGAACTTGCGGCAGGTTTCTCTACATCAGAAGAGAAACTAGATAAATTTATAGATCTAATTACTAAATACGCAAACAAAACTCTTGATGAGAGTGATTTAATTCCTAAATTAGAGATAGAGATTTTACTAGAGTTAAAAGATATTAAGAAAAGTTTAGTACAAGACCTAAACAAATTAGAACCCTTGGGTTTTGGAAATCCAAAACCGTACGTATGTTTAGAGAAACTAAATATAGATAGAACCTTTGTCATTGGTAAGGACGAGAATCATTTAAAACTTCTTGTAAAGGATGATGAAAACCAGTTAACCCTTTTGCTCTTTCGCTGTAGTGAAGATATTGAGCTATTAAAAGAAGGTGATACGATAGATGTGGTTGGCTATCCCGATATTAATGTATGGAATGGGAAGGAAAGTATGCAATTTAATGTGAGAGAATGGAGATACAGTAATTAATTCTTAATATCCAATCTTCTTCCTAAACGGTTAGGAGTATTAGGAGAGAAACTTGTTTCTAGCACAGTAGAGAGATTTAATAATTTCATTAAAAAGCGCTCAGTACCAATTGCAAAGCCTCCGTGTGGAGGACAACCATATTTGAAATAGTTAAAATACTCTTCTAAATCCTCTGTCTTAAGACCTTTTCCCTTTGCATTCTCTATTAATTTATCAACTCTATGCTCTCTCTGTGATCCTGTCGTTATCTCCACCCCTTTCCACAGTAGGTCATAGCCAAGTGCATACTCAGGATTGTTAGGATCTTTCATATGGTAAAACACTCTGCTACTATGAGGATAATCTGTGATAAAAAGAAACTCACTCCCTGTCTCCTCTTCTATTATCTTAGAGAGAGCTCTTTCCTCCTCTGGAGAGAAGTCAGCATCATCCTTGCTAGGTATGTTTTCTTTTGCTAATTTCTCCTTTGCTTCTTTAACAGTTATGTATTCAAACCCGTTTTTAGGTTTTTTAACCTCTGTTCCAAACACCTCTCTGATTTGAGCTCCAAACTCTTTCTCAATATTGTCTAGTACAAAGGTAAGTATCTCTTCCTCAAACTTACAGACATCTTTAAAAGAATCAATATATGACATCTCTATATCAAAGCTGACATACTCTGTTAAGTGTCTTGTAGTGTAAGATTTTTCAGCTCTAAAAACAGAACCAATGCTAAATACTTTCTCCATATCGCTAGCCATTGCCATCTGTTTGTGAAATTGAGGTGATTGGGCTAGGTATGCTTTTTTGTCAAAATATTTTACTTCAAAAACACTTGCTCCACCTTCACTAGCGACATCTATTATTTTAGGAGTATGTATCTCAACAAAATCATTTTCAATACAGAACTCCCTTAATTTAGCGAGAGAAAACGAGTAAACTTTGGTCATCAAAGTGTTTTTCTTTGACCTTAAATCAATCCATCTGTAATCTAATCTCTGCTCTAAAGCTGTAAGATTGTCTCTGTGCTCTTCTTCTATGACAATGGGAAGAGGTGTTTTAGCTAAAGAATCTATCTTTATCTTTTCTATCTCTACCTCATACCCTTGCGCTACTTGGTTTGCCTCTTTTACGGTACCAATTAAATCTACTATGGATTCAGGAGTTATACTTTTTAATTCTTTTACTAATTCTTTACTATTTCCCTCCCATGCGACAGTTTGCACTATACCGCTCCTATCTTTAATCATTAGAAATATTATTTTTCCTTGATCTCTGATAGTATTAACTCTTCCTTGTATTCTTACCTGCTTCCCAATTTCTTTTTGTAAGTCGGATATTAAAGTTCTTTCCATAACTGCGTATTATATACTATTCAAATTAATATTCGTACCTAAAACAGTATTCCCGGACTGATAGGGCTCTTTGTTTCTTCAGGTTCAACAATTATTTCTCTTTTGTCTTGAACAATATCATAGTTAATTGCAGGGTAGAAAAAGTCAAATGACCCTTTTGTGTTATCTTCAAAAATAGCTTCTCCTGAGATTAGGTAGACAGGTTGGAGATATTCCAGTTCGTCTCTATCTTCATAGTAAACAAGGAAAATATCTAAAATTATGAATTTTTTTACAACTCTAGGCATATATTCTACGACGTCATCTCCTCCTGTATTAGAGAGATATACTAAACTTCCCTCTCCTCTTTGAACCATTTCAATAGCAAATTCAGGATCTATTAATTTATATGTACCACAAGATTCAGAAGCAATGGGCCAATATGTATAATCTATCTGATATATTTGACTTGTTTTACCAGAGACACCTGAGATGTCTGGTCCTACATATACGGTAATGTTAGATTTTTGAGTTTCTGGAAAAGAGACTAGTGTGTTAAAAGTAAATACTGAAACTCTATTATCATTAATGACACTTGTTTCCTCTACAGGCTCTATTAAGGTTCTTCTTGAAAAGTCACTAACCATCTTCTCTGCATTATCAATATTGGATGGTACTGTTATTATTGATTTTGTTCTAGTTAAATCCACTCTTATTAAATCAGCCTCTGCTAGCGATTTTGCTTTCCTAAAAGAACCATCAGGATTTATATTAATCAATGTACTCTTATGATTACCAGATGCGTAATCAGGAGGATATACTCCTATACTGTTTAGTGCATTAACAGCTATTGATTTTGCTTCTTGTTCAGAAGGGAGTATGCCAGTAGCTGTATTGTTTCTCATAACAGAGATATCTGTCCTTAGGGTGAAATTAAGATTTTTAGCAAAAATTTCTAAAGTTCTACCTGATGAACGATCAACCCACCTATATCCTTCAGTATTAACTCTTTCTATAATGTCGGGGTCAAACCCCATGGCACTAGCCAGAACTTTTGCATCTGCTTGTGCCGTAAGAGATTGAGTTCTGTTATTAAATTTATAGATATTTATAATCTCAGGGAGGGAATCAATTTTACCTGTATCCGTCCTAATATCAAAACTCATCTCTGTCCCTTCTGCTAATTGCAAGGAGGGTATTTCTAGTACACTATTTAAGAACTCTTCTTTGTGTAATGTACAAGCAAAGTTTGGTTCAAGGTATTGAGGCATTACACTTGGTTTTTTGCTACCTATTACAATAACTAGGATTACTACAACAAATACAACAAGACCTCCCAATGCAATTACCCCAAGTCTTTTTGTCCAGAATGCTGCTTCTGTAAGAGTCATGCTATAATCTTATCACACTTAATTAATCTATCAACCTATATATTAACAGTATTATTATGAGAACAAAAGAGCAGAATATGCAGTTGGCAGAAATACTTTTTCCTGATGTAAAAAGGACACCTAAAGATATTTTTAAGGATTTCCCTGAAAGGAAACTTAAAAAAGGGCAAATGATTTTAAGATTTGCTCCAAGTCCTACAGGTTTTTTACATATTGGGAGTATATATAGTGGGATGATATGTGTTAAATTTGCAAAGCAAACAGATGGTATATCCATATTAAGAATAGAGGACACAGATAAAGAGAGAGAGATAAAAGATGGAGTTAGTATGATAGTGGAGGGGTTAAAAGGATTTGGTATTAGGTTTAATGAAGGTGTGGTGTCAGAAGATAGGTCTGAAGGAGATTACGGTCCATATATGCAAAGTAAAAGGCTAGATATTTACAAAGTATTTACTAAAGACCTTGTATCAAAAGGATTAGCCTATCCCTGTTTTCTTACAGAAGATGAGTTAGGAGAGATAAGGGAGAAACAGAGTGAGTTAAGTGTAAGGACAGGCTGTTACGGTAAGTGGGCAAAATGGAGAGATGCTTCTGTCGAGGAAATAGAGCAGATGCTTAAACAAGAAAAGAAATTTGCAATTAGGCTTTACTCTGAGGGTAATTATGAAAATACATTTGAGATGGAAGATTTAACAAAAGGGAAAGTAACTGTTAGAGAAAATGATATGGATGCTATTTTACTTAAATCTGACGGTTTCCCTACCTATCATTTTGCACACCCCATAGATGATACATTAATGGGTGTAACTCATATCACCAGAGGTGATGAATGGTTCTCATCTGTTGCTTTGCATGTAGAGCTATTTAATGCTCTTGGTTTTAAGCTGTTACCATATGCTCATTTCTCACCATTAATGAAAATGGATGATGGTAAGAAAAGGAAATTAAGTAAAAGAAAAGATCCAGAATCAGCCGTCTCTTACTATATTGAAAAAGGATATCCAAAAGAAGGTCTTCTTGAGTATCTTCTAAATATTGCTAACTCTAATTTTTATGACTGGAGAATTGAAAATCCCACTGTTTCTTTAGATAAGTTTGAATTGAAGTTTGAGAAATTTAACAAATCAGGTGCTATATTTGATATTGTAAAACTTGATGATGTTTGTAAGGAGTATATGGCTACTCTTAGTGCAGAAGATGTGTATAGCAAGGCCTTAGATTGGGCTAGAGAGTTTGATGATGAAATTTTTAATCTCTTAGAAAAGAACAAAGATTACTGTATTAATATTTTTAATATTGAGAGAGAAGGGGAGAAAGTAAGAAAAGATTTAGTCAAATTTGAGGATGTTAGAGAACAATTGGTTTTGTTTTTTGACAAGCTATTGGAAAATGAAAAGGTTGAAGACATCTCTGAAAGGGTAGAAGTTGAGGCACAAAAAGAAATAATCAAGAGGTACTTAGAGATATTTAATATTAATGATTCAGTGGATGATTGGTTTGGAGGAATTAAGAAATTAGCATCTGATTTAAATATTTCTAAAGTAGGAGATGTTGCTATGGTTTTAAGAGTAGCTATTACTCACAGGACTAGGTCTCCAGATCTTTACCAAGTCATACAGGTTCTGGGAGAAGAGAAAGTAAGAGGTAGACTAGAAAATTATGTTGCTACAATGCTATAATAGCTTGTGTTGCCGGATCGTCTAATGGTAGGACGGCGGTCTCTGGAACCGTTAATCCTAGTTCGAGTCTAGGTCCGGCAATTTGTGACATATTAAATTAGTATCTTTTACTATGTACGAAAGGTTAGGAAAGGATGAACCTAAGTTAGATACTGTCCCAGATATAAGGGTTAAATTGTTGGATGTCCCAATTAAATCAGGAGAGTCTCGTACCTCAGCAAACATATATCTCCTAACAGATAGTAATAATCCATTTGGCTGCAATGATATTCTTCAAGAGCATAATGAGAGAGCTTTAGAAGAGTTAGATACTTATAATAATAGATATTTACCAAGAGGAGAAAGAAGAGTTATTTCAAACTTACTTCCAATATATGCTGAGATAAGCTATTACAATAATCTAGCAGTCTCATGTATGGCTTTTAGAGATTCTAACAGTAAAAACTTGCCACTAGCAGACGGAAAATTTGTCTTTCAAGTCTCTGATATTGGTAGTAAGCAGTGGGAGATATTTACAATGAATATGCTCTTTAACCCTAGTATTGAATTGAAAAAAAGAAAGTATACCGCTATCAGTTACAAAGGAAATATAAGGGCACCCGTTCATAATAGTCTCAGGATGAATATAGCGAGAGGGATAAGTGATATACAGAATAATAGATTTAATGGTAAACCATTTTTAATAAACAATGTATTAAGATTGCTTTTTGAGGGCAGAGTAGAGAGACCTTTAATGGGTAGTCAAATAGGAGAATTAAATTAATTA
Source organism: Candidatus Dojkabacteria bacterium (assembly GCA_041678505.1). Taxonomy (GTDB): domain Bacteria; phylum Patescibacteriota; class Dojkabacteria; order SC72; family SC72; genus UBA2177. Next base: position 3,145 of record JBAYOB010000003.1, on the reverse strand, counting down.
AATTGTGTGTAAATAATTTGTTAAATCTAAAATAATGGAGACAAATACAGAAGAATATACTGGGGTATGGAAAGAACCAATGTCATTCCCAAGTCGTAATGAAACAATCAAAGCTGAGTTTAATGGAAATGAATTCCCTGTGTTTTTTGTTGGTTTTAGAACACCAGATTTCTATGTTCCCGAACTCTTTTTTAAAGAAAATTATAGAGAAGATAACTATCTGTCTGAATGGAGAGATACGATAGTAGATTATGAAAAAAGAGGATTGGAATTTCCTTTTGAAGAAGAAAGAAGGGTGGTTGCTATGATTTTTACAGAATTACCCGATGACGATAATTTTCTGTCAGGAGTATTTATGACAGATGCAAAAGGGGTACTTTTAAAAGGTAAGGGACAAGAGTACTACTTCTTAGTAAAACATGGAGATATTAATCATATTGTTGTTTTACCGCTATTCAGGTCAGAGGCCAGGATATATTCCAAAGAGAAAAAACCGATACTATTTTCTGGAAAGTATTCAGCCTTTGCTGAACTAGAGAAAGCCTTTAAAAGAGGGATAGGAGACCCTAAAATGGTTATGAAAAAAATAATGGAAACATCCACTAAGATGGATAAAGAAAGGATAGATTAAAAGAGATTCTCTTTAATAGTGTCAATTCCTTCTTGCCAGAACGATTCTTTCCTAATATCTATCCTCAAATCTGTAAATATATCCTCAGGTGATTTTGAAGAGCCAGATTTTAGTAAGTACTTAAAGTTTTCAATAAATGATGGATCCTTCTTTACTTTGTTTTGTAGATACTTTGAAATTAATAATCCACTAGCATACGAATACACATAGAAAAACCTTCTTAAATGACTCCAATATACCCATCCATATCTCATACCTTCGTCCTTATCAACATAATCACCTAAATATGCCCTCATATGCTTACAGAAAATTTCAGATATCAAATCTTTGTCCAAGTAACCTTTTTTTGCAAATTTTTCATGTAATTCTTTCTCAAATTTGTAAAAAGCGATCTGTCTAAATATTGAGGACATATCTCCATTTAATTTCTCTGCGATAATATTAAATTTAAGTTCATCATCTGCATCTTTTAAAATTTCATCTAAGACAAAATCTTCAAAGAATGTACTAGCTATCTCTGCTAAAGAAGTAGGATAGGAGTAGTTTAAAGAGTTTTGTCCTTTTGACATTGTAGAATGGATAGCATGACCACTCTCGTGTGCTAGTGTTAAGACATCATTTAAAGTATTGTTGTGATTTAATAAAACAAAAGTAGGTAAGGTTTTGTTTACTGTAATACAGAAAGCACCTCCGCTTTTGTTCTTTTTAGGGAAAACATCGTACTGCCCATTTAACTCAAGAGTATTGACTATGTTTAAAAATTCAGGGTCTAAGTTTTTAAAAGTTTCTTTAACTAATTTAATACTGTCTTTGTATGAGTATTCTTTCTTAATATTTCCTAAAGGTACGTTTCGCTCATGGTATCCTATGGTTTTCTGATTAAGTAGTTTAGCCTTTTTTCTGTAATACTGTTTTGAAATGTCGAAGTTTTTACTAACAACATCAATTAATGTGTCTACGACTTCACTTTTCATATCATCTCCAATATGTCTTAAGAGATCAGGTCTGGGTATATTCCTGTATGCATCACTAATCTTTTTTCTTTCAAGTACAGAGTTAATTTCAAACTCGGCGATTTCACTGTATTTTTCATTTACTCTGTTAAATTGTTTTGCAGCATAATCTCTCGTTTTTTTATCCTGAGAATTAAGATATTTTGATATCTCGTTATAACTAATTCTAACTCTCTGTTTTTTCTCATTCAAAACCTCTATCTCTTGTTTACTTAGAAGTTCAGAAAGCATATTAACCCAGTTAGAATGAGAGGTTTTAGACATTAAGTTAAAAACCTTTTCTTCCTTATCTGTTAGTAGGAAATTGCCCTGTTTAAAGAGCTGTTGAAGATAGTGTTTGTAATCTTTAAGGTAAGGAGAATTTAGGAAAGTTTCTTGTTTCTGCTTGTCTATCTTTGATATATTAAGTTCGAAAAATTGTATCTCATTGTACAGATGTGTAGCCTGTTCACCAAGTTGATTTAACCTTCCCTTTGTTTCAGTGTTACTTTGATCTAGATAGTTAAGAAGGGAGAAGTAGTAAAGAGGTTTGTCAAATATACCAAGTTCTTTGTTAAATTCTTCATACTCATCTAAAGCATTTTTCAAGACTTTAGGTTCCTTTAAATATTCTTTGTTTTCTTTCCATTTCTTAACGAAAGAAGAAACTTTTTTTATAGACTCTTTTACATCTTTCTCTATCCTAGGGTCATCTGTAGAGCTGTATAGTTGGTTTAAGTTCCATTTAGTTTTCATAGTTATCATTATATCAAGAAGCTAACGGATTATTTGAAATTAATGAATTATAGTGTACAATTTGTAATATATTTAGTACAGTTAGGGGTATGCAAATGAAATCAAAAGGGAAGTTCTCTGGCCTACTTGTTTTGTTTCTTCTCCTTTCAGTAATCCTTCTTTTTGGGGGCATATATCTAATCTCAAAAGAGACTGAAATAGAAGAGCCTTCCTTAGATACAGAAGTAAGTCTATCTGAAGAAAAGCTGGCAGTATTGGAAGATTTTTACTATACCGATTTTGAGGATGAACAATCAGTTGATTGGTTTTCTATAGTAGGTCCATGTCATATAAAATCATTTGATACTGAAACAGGTGAGATAGAGGTAGAAGAATGTGATGTAGGGGAGGATGGGATTTACAAATTGTCAGAAGAATTTTTAATAGTGTGTGATCATCCATCTCGAGTTGTTAATGTAGAAAATCTATATTTTCAGATGAAAAGAGATGCTAACTATAGTGAGCTTGAGAGTATGTATGATTTTACAGTAGAGGGATTGGAAGTTCCTAATCCATTAAAATACAATTTAATAACTGAGAGTATAGGAGAACACGAAATTAGACTTAGGATTTTGAATGAAAAAAATAATCTTTATGTTAATTTAATAACATTTATTGTAGAGGATGACTCTATATGTAGGTTTTAGTGACTATGAGGGTAAGTAATAAAGAATATTTGTTAGTGAGAATCGCAGGAGCTTTCTTTTTCTTGTTGCTTTTTCTGTCT
>JBAYOB010000002.1:0-60465 GCA_041678505.1 Candidatus Dojkabacteria bacterium | reverse complement strand
TTTATCCTTTATAGATTTCCCTACAAGTTCATCTAACTTATAATGCTCTAAAAGTCTTTTAGTAAATTTAGATTTGTAAGCAGGCAAATCCTTCTCTAAAAGATCTTCTAATTTTGATTCTTGTTGTACTAAATTCTCCAAAGAAACAAACTTATCTCTTCTTCCAACAATATAGATTCTTTTTCTATTTTGAGGGATTCCATGATTAGCTGCATTAATAACTTTCCAAGCAACCTTGTACCCAAGATTCTCAAGGGATTGGAGAATAGTAGACAGAGTTCTACCCCTGTCATGATTAACCAAACCTTCAACATTTTCAAGTAGGAAACCTTCAGGCTCTTTCTCTTTTAATATTCTTTCTATATCAAAAAATAGAGTTCCTCTTGTATCTAAAAATCCCTTTCTGCTTCCTGCAGAGCTAAAAGGTTGGCAAGGAAAACCTGCAAGAAGGAAATTAAAGTCCGGAATTTCTTTTGCTTCAATTTGGGTTATATCACCTGCAATTTTTTTATCTTGAAAGTTTTGAGAATAAACATTAATAGCATCAGTCTTTATCTCTGATGTAAACACACATTTAGGAATAAAACCTAACTCTTTAGTTGCTTGTTCAAACCCAATTCTTGTTCCCCCAATACCTGCAAAAAGATCAATAAATTTTAATTCTTTTTTAGTACTCATATTTTTGATTCAATTATTTCCAAAGTGTCTCTATTATTACACACTGTATAAATTTTCTCTAATTTTTTATAGAATCTGTTCCATTTATATGCTTTTTTGGTATTCCACTGCATATACCTTTTAAAAGCTTTAATTCCATATTCATTGATAAAAATAAAACCAAAAGTTAGTTTCATTATTTCACTATCTGTTATTAGAGGAAGAGACTTCTTTATGCTCTCACAGATTGAAAGAATATTGCTATTACTTGTATTCTGATTTGAAATACTCCTCATTATTTTTATCTTTCTTAAAAATGCTATTAATAATCTCCTTGATATAACTTTCTTAAAGATATTTCTGAATGTAATGTTTTTTAGAGCCATACCACAGCCAACACTTGACAATAGTGTAGCAATCTTTATTTTACTATTAATTCTTAACTCCAATCTTAAAATTTCTTGTTTGCTCTTATCATCATTAAAAATGTCTAATTGGGAGTAATTATCTTTATCAACAGATCTTCTTTCACCTAATTTTGCTCTTTGAAGATCTCTTAACTTATCATATACCACAAATTCCCACCTATCAGTGTGAAGATGAAGAATATGTCCTCCATTTCTAAAGCTTGTTTTATCTAAATCCAACCATTCATTATAGTTCCCATACCTTTCTAGCTCATTGATGACCATAGAGCAGCTCTGGTAGGGTTCTAGGAGTATATTCTTACAGAAGTGTATAGAAGATACAGAAGCCTTTTCTATCTGTTCTTGATCTAATTTAATGCCCATTGTAAAGAGTTTGAAGCAAAGTTCAGATATTAACTCTTTATAATCCTTATCATCAACTTCTTTTAGATTATTTCCAAATAGAATCTTTGGGGCAGAGAACTCTATCCTTAGGGAAACCTCCCAATTTCCCTTCTTAGGTCTAGAAGACAATGTTAATCTTGGAAGATATCTCCCTTCATCTTTTTGCTCTTTTGATGGGTTTAATTTACATGGAGTATATCCCTTGTAAAAGGGTTCTTTAAATAATCCATTAGCAGATGGTGAAAATCTCTCAGGAGCAAGAATATTTTCTCTAAGTACTGGTATTGTTAAAACAACCGTGTCTATCATTCATTTTCATTACCTTTTCATATTCTAAGAGTATTCTTCTTTCAATATCTATACCAAATTGCTGAGTAATAGGGTGGAAGATTGAAAAATTTTGATTAAGAACCTTCTTACTGGGATATAATAAACGGTATCCTCCACTTGGCCTTGTTACTATACCAATAGACCCTAGATACAAGCAATTGTTTAATACAAAACTTGCAAAAGCAACAAGACCACCTTGAGGTTTAACAGGAACAAACTGAATCTCACTAATCTCCATTCTGTCTATCTCTGAAAGAACTCTTTTTGACTTCTTCAGGGATTACCTCCTTTCTTTGAGATTCCTCTTCTGCCTCATTTAAAATACTGATAAATTTGATTAAAGAGTTAACATAATATTCTCCATTTTGAATAGGTCCTCCTTCTGTCTTTTCAAGGAGATTTAAAAGCTTTGGATAATTGTTACCAGAGTAGGGGTGCTTACTTTCAAAAACTGATTCAATTTTATTTTCAATTACATCTTTAAACAAAAAAGACACTCTAAATAACTTAGTGTCTTACATTCCTTCTTGTTTTTTTGCCTTATTGAGATAAAGCGAAGCACCACCCAAGTACTTCTAGAAATAGTATAACAAGCTAGGGATATCCTGTCTAGTCCATAATTTTAAGAAGCTTTTATAATGGATTCCACTTTCTCCAAAATCTTTACCATAGCCCAGGTATCTAACTTACAATATTCTAAAAGATTCTTTTTGACTTCTTCTTTATTCACAGATTCTTTAGGAATATCTATAGCCTCTGTACAAAAACCATCTTCAGATTCTGAATAATCCATGGCTGTAATCCCACCTCCATAGACCATCTGCACCCACTTTGTCATAGCAACTGACCCATCTGCAATAGGCATACCTTTGTAAGAAAGCTCAGGTACAAGAACAGGCAAAATATTTTTAATAGAATAGCTACCTTTAAATTCTGGAAGAACAAGCATTGATTTCTGGAATATTTCCATCAAGTCCCAAAGCCTAGAATTAATATTCTCAATAAATTCAGACTCTTTTGGATATCTTCTGCTCATAGCATTGTTTTGAGTTCTTTCAAACTTACTCCAAATTATTATTGATCCACCATCCAAAGGGATATCTCTTTTTAAAAAATTTATTAAACCTACAGAAGGATCAACAGCTGAACATTCTAGATATTCCTTATGTATAAAGTCTGAATCACTTGATTCTCTAATATGCAATGAATATTGGAAAGGCATTTGATCATAGGGTTTATAATTGTCATACATAGGAATAGCAGGAATAAAACTTTCATAATCAATAAAGTATAAAGGATATTTAAGTTCTTTTAAGAAAGATTCTATCCCCAATATATCAATATATGATGTTTTTCTTTGAGCCACATCTACTTGTTTTCTTTGGATTTCAGTTAGTGCATATTTACCTAATTGATTATCATTTGGTAAATCCTGTATATCATTTGAATAATTATCCCTAATAAAATTTACTTTTTCCTTACTAATACGGGCAACATCATATAAGGAGTAAGAAGGTAATACTGGATGACAAAGGGATTTGCAGGGACACTTCTTGGGTTTAATACAGGCTTCTACTTCTTTGAACTCTTCTAGTTGAGCTACTTCTAAAGCTAGGAATCTTTCAATATTCACTGCTTCAACTAATTCAAAAACCTTTTCAGTAATATCTGTTAATGTAAATAATTCTTTAATTGATAATTGACCTTTCCTTTCATAATCTTTATCCAAATGTAAAATATAACACTTACCAATTTTATAGTGCTTAGAAAAAATAAGATATTGAAAAGTCAAATCTTTTTGATGAATAGGTTTGATATCATTAGTACTCTTTATTTCAATTAAGTCCCAATTTCCCTTCTTTTCATTAAAAACAAGTAAATCTATCCTTGCTTCAAATAACCCATCTGATTTTGTTACTTCAAGATTAAATTGCTTAGTATTATGATAAGAATCTGGAATCAGTATTTTTTCAATGTATTCTTTTGCATATTTTTGAACTTCATATCCTTGTTCAAATAGATGTTTTGTAAAAGTATCTATGATATTAGAATCTAGCTTCTTGTGTACATATGCCCACAGATGCATTGGAGCATCCAGATACATAAGATATTCTGATTTTGATATTTTCATAAATTAGAAGATTATACATTGGGAATAGTTACTTTTGAATACAACACACTCTCAATTGTTTCTAAAAGGAATCTATTAATTGTTATACCTTCAGATAAGTGTTCTACTATGTCCCTTATCTGACCCCATGTTCTACTGAAGACTCTCAGTAGAACATAAAGTTTGATTATTTTTCAAATGCTAGAATACCAATTAAACAACTCATAGAAAATGTCTAAATTAATTTTGACTTGATAAAAACCAAGGAATCAAAAAAGAGGGACATAGCAGCATTTTTCTGAATTACTTGTGAGGAATATTTACAAAAGATACATACACTGTTATTATTATTCAAAGGTACCTCTTCTCTGAAAGAGCCCCTTTGGCTTTGATAGTTGGAGGAAACTCGGCGAAAGCTGAATTATCTAGGAGAAGAGGTCAATAATACAAAGTACCATCCCCTCTGCGAAATATATCTAACTCAGGTACATTTATCTGGCTTTTTATTAGATCATAACTTCTTATATCATTTTTCTCCCACTTTCTAGCAATTGCCCAGCATGCATAATCAGAAATATTTAAAAATCTATCAGATTTTGGATTAGGGAAATAAATCTTATAGGACTTAGTAATTGAAAGAGCTTTAATCTCTGTTTTTATGGCTGATTTGAATAAATTCTTTTTTTTCTCTGTTGGAGTACCGCTGAACATTATACACAGGTTACTATACCGATACTTCTGTTGAATATATTTCAATAAAGAAGCAGACATTTTAGAATAAAACTTATTCGTATCACGAATTGAAGGATTAGCTTTTCTTTTTTCTATAACTACAGCATTGACAGCAATTGTATGACCTAAAGATTGGATAATATCAAAAACTTCATTTCGAACAACTTGCTTGTCATAAGTAGCATGAAAACCATTAGCAGTATTTTTTTGCAAATAGTCATCTGAAAGAGTTGGAAACTTATTTTGACTTAGAATTTCCAATCTTAGCTCTTCTAACTTTTCAATTGCAGGAAGAGGATTATGTGTAATAACCGAAGTAATTATATAATAATTAGATCCTTTGTTTGAAAAGATCAGATCTCCACTTTCATCTATATAAACAAATAATGTATACATGCCTTCTTTAAGAAATTATACCCAAAAAACTACAAAACAAGAAATACTACATTAAAAGATTTTATCTCTTACTAGCCGACGGTTTTATTGTTCCATCAATGACATAGAGTTTTGGCACTTTTTGACCCAAATTTTTAGCCTCCTCATCAATTTCAATTAATTCTTCCAATTGCTTACTTTTCTCAGTAACTTTAATTACAAGATATATACTTTCTTCAGTTCCTTCAGCTTTCATATAGATATCGACTTGAGAACGATACTTATTCTTTAACCCAGGGTTCTTAGAAAGTTTGATCTCAACTAAAATTTTATCCTCATAACCAATTCCAAACTTAAAATCAACAGAACCAGAGCCAGCATTAGGTTCTCTGTTGATTCCTATATTATTTGCCGCACAGTAAGTATCAGCGATAGCGAAAAATATACGCTGAGCAACTCTTTCATGATGAGGAATCAATTTTGACCCTTCTTTTCTATATAACTCGTTATTTAGACCATTAAACTCTATCAATTTCTTATATTGTTTTATTATTTGATCCAAAATCTTACAAACACTCTTCTTTGTATATTTTTTAGAAGCAGAAATTTTAATAGGATTTTCTTTGGCAATTTTCTGACCAATAGATAACCATTTAATTTCAACATTAGGATCATTTTCAAAATCATATCCTTTTCCTTTAGAATGTTTGTAGGCTTCAATCATACTCTTAAGGATTTCTGGGTCCTGTCTTATAACTTGCATCATTTTTTTCTTCTTCTCTTTAACAGATTTTTGCCAAACTTCAGATACTGCTTGATTTACTTTTTTTCTCAATTCTATATTAAAATTAGTCACAATTTCAATTTCATCCCAATCCAGAGCAATTGGTAAGTCTCTCAGGGCATTTTGAGGAAGAAAATAAATAGGCTTTGTACCTAAAGGATTCCTTGGTAGAAAATATTTATTTTCTTTATATTTTACTGCTATTAAATTAGAGAAGCCTATTTCTTGTGTTATTCTGGCCGAATATGCTAAGAGATCTTTGTGAACAATCTTTATTGTGAGATCACTTAATCTATCTGCTCCTATACCTTCCTCAAACAAGCCTATTAATTCAAAGATCTCAGGGTCTTCAATTCCCATATCAACTATTTCTTTTGCCCTCCTCACAATAGCTTCCGCTAATTTAGATCCAATCCCATTGCCATCATCCGAATGATTCCCATAACCGATAGAAAAGCCTTTAATCTCCTTTACTTTCAATCGTTTAAAAGCTTCTATCCAAGCAACATCACCTTCTTCTTTTGAAGCATTTAATAACACAATAATCTTTCGATAATATTCACGTATACGATCTCTGGAAGCAGAGAATTCAGGGGTATTCAGATTTCCTAAAAGTAGAGGGTCTAAGAAAACTTTTGTATCAATACCAAGAAAACTATTAAAAGCTCCATACCTTGCAAGCTCCTTGTTACTTATGTTTAGATAGTCATTCAACCTTCTAATCATTAATGTATTATATCAAAATTTTGAAAAAATACTTTCTAAGGTAGTTTTTCTAACCCTTTTTAACATTTATTAAAAGTTTAAAGAGGCTAAAATCGTTTACTCCCACAACTTATTCCTTATCTGTTATAGCATTAAGATAGACTTAATTAATAACAAAAATGGCTTTAGAGTTTCTTTACCGAGAAGTTCTTTAAGATTTAGTTGCCCAAATAATATTCACATTGAGATATCTCTTCTGTAATTATATTTATCAGATAACGTTCCTTAGCAGCATTTAACCTATTCACACAATCCTTAATGACTTCTGGTTCATGTACTGAGGAATTCATCTCACAAGCTTCTAGAATTATTTCTTTATATATAAGTCGTACTTCTTCAACGCAGTCATTATAATCATCTATACCTTCAGTTGCTCTCGAAGAAGTAATTACATTTCTAAAAAGCAAGTATAGACCAACTATTACTAGTATCACAACAATGCAGCTTTTATTATCTCTTTTCATCGTAGTGCATTCTAGAATACAAAAGAAAGGAAAACAATTTTGCTTGGTAAGTCTCAAATACCTATTAAATAATATGGTAAACATTGACTATTTAAGGTCTCAAAAGCAGGATTTGTATGTGGCCACAACTACCTCTGTTCCATAGGATTCTTTTTTGCTATCATTTCCTAGTTCTTCTTTTGCTTTTTCTTCTTTTCAAAATGTCTTCTCTCTTAATTCTGAAAAACAAGTACAACTCTCTACATGGGTTTTTAAGTGGCAAAATATCTGGATCCAAAATAGATAAGTGGTTAGTATAAGAAATATTATTATCTCTCTACTTAAACTTCTTATCTGCTGGCTTATCAAATTTATTCTTCTCTTTGTCATATACCCTTTTCTCACAAAACTCTAACTTAGCCTCCATAACCTCTTCCAACTTCTCTGTATTATGAAAATCCTCTGCTATATTAGCAAGCTTACAAGCAAACACAATAACATCAGTAACCTCTGCAGGTACCTCTTCCCAATTCTTCTCTAAAATAGCCTTTGATAATTCACCTACCTCCTCTGTTAATTTTAATATTCCTATCTTTATTGCTTTCTCCTCATCCTGTGCAATACCCTTCTTGCGAGAGAAATCTCTTTCCCATTTCTGTATATCTTTAATATTCATAATTTAAAACACTATTATTTAATTTAAATATTTTAAAAGACAAACCTTTCTTGCTAAGAAACTATTTCTTCATCGCTTCTTTCTTTAAACTAACAGGCATCTTCTCAATAGCATACCTGTATGCAGTTCTTGGCATAGTATCTTTTCTTGCTACTACAAAATCATATACCTGCTTCTGATTAATTTCACTTGCAACTTTCAATAACCAACCGTAACCTTTTTGTACAAGATCATCTTCATCATTTAAAAGCAAATCTGCAATTTCAAAAACATCTTTTAAAAACTCTCCTTTCTTAGCTGGGATAATTAATGAAACAGAAGAAGCTCTTCTAACCCATCTATTTTTAGATCCTGTCCATTCTTTTAAATTCTTTACATATTTAGGATATTTCTTAAGAAAAGAACCCATTGTATGATTGCAGAACCTATCACATACTGCCCAATTATTAATATATTGCTTAGTCCAATCTTCAAATATTAAAAAATCTTTCTCTTCATAACTCTCTCTTAAATTGTAAGACCAATCACATGCTACAAATGATTCTTCCATATACCCTGATGAGAACAGCTCTTCACACAGTAAGAATATCTCTCCTTTATCTAACTCTTTAATCTCTCTAAAATATCTCTTTGCAATACTATTTACTACTGGAATCTTAACTCCATAGATTTTTATCTCTTCCTTAAAAAATCTTTGAGTCGTATTTTTAGTATGGTCATTAACATTCTCTTTTAATTCTTTTCTTAAATTGTTGATAGTTTTGTTCATATGTCGATGATTAAAACCTTTGTGGGTGATATTCCCCTTTTTTCTTTTTTTGACAGATAATCACAAACAAAGCAAAAACAGCAACCCCTAACAAACCAAAAGTTAAGTCTTGCATAGTATCATCTAACCCTCCCTTAACCATATCGGTACCAATCAAAGTATCACTCCAGTATTCATATATTTCCCATAGACTAGATAGAGTTAAAGATAGGATTACAGAGAGAAAGAGAGACATTTTTCTCTCTATCTTTTTAATTTTAGAAATATATATATACAAACCTAAAGAAACAAAGATAGGATTAAGAAAATGGATAATATCATCATACCAGAAGATTTTTAAAATACTATTTATATCATACCAACCATAGAAATTACCTAATGTATCTAAAAAAGGAACAAAGGAGAGAAGAGAGAGAGCTACTGTCCTATACATATCCTTATGGTATTTTCTCTTTTTAAAGAGAAAAAAACAGGAAAGTAAGAAAGTACAGATTAAAAAGATTCTAGGTACATATGCTAAAACGTAATTAGAGGTTCCTAATGAACTTAATTCTAATAGACCAAAAACTGATAGAACACAAAGAAGAAGGACTACAAAATGAAAAAGTAAAACAAGTAAAAAGATATTCCAATATATATTTCTCTTCATAATTAGCTATTACATTTAATTACCTATTTCAATCAAAATTATATCATCAAACAGAATGAAGTATTTTGACAACAGGATTGAACCTTATTAAAATAACGATACCTTAATTGCTAAAAGGAGTAGGGTGTGAATTTTTAGAGAGGAGTCATAATATGTTCAATGACAAAACATTTAGGAACAGACCAACTTATGTCGAAATATCTCTAAGTAATCTAAGAGAAAACTATCATATAATTAAAAACATTGTAAAGCCCTCCAAAATATTAGGAGTTGTAAAGGCTAATGCGTACGGACATGGATTAGTAGAAATATCTAAAGAGCTAGAAAAATTAAATGTTGATTATTTAGGTACTGCATACATTGAAGAGGCTATCTATTTACGTAAACATAACATTAAGAAACCAATATTAGTTTTAGGAGCTGTTAACGATAATCAAATACCTTTATATTTAAAATATGATATAGATATAACAGGATCCTCTATTGATAAGATAGAAAATATTTCAAAGATAGCTACTAAATTAAATAAAACGGCAAGAGTCCATCTCAAAATAGATACGGGAATGGGTAGGATAGGAGTGCAATGGGATAGAAAGAAGGAATTTATAGATAAAACCTACAATTTAAAAAACATCAATATTGTTGGGATATTTTCTCATTTTTCGAACTCTTTTAGTGATAAAGAGTATACAAAATCGCAAATTAAAAGATTTAATTCCGTCTTAAGATATATAAAGAAAAACTATACCTTACCCTCAATTATCCATCTGGCAAATACTGGGGCTATTTTTAATAATTATAAAGACTCATTTTATGACATGGTTAGGCCCGGGTTATCACTCTATGGATATGGTCTTAATTCTAAAACACAGAAACTGTTAAAACCGGTTATGAAGTTTTATACTGAAGTCTCATATTTCAAAGTGTTAGAGGAAAATTCTCAGGTAGGATATAACAGAACTTATACAACCAAAGACCTTAACAGAATTGTAACCTTACCTGTAGGCTATGCTGACGGATATCCATTTCCATTGTCAAATAAGGGACATGTATATATTAATGGAAAAACATACTCTGTTATTGGTAATGTATGTATGGATCAAATAATGATTAACTTAAAAAGAAACGGGGAGGCATATGTAGGAGACAGGGTAGAGCTTTGGGGAGATAATATATCTCTACATAATTTATCTAAGTTAAGTAAGATTCCAATAGGTAATATTTTAACAGGAGTTAGTGAAAGAGTTCCAAGAGTTTATACAAGAAATAATTAAAAAACTTGACACACTATTTTATCAAAGATATACTGAATTCTTAGAGTGCAAATTCTAAGACAAGATAAAAAAGAAAAGAATGATTCAAAAGGACCTAAAAGGTCTTTTTTTTTAAATATCCCAATAAAGAAAATAGTAATTACAATATTAAGTCTCTTTATAATCTTACTCATATGGGAGAAAACTTTTGTATACTTTGATATTCCCCTTAGAATCGCTCCTAAGCCATCAACTCTGTATCAATTCATACACAAAGAATTTTTTACACAGCATTCTAATAGATACCAAACAGTACTAGTGAAATCTCTATATAGCTTAAAAGATGCTGGGATTGGCTTCCTTTTATCTCTAATATTAGGTTCAATCTTAGGAATACTTGTATCTCAAAATAACTTACTTAATTCAATACTATTCCCTTTCCTTTTCTTAACACAACTAATCCCTGTACCTGCACTAGCTCCCATAGTAGCTGTATATTTAGGTTATAGTACCACAACAAAGATATTTATCATTATTCTTTTTAACATATTCCCCATTACTGTAGCTGTTAGAAAGGCAATAATTAATCTACCTGAGCATTATCTCTTACTCCTTTACTCATATACAAAAGAAAAGAAATATATCTTCAAATATCTTCTTCTTCCATCTCTGGTTCCTACACTATTAATCAATATGAAACTCCTTACTACAGCAAGTATTGTAGCAAGTATTGTAACTGAGCTTCCATTATCAGTTAAAAACGGTATTGGAAAGGATATATATAATTCTTTTAACAACTTGTTAATAGCAAGAGTATGGGTAAGTATTGCTATCATCTCTATTCTTTCTTTACTTTTCTTCATAGCTATCTCTAAATTCGGAAATTATATTAACAAAAAATACAGATATGGACAATTCCAATGTGATAACAATTAAAAATCTTAATGTACAGTTTGATAGTAATGACAAATATTTACATGTACTAAGAGATATGAATTTTACTGTTAAAAAAGGAAGTTTTGTTTCGATTATCGGACCTTCAGGATGTGGCAAATCAACTCTTTTTAGATTAATTAGTGGGTTACCTACAAGAGATACCTGTAAGATAACTGGAAAGATTAGAGTTAATGGAGAAAAACCTGAAACTGCATCTAAAAATAGAAATATCGGATTGATATTTCAAAAACCAACTTTATTAGAATGGAGAAATGTTGTTGAGAATATATCTCTTCCTCTTGAAATAATGGGATACCAAGGAGAAAGGGATAAAAAGATAAAACAGCTACTTGATATATTGGATCTAACATCTTACTCCAGCTACAGACCTAGTGAACTATCAGGAGGGATGCAACAGAAAGTATCTATTGGAAGAGCACTTGCATACAACCCTGAACTACTCCTTATGGACGAACCTTTTGGCTCTTTAGATGAAATTAATAGAAGAAAGATGAATGAAGAAATCATCAAAATATGGACTAGATTAAAAAAGACAATTCTTTTTGTAACTCACAGTATTCAAGAGGCCGTATTCCTATCTGAGGAAGTAATAATTTTAACAAAGAAGCCTTCTACTATACACAAAACAGTCAGGATTGATCTACCTTATCCTAGAAAAAAGTATGAAGGGAGTAGCAAATATTTTAACTATATAAAGGAGATACGAGAGTATTTAAATGAAGCAAGCAATTAAACAACAAAAACATACTATCATCTCTGCACTTAGTATCATACTCTTCTTTGTACTTTGGGAATTGCCTTTACATATCTTTCATGTATCTGAAACTATACTAGTAAAACCTTCTGATATTGTAAGTACTATTTCCAACAATTTAGACATATTAACAAAGGAAATGACCTATACAATAGGGGAAATTATTCCTGGATGGGCAGTAGGGAATCTTTTAGGATTAATATTGGCTTTACTTGTGTACAGAAAAAAGAAGATTTCTAACTCATTAATCAACACCTCTATTTTAATTAACTCTATTCCTTTAATAGCTCTCACAGCTATATTAGGAGGAATAATAGGTAATAATCAAATACAGAAGGTAGTTATTGTATCATTAGTTATCTTTTTTCCTACATTTATTTCATCTTTACACGAGCTTACTACAATACAGCAGGAACATCATGATTTACTACTTTCCTACTCAGCAACCCAAAGACAGATATTAAATAAAGTCCTTTTACCTAAATCTCTTCCTACTATTTTAAATACTATTAAAGTAAATACTATTTTAGCTGTTTTTACTGCAGTTACATCTGAGTTTTTTGGCGGATATGCTGGTATAGGAGTATTTATTCTTTCTAAGAGAGGCCTTTACAATCTTAAGTTAGTATGGGCAGCTATCATATTTGTTACTATCTTTGGTACTATTTTTTATTCTTTTGTTAATTTCATACAGAAGAAAACAGTAAGGTGGCAAAAAACCTAAATAAGTACAAATTTATTTAAATTAATTATATTTTTATTATGGAAGAAGAAAAACAAAGTTCTTCCCAATCTCCTCTTATTTGGCTTTTACTTTTAGTAATAGCAGCAGTAGGAATCTATTTCCTATTTACAAAAGTAATAGATAAGGGAGAAGAAAAGAGTGATATGGATGGAATAACTTTACAATTAAAATGGGTAGAGCAGGGTCAATTTATGGGATTCCTAGTAGCAGAAAAACTAGGCTACTATGAAGAGGAGAATATTGATATTGATATACTACCTGGGGGAGTAGGGATTAATCCTGTTGATGTATTAATAGCAGGACATGCTGATATAGCAGTTGCATGGACAGGTAATGTTCTACCTGCAATATCCCTTGGAGAAGAGTTAGTAAATATTGGACAGGGGATGCAAAGATCAGGGATTAGATTGATGGCTTTCAAAGAGAATGGAGTCGAATCTCCTGCAGATATCACAGGTAAATCTATAGGGACATGGCCTGGCGGTAATGAGTTAGAACCTTATGCTTTCATTGAGAAGCAAGGATTGGATAGAGATAGAGATGTTGTTTTAGTTAATCAAAATTTTGATATGAATCAACTCTTAAATGGAGAAATAGATATCGCATCTGCAACTATTTACAATGAATATTGGTTACCAATAGAGGCTGGGTATGATGAGAGTGAATTTACTGTTTTTGATATGGAAGATGAAGGTGTAGCTATGCTACAAGATGCTCTTTTTGTTAAAAGAGAATACCTCGAAGAAAATGAGGACTTACTGGTACGATTTCTTAAAGCAACTATAAAAGGATGGGAATATGCTATACAAAACCCAGAAGACGCAATTGAGAGGATAGATTTAGATTTTATTCAAGGAGATGAAACTGCTAAAAAACATCATATTAGAATGGGTGTAGAATCTGGTAAACTTTACAAAGCTGATGATGGTAGTACAAAAGGTCTCTTTTATATCAACAAAGATAAGTTACAGCAAACTGTGGATATAGCTACAAAATACATAGATGAAGTAAAAGATATAGATACCGAAAAGATATATACTTTATCAATATGGGAAAAGGCTACTAAAGATGAATAATTTCACTATAGTTAACAATCTAATTATCAAAGAGATAGGATTAAATCTGCATGATACTGATACTAAATCTCATGCATACAGAGAGTATCTGCAACAACTCGGCCTATACATGGCTTTAGATTTAGCAAATAGAGGTATTTTACCTACAAAAAGGTGAAAACTATTACTCCTTTAGGAGAACTAAACGAAACTATTGTAGATGATACAAAAATAGGAATCATTAACGTATTAAGAGCTGGTACAAATATGAGCATGGGAGTAGGGGATGCATTTCCTGATTGTTCTATAGTATTTGTTAGTGCTTGGAGAAAAACTATAAAAGGTAAAACTGTTGCATTAACTGATTACACAAGAGGAATGGAGGCTCTCAAGAACAAGTTTGTGATAATCGCAGATCCTGCCTTAGCAACAGGATGTTCACTCTTAGCATGTATTGATATCTGTAAAAAATATATTGATACTAAAAATACTGTAATACTATCTCTACATGCTGCAAAGGAGGGTATAGAAAATATTCACAAGGAGTACCCTGAAATACGCATCTATTCTGTATTTGGTCCAAATAAATTAAATGAGGATTTCTACATTAAAAATGGACCTGGGGACTGTGGAGATCGATGTTTTAATACTTAAAAATGAGAATTATTGTTAGTGCATGCCTATTAGGTATGAATACAAAATATAGTGGTGGTAATAATAGGAATAACAAGATTATTACCTTTCTATTAAAAAATAATCACTTCTTCATACCTCTTTGTGCAGAACAGTTGGGAGGATTACCTACACCTAGATTGCCTGCAGAAATAGAAGAAGGATATACAAGTAAAGATGTACTAGATGGAAAAGCTAAAATTGTAAATAAAGAAGGAGGAGATGTTACTGAGCAATTTATAAAAGGAGCAAAAGAGGTATTAGATATATGCAGAAAATTTAATATAACTCATGCTATTTTACAAGATAGGAGTCCTTCCTGTGGCTATACAAAAGTATATGATGGGACTTTTAAAAACAACTTAATTGTAGGAAATGGAATCTTAACAGAGCTACTTAAAGAGAATAATATAGAAATTTTGGAGACAGATAAAATCTCAATGGAATAAGGAATACTATCAAGGTCTCTTATAATTTATGATGATATTCCTTCTCATATTTATCTCTCTCCTTCTGCTTCTTAACTCTCAGAGTATAAAGCCATATAAAGGCAAGATCTTCAGTATGTTCTTCATGGAAATTTCTCATTATCAACTTCTCTTCAATATTACTATACCAATATGTTTGATTTTCTAATATTTTTTTTACCAAAGTAATATTTAATATCCTTTGTGACGAATCTCTCCATTCAGAAGTATTTTCCTTTAATGTCTCACTAATAATATCCAATGATTTATTATCAATATCCTCATATATTAACTTTCCTACTGTTTCATCCAAAAGATTACTCATCATATTTAGAGTATCTGTGTCTATACAATTAACAAGATCAATTAATTCATACTTTCTGTAACGATTCTCATCAATGAAGTCATGAAGACATTTAGAAGATTCTTCTATTAGTTGGTCCGAAAAAGAGTGTAAAGACAGTTGCTCTTTTAACTCTCCTGTTCCCATAACAGTAGTATAACAATTATTTGATTATTATACTATATTTGGTTTTTATACTGTAATTAATTAATGATGGTGTTCCTCTTCATATTTATCCGCCTCTGCCTTATCCCTATGAATTGTTCCATCAGGATGATTAGGAGGAGAGTAGATGGTGTAAAGCTTTAAATCAATATCTGATATATTAATTACATTATGTAATGAACCAGCAGGTACAATAGCTACCATATCTTCTTTAATTACACTTTCCTCTCCATCAATTAATACTTTTGCCTCTCCCTGTTCTACTCTAAAGAACTGATCCACATGATCATGTACCTCTTCACCAATATCATCCCCTGGTTTAAGACACATAACAACTAATTGGAGATGTTTACCTGTATAAAGTACCTCTCTAAAATTACTGTTAGCTAAAGTTTTCTCTTCAATATCATCTATATATCCCATTGTAAAGTACTAAAAATTTAATTATAAGTCAGTATCACATAATTAAAAATATCTTTCAACCTAGACAAAGAAATAACAAATGATATATTATTGTAGTACTTAATCTAACTGTCCACTAAGATGTTTCTTTCTGATAAAACTATAAGTAAGTACATACATCAGGGAAAGATAATCGTAAAAGGTAAGCTTCATATTGAAACAAAAGGGATAACAGTTAATTTAGGCAATGAACTATTAATTCCTAAACCTAAGCAGATATTTGATACAAAAAAACCTACAGATTTAAAATATGATAAATATGACCTTAAAACAAAACCGTATATATTAAAACCAAATGATTTTGTACTAGGCTCTACACAACAAAGTATACGTACGGATAGAGATATAATAACAATGCTTGATGGTAGATCCACTTATGCTAGGGCAGGGATGACTATCCATCTAACTGCTCTTATCTTAGATGGAGTGCCTTTTAGTTCAGAGTCATCTGTCTTGGAAATTAAAAATTTAGGTAAATTTGATATTGTCTTACATAAAGGAGAGAAGATAGGGACATATCTTTTTGCAAAACTCTCAGAACCAATAGTAGGGGAGAAGAACAGTAGGTACGAAAATCAGAAAGGAGTAACACCTCCAATTATTTAAACTAACTTCACTCTACACTCCTGTCATCAAAATAGCCTTGTATATATACAACTGGAGTCCCTTTATCACCACTCCCACTAGTTAAATCGCAAAGAGTACCTAAAAGATCTGTTATCTGTCTTGGAGTCGTCCCTAAAGATTTCTTAGATTCATATTTCTCTGTGTGCTTTTCAGATATGATCTTTTTTACATACTCCTCTAAATCATTCTCACCATCCCAATTCTCCGATATATATTTCAACTTAACCTCTTTTGGTTGTCCTTTCAGACCCTCTGTAAAGCCTGGTGATACAACAGGATCAGCTAATTCCCATATTTTACCTACAGGATCTTTAAATGCACCATCTCCATAGATTAGTACTTCAACATTTTTACCTGTATATTTTTTAAAAAGCTTTTGTACTTCTCTTACAAACAGATCACAATCTCTAGGAAAAAGTTTTAATTTATCATCTGTAGCTCTATTTGAACCTAAAAGTCCATACTCTTTGTTGTAACCTTTTTTACTATTTTTCCTATTACATATATCATCTAATCCATAAACCATATTTGCGCCTTTTCTTTTTAGAACACTTTTAGTTCTTTTTCGAGTATGTATATCACAGGCTAAAATATTCTTACAGTATTTTAAAATATATTCTGGCTTATTGGAAAAATATATCTTAACATTATCTCCAAAGCTTTTATAATATTTTACATAATCAATACCTGTAAATTTATGTTTAACGCTCTTACCAAAAAGATTTCTGTATCTTCTCTCTGTAAAAGAATCAGAGTAGGGGTTTAATCCTAGCTTATACATCTTCTCTTCATCCATAATATGATTCCCCACTTCATCAGCAGGATAACTTAGTAATACAAAGACTTTTTTATACTCTTTAGCAATTGCTTCAAGTATCATACTGAACCTATTTCTACTAAGTATGGGAAAAACTAATGCTATATCATCTACTGGTAATTTCTTCTTAACCTCCTTTCCTATATCATCAAGTGATATGTAGTTCTGTTGAGATATCGATAATACAGCCTCTGTAATACCAATAATATCACTATCTTTTAATTCAAATTTCTCCTTCTTTGATGCTTTTACTATGGAGTTTACAACTATACTTCCTAAATCATCACCGCTGCTTATTATTGGAGTTCTAATCCCTCTTACTACAGTACCTGTATATCTCATCTTTAAATTATTAAAATTATTCTTTTACAAGGAGTGTTTTAACTTCTTCAATATCGCTCCAGGGATACTCTGTCTGATCAAAACAGAGTGATTGTTCATGAGCCTTACCTGTGATAAGGATAGCATCTCCCTCTTTTGCTATTTCAAATGCTTTCACTATTGCGTCACGCCTTACCTGTACATTCTTATCTGTATAATCAAATCTAAATAATTCTCCACTCTTGTTACTGCCTTTTCTCCAACCATCCTCTATCTGATCATTTATTAATTTTAAATCTTCTAAGCGAGGATCTTCCGCTGTTAGAATAGAGACATCAGACAGCTCATTTGAGATTTTTCCCATCTCCTCTCGTTTATAAAAATCCCTATGACCTGCACAACCAAAAACATGTATTAATTTACCTTTACTATGTAGTAAGGATCTTGTAGATTCTAGAGCCATTTTAATGGAATTAGAGGTATGAGCATGATCGATAATTACATAGAAGGGTTTTCTTTGAAAGACCTCCATCCTTCCAGATATTGTTTTAAATGATTTGATAGAATCCAATATTTCTTCTAAACCTAAACCTTCTTTATGGCATATAGCTAAAGCACACAAGAAATTACTTACGTTACATTTCCCTAGTATTGGAATTTTCCCTTTATATTCCTTGTTTTTGTACAGGAGATTAAATGACACACCACTATCTTGTTCATCTATCTCTGATGCCTGAAAATCTGCTTCCTTTTCTAAACTGTATGTAATTGGTTTAGAAACAAATTGTGATAGATACTCAAAAGATTCATCATCTAGATTTAGTACTGCATTACCATCTTGTTTAAGATAGTCTTTTATTAACAGAGCTTTTGCATTACGATACGAATCCCAATTCCCATGATAATCTAAATGCTCTGATGTAATATTAGTGTAACCTACACTATCCATTTTTAGACCTGCCAATCTTGCCTGTTGCAGTCCATGAGATGTTGCTTCGATAATAATATGAGTACAGGTTCTTTCTTCTGCTTTTTTAACCAGATCGTACATCTCTTGTGAGGAGGGAGTAGTAGTATGCAGCCCTGTATCTATCTGCTCATCTGCTATATATGCAGCTACTGTTGTAATTAATGCAGGTTTAAATCCTGCTTCTTTTAACAAATGATAAATCATCGTACATGTAGTAGTTTTCCCATCAGTCCCTGTAACACCTATATATCTCATCTTGCTTTGATCTACACTAAACAGAGGTCCAATATTTGATTTATGAAAAGCCTCTATCTCTTGCTTATCCATATTTCCTTGCTTAAAAGATTCTATTATATCTCTGTAAAAGGCTCCTATCTCAACTGCTTCAACATTCTTATTATCTTCTTTAACCTGTTTTTGTAACGTCTGAGGGAGATCATTAGAGTAGAGGAATATATCGCTATCAAATGATTCTCCTTTCTCAGGATTCCGATAAATGATTTTCACACCTAATTTTTCTAAATCCTCTGTCCTTTCACTTTTTTGTAAATCATATCCAACAAGTTCAATTCCTGCCAAATTTAAAAATCTTGCAACATAAAAAGAGGCTTTTCCTCCTATTCCTAAAATTACTACTTTTTTAAGATTACTACCAAATTTCATAAGAGTTACTTCTTTAAACTTAAATTAGGTAATACTTTATACAGATCACCTGCACTTGCTAGGATAGCTACATAATCACTATTAAACTTTTCCTCTAGCAGCAAGGAAGATGTCTTCTCAAAACTCTCCGAATCACCAAGAAATTCTATTTCTTTTCCAGGATTTCTCTTTTTTAAAGTTTCAACAAATTCTTCCTCTGATATCAACTCCCTATACTCCTGCTTCTCTCTTCTGGGAGCAAATATATTAGGAATATATACTATGTCAGCATCTAAAATGCTCTCTGCAAACTCTTCTCTAAATGTAAAGCTACGTTCAAAGCTGTGTGGTTGCCAAACAAAGAGAATTTTCTTATCGGGAAAACTCTCTCTTGCAGATCTAAGACATGCACTTACCTTTCCTGGATTATGTGCATAATCTAGATAGATAGGCATACCATTAGGAGTAATACCTTTATATTCAAATCTAGAAGCTATTCCTGGGAAATCTTCTATATCAACCTTTTTCTCTAAAACCTCTGCTACTGCGCATGCCCTAAGTATATTCTGCCTATTATGCTCTCCCTTTAATCCTGCTGTTACATTCCCACACTTCTCCCTTATACTGTTTATATCAAATATTTCAAAGTTCTTATCCTTTATTTCTCCTAATATCTCTATTATATTTGTTCCTTCTGTATCAACAATTACCTTATTTTTAGTATTAGATATGAATTTAACAAAAGCTTGATTATACTGTTTTTGAGATTTGAAATAGTCGGTATGATCTAACTCTACATTTGTAATAACAGTAATGTAAGGGGTAGGTGCTCTCTCTAGAAACTGTTCTTTGTATTCACATGCCTCTATTACTAAGTATTCACTGTCTTTATTAAAATTCCAAGATTTATCTATCTCCAAAATTTTATCTCCTATTATGAAATTAGGAAGAGCATTAAAACTCTTAAAAAGCATCCATACAATTAGGGCACTTGTAGTCGTTTTCCCATGTGTTCCAGCAACCGCTATTACCTTAAAACTCTTACTAATTAAACCTGTTAACTCTGCAATGGGGATAGTAGGTATGCCTTTTTTTTCAGCAGCCTCACACTCAGGATTACCTGGTATTGGACCTGTAGGATACACCACTAGATCAATATCATCTGTTATGTATTTCTCATTATGCCCTCCTTTGTACAATATACCTTTCCTAATCCATCTTTTTGCATCCTCAGAATCTTGAGAGATCTCAGAGGCAGTTATCTCTACACCTTGTTGTATTAAATAGTTGGCACAAAAACTACTAAAAGAAGAGGTTATACCTATGAAATGGACTTTTTTTAGATTTGATAAATCCTTCATCTATTTTTCTAAAGAATTTACATGATTTACAAACTGTTCACCTCTATCAAACTCATTAGCAAACATATTAAAGCTAGTAGCCCCTGGACAGAGTATTACAATATCTCCTTTTTCAGCTAAGTGGTAGGCTTGCACTATTGCCTCTTTAAAATCACCGTACAATCCATGTATATTTTCAAAATTCTTCATCTGTACCTCTATTTTTTCAGAAGCACTACCTTCCAAGAGAACAAGAGCTTTAAGAGATTCTCGCATCTTTTTCTCAAGCAACGAGTAATCCAATCCCTTATCCATCCCACCTGTTATCATAACTATTTTTTTTTCATAATCAGGGGCAAAACTTTCAAGCATAGCAAGAACTGCTTCTACAGAAGTAGCCGTTGTATCATTGTAGAATTTAATCCCATTTAATTCTCGAACAAACTCCTGTCTTCCAGGTACACCTTTAAATCTTTCTAATGTTTTTAAAATACTTACATCCTTTACACCGTATGTCCTTGTAGCAGCTATAGCTGCAAGTATATTATATTTATTATGCTCTCCTTTAAGTTGGATCTTATCAAGTTTAAATATTTTCTTTCCATTGTGAAAGACTTCAAGATCACTATTAAGAAAGTATGTTGCTTTAGGGTCTTTTAAAGAGAAGGTGATTACATTGGAAGGACAATCATCTTTGAAATTTTTAGTAATACTGTTATCAATATTAACTACCAGGTAATCATTTGGCGTTTGATATCTATAGATATTTTCCTTTGCTTCAATATATTCATCCATAGTAGAGTGCCAATCTATATGATCTTGATAAATATTTGTAACAACAGCAATATGTGGAGATAGTTGATTCTTTCCCATTGTATCTAATTGGAAACTAGATAGTTCTAAAACTGCAAGATTATCTTTATTCAATTTATCAACAACTCTAACTGCACTTTTACCTATATTTCCTCCAAGAATAATTTTGTTTCCATATTCCTCTTTTAATATCTCAAATATTAATGTCGTTGTTGTTGATTTTCCTTTTGTTCCAGTAATACCAATAGTAGGGCAGGGTGTTAATTTATGGAAAAGACTCATTTCCATCTCAATCTTTTTTCCTGCTTCTTTGGCAATTTTAAGATATTTATTATCAGGCTTTATAGCTGGATTACGGATAATAATGTCATTTTCTAAGAAATCTTCTTCCTTATGTCCTCCTAGGTGAAATGTTATTCTTCCTTCGTATTTTTCTAACTGTTTTAATGTTGATCTTAACTCTTCTTCACTTTTCCCGTCTGTTACAGTTACCTTTGCACCTTTTTCAACAAGATACTCGGTCATCCCTAGGCCACCATCATTTAACCCTAATCCAAATATTAATACTTTTCTATTCTTAAAAGAGTACATACTCTAATATACTAAAAAATATCATTAAATAACAGGTTATTTACATAATATATCTTTTCTCATCTGCTATATCTTTTAATTCTGTTATATTCTTAATTATATAAAGATGGGCATCTTCTTTTAATACAAAATCTTCAGGAATTTTCTCCCCTCTCCTATCTATCCATACAAGATGTTTACATCCTGCATTCATAGCAGATTGAATATCAGAATTGAAGTTATCCCCAACTGTTAATACATTCTCTGGATTTGTCTTTACCATTTCATAAGCGGTTTTCCAACTGTCAGGATCTTTCTCTTCTTCAATAGGGACAGCTAAATATTGGAAAGTAGGAGAGTTATCAAACAGGTTAGATAATACAACTACCTTCTGTTCTGTCCAATCCTGTTGTGCATGTGAATTAAACACAATATTTCTTTTAGAATTATGTATTAGTTCCAAAAGTTGACCTACATCTTCAAAAGGTATAGGTGAGAGTGAATAGTGTCTCTCTTCATACCAATCTATTATCTCATCCATCATGGGAGTTACTTCTTTAATTTGTAATTCTTTTAAAAAGCAAGATAGTGCTTCTCTCATCTGTTCTCCTATGAGTTTGGGTTTCTTCTTATCTCTATAATATACATCATAAACAGCACTCTCCAACTGTCTTGTTATTTCTTCATAGCAGGAAGGAGATACTTCAAATGGTAGGGCAAGGGCTATCTCTATTCCTAATTCATACAGTGTTTCGTGAAAGAGTAAGTTTGTATCTAAAACAGTATTATCTATATCAAATGCTACTGCTTTAATATCATTCTCTTCTAAAAATTCTATTAGGGATGGGGCAGAGTCCTTTTCAAACTCTGTACTGTCCATATCTCAATGATTATATCTACTCTCGCAGGATATTCCAACCACTTACCAATCTTCTATCACCAAATCTTTCTAAACAGGTAGATATTATTAAGTCCGCATATGGGACTGTAGCACCTTCTAACAGCTTTATATCTTTCTCCCATACACATTCTAATGTCACATTTCCTAATTTAATCTGTGTCCCTTCTAATTCTTCATTTGTAAAGAAGCGATCTAGGAGATCACCCAAGAGAAAGAATCTCTCTCCTTTTGTAAATGTATTGTGTGTATGTAACTGATATGTCTCATCTTTAGATAGCACTATCCCTCCCATTACTACATTTCCTTCCTCATCTAATTGCTTTTGCCATTTGTATTCATCTAAGAGTAGATCATCCAATTGTTCCTGTATTTCAGGTGTATATTCTCCAATGTATGTATACTTAAAAGAGATCTCTTTTCCTAACCAACTGTTTGGCAATTCTCTATTTAATATTTCTGCTCCCATTATTTTTGTCTCTCCCTGTTTCATTTCAAATAGTTCAAAGAGAGTAGGTAGCTCTTCCTCAACCTCATCTTCTTCTATCTCTGATATGTGCTCTACTTCTGTATTTACTATCTCATATGGTTTGATAGCTGGAATGAAGACAAAGTAGGTAAACAAAGCAGTACTCACAAGGAGTACTGCTATTGCTACTATGTAATATTTTTTAGACATATATTACATTATATATTTCTTTGAGAGGAATATTCCACTTAACAGGGTAGATACTGTTAGTAATGTTTGTATTACATATACAAAGGTATTACTATTTGCACCTGTTTCTGTTAATACTACTTCTACTTCTTTCTTTGGTTCATCTTTCTCACCTAATACTTCTCCTTCATCAACCTCGCATGTAAATGGTTCTGCATTATCACACTCAACAAATTGTGTCTTGTCAGTAGCAACAAAATTACACTGTTGCTCTGAATCTTCCAATTCGACATAGACGTATTCTGCCCAGGGTGGAATATCATCAGTAGGCATGTTAGCAGGTTTTGTACATAGACCAGATTCTTCATCTAATTCATAGCGAACTTGAAATTTTCCTATTATTGTCTTTTCCTCAACCCATGAACGATCCCAATATCCTACTATTACCGTTACTATCCCCTTTTGAGTTACTTTGATACATTTGTTTCTAAATATTTTACTAGGAACATATCCTTCCGGACAATCTTCCCAGTGAGCAGGAATAGTTGTCTCTGCTTCAAATTCTACAACTGGACAATCCTCACAAACCCAGTCATACCATGTCTGTTCCATTTTTCCTTCTGTAGAATCACACTCTGTTGCTATACATTCTCCAGTATCTCTCCATTCACCCACTATTTCTGTTGTTTCTGGATTTGGTGCCTGTTGACCTCTGATCCCTAACGGACTAATTGAGATAAATAAAAATACAAATAAGGGCAGAATTAAAAAAGGTATGTATTTACCCTTCATAATTATATTAATAATAATTTAATGCACCTCTCATTAATCTTACAAATTAAAGATGTAATTAAAGATATTAATAGAGTATAGGTATAATAAGGTACATAGTCAACACTATCGGACGACATCCTTTTACAAAACAAAAAATATAGAGTAATATATAATGTAAGATAAGGAATACCCATTATGACAAATTCAAGAGCACCGTTCTCAATAATAGCATGTCAATCAGGAATGCCATTAGCAAAAAAAATAGTAAAAAGTCTCTCAAAGAAAACTACCCGGAAAATTAATCTAATAGAGGCTGTACGAATACAGTTTGCTAATACAGAGATTAAGACAGTAATAAGTGAGAGTATTAGAGGAAGAGAGGTATATATAATACAGGATGTAGAAAATCACACAGATGGAATGAGTGTAGATGAGAATCTAAGGGCTTTGTATACAACTATAGATGCATGTAGGAGATGTGATGCTGAGAGAATAACGGCAGTATTACCATCATACCCGTACTCTAGACAGGACAAACAGGATGGAAGAGATGGTATCACAGCTGCCAGAGTAGCATGGGAACTTGAAGGAGAGATGGGTGTAGACCATGTTATTACCATTGATTTACATAATAGTGCAATACAAGGATTTTTTAGAAAAGCCAAAATAGATAACTTAAAAGGTGGCTATGTACTTAAACCCTATCTAAATAAATTAATCAAGAACCCTAAAAAAAGTGTAATTATGCCAACTGACTTAGGAGGTTCTAAAAGAGCAAACTACTATGCACAACAGTTATGCACAGATATTGCATTTGCATACAAAGAGAGAGATTACAGGAAGAAAAACTGTGTAGAAAACATACAAATACTTGGTGATGTTAAAGGAAAAGAGGTATATATCATTGACGATATGATAGATACTGGTGGTACTTTGATAAAAACGATTGAAAAAGTAAACAAAATGAAACCTAGAAAAACAGTTGCACTATGCACATTAGCTCTTTTTAATGGTGATGCTATTAAAAATTTTAACAGACTTTACAAAAAAGGACTCCTAGAGAAAGTAATAGGGACAGATGCTACCTATCATACAAAAGAATTTCTAAAAGAAAATGAATGGTTCAAAGAATTAACAATATCAGATTACTTTGCAGAGGTAATATACAGAATAAATAGGAGAAAATCTATTGGTGAACTATTAGAATAATATCTCTTTTTCTGCTACTATAGTTACTATCAAAACTAATTACTCTCTTAAAAAATACAACACATTTAGAACAGATGTTAAGGCAAAATACTTTGCAGAGGTAAAGAGTGTTAAGCAGTTAAAAGAAGTATTACAAACATATCCAAATGAAAGAATATTACTCTTAGGACAGGGAAGTAATACACTGTTGGTAGATGATTGGAATGGTTTAGCATTGAAAATAGGGTTGGAAGGAAAAGAAATTGTAGATGAAAACACTCAGTTTGTTGAAGTAAAAGTGTTTAGCGGAGAGATATGGGATACTTTTGTTAGATTTTGTGTAGAGAATAATTGGTCAGGTGTGGAAAATTTAGTTATGATCCCAGGTACTGTGGGTGCCGCAGTAGCTCAAAACATCGGAGCATACGGACAAGAGATCATAGATACAGTACAATCAATAGAGGCTTTAAACAGAAAAACTTTAAAAATAGAAACTTTCTCTCCAAAAGAGTGTGGTTTTAGATACAGAAATACATTCTTTAAAAATGAATGGAAAGAGGAATATATAATAGTATCTGCCATATTTAAGTTAAAGAAATACAAGAGAGGAAAAGAAGGAGATGAGCAATATCATAAAGAATTAGAAAAGATGAGGACATATGAAGGTTTGAAAGAAGAATTAAAAACATTTGCAAAAGAGCCTTACAGTATTCAAGATATTATGAATGCTGTAATTAACCAGAGAGAAAAGAAGTTACCATTAATTGAGGAGTATGGAACATGTGGCTGTATTTTTGAAAATCCAATTATTAGTAAGGAGAAATATAATGAGCTAGAAAAAATAATACCAAATCTTCCAAGTTATCCTTCTAACAATGATTCTGTAAAAATATCTGCAGGTAAACTCTTAGATGAATTAGGGTGGAAAGGGAAATGGGAAGGTAATGTAGGTGTATTTGACAAGCATGCTCTTTGTGTAATCACAAAAGGAGAAGCCTCAGGAAAAGAGATATATCAGTTTATAGAGAAAATGAAAGAGGATGTGCTGGAGAGATACGGCATAGATCTCAAATTAGAAATTAATATTATAAAATAGAAGGAAGACTATTCCTCTGAGTAACTCTTTATCTCTCTTAAAAGTAACTTCCTAATATCCCTTATCTTTGAAACACTTAATTCTATTATTGAAATAGCATCTACAAATATACCTCCACTATATTTACTATCTTCTTGTAACTTATCTACATGAGTATCATACTCTTTTCTTATCTGAGCATATATCTCTTCCTCTTTCTCCTTTATATCTGCTAACTCCTGCTTTGTACATCCCAAGACGGCTTTTTTAATTACTATAAATAACTCTATTAACCTATCATGAATACCTTTTAGTTTCTCAATATTTACATCTTTTTCTTCTATACCAAAATCATGAACTCTTTGAAATATTTTAGAAAAATCTTTACCCAAATCTCCCAACTGCTCTATAGTGTTGGAAATCTTAATCAGAGTAACTGTTTCCTGTGCATCTCTTTCTGACAACTTAGAACTTGAAAGAGAAACAATCGCCTTAGTTATTTCATCATCTAGAAAATCATTTAATGTCTCTAGTTTATGAATCTCCATTAAAACAAGCTTACTAGGATTGTAAAAAACAGATAGTGCTTTTTGATATATCTTTACTGTACCTTCTATAGAGTAGGCTAATTCTTTTTTAATATCACTTATTCTAGTTTGAAGTTTTTTACTTTCACCCTTACCAATATATTTTGTTTCAAACAAAATCTCCTCTTCTTCACCCTTCACTATTTTTACAACTAGATTCTTAAAAGGCTTAAGTAAAAGTAAGAAAATAGTGGTATTAAAAACATTAAAAAGTAGATGGGCTAGGGCAGCCTGCTGTCCTACAGTATCTGTAATTGATACTATGAAAAGAGTAAATGAGGGAAGAAATATCATAAAGAGAACAGTACCAAAAAGGTTAAAAAGGAAATTTGCGATACCAGCTCTCTTTGCATAGAGATTTAACTTAAGAGATAAGAATAGTGCTGTAAAACTAGTACCCATATTAGCTCCTAAGACCATGGGGATAGCAACCTCTATGGGAATCATACCTCCTGAAGCTAATATGACAACCATCCCTGTAACAACAGAGCTTGATTGAACAACAATAGTAAATATAGCACTTACCACATAGGCTAATATGGGGTTAGAAAGATAAGAGAATAGGTGCATGATTTCTGGACTTCCTCTCAAAGGCTCTATACTAAGAGAAACAAGATAAAGAGAGAAGAGAACTAGACCTAAGAAAAAAATTGGTTTACTTATCAAACGGAATCTTTTACCTAGCAATCCTAAAACAAACCCTACTATTATTAATATTGATGCAATAGTTGCAGAATTAACCAATGCTAATTGAGCTGTAACTGTTGTTCCAATATGAGTACCTAACATTATTCCCAAACTATTAGTAAACGATATTACTCCTGTGTTTACCAACGTCATAACTGTAACAATTACCACCATAGATGATTGTGTAATAGCTGTAGTCAGAATACCTACAAGAGCTCCTACATACCTGTTCCTAACTACTCTGGAAATAACTGTTCTAAACTTTTCAGAAGCTAAACTTTGAAGTTCATTACTAAGATTATCAATAGCATAGAGAAACAGAACTAAAGCAGAAATGATCCCTAAAAATATCTGAAAGTATGTAAAATCCAGTACATTCATACCTCCTAATGTACCATATTGAAAAATATATTCCAACAATGTAGGATTACATGTATATGTTTAAAAAACTAAACAAAGTTATTCTCTGTTTAACTCTTTCCGATTCATTTACATGGGGTCCTTTAGTTATAATTTCAAACTTAGCAGGACTGTATCTGGCAGAAAATTTAGGTCAAGATATTGTTAGTTTCATCGGTATAGGAACAGGAATATACTTCTTTACAAGAGCAGCTTTTCAGATGCCCATTGGATATATAACGGATAAGTTAAAAGATGATAAAGATGAAATTATACTTTTAACTTTAGGAATTGTACTAATGGGCTTGCCTTATCTTTTCTATCCCTCTATCACAAAACCTTTTCATTACTTCATTCTTCAATTCGTTCTTGGTCTTGGCGTTTCTATGAATCTTCCAAGCTGGAGGAAACTTTTTGCTTTAAATCTTAAACAGGGAAATGAAGGCTTTCAATATGGATTCTATGAAACTATACTTAGTATTTCTACTGCTATCTTTAGTGCCTCTATTGGCTATATTGCAAACTTAGGTGATATATACTTTGATTTAACTATGAGAGTAGTAGGGATATTGATGATGTTAGCAGGTATTTGGAGTTTACTTATCTTTTCAGTTAAAGACAGGAAAAGTAATGGAGGCGAGGAGACAATTGCTGTAGAAAAAGTAACGAAATAATTAAATTAATCATTTCAAAAATGGAAAAGAAGAATATATTAAAACTAGGACTATTCTTAATGATACTAACAGTAGTAGGAGGTTTTGGTTACAGTATATATCAGAGTATGAATAGTAAAGATGTTAAAGATGATAATAGTACAGATGATTCTTCCGTAATAACTGAAATTGATAAGGATTCTTTAAAGCTTGAATATGACTATGTTGATGAAAACCTATGGAGATACTCAGTAGTTGGTACTCTTCCTAATTTCTGTTACACAGTAAGTATATCTGCAGAAGTAATGGAGAGCTATCCTGAACAAGTAGTAGTAATCTCTACAATTTACCAACCTGAAGAAGATGAGATCTGTACTGATACTGTTCAAGAAGTACATGAAGAGGGAGAATTTGTGGCTAGTGAGAATGCAGAGGTGCGATTTGAGGTTAAAGAGGAGGAGAGAAAACATATAGAGATGGAATAATCTCCAAGAGAACTGTCAATTACCCTTGACATAAAAGCACTGTGTCTGTAGTATTATCCTTACTTATGAATATATATTTTGACAATGCTGCAACCACCAAAATTAGCAAAGAGGTCTTAGATGAAATGATGCCTTACTTAA
Source organism: Candidatus Dojkabacteria bacterium (assembly GCA_041678505.1). Taxonomy (GTDB): domain Bacteria; phylum Patescibacteriota; class Dojkabacteria; order SC72; family SC72; genus UBA2177. The sequence continues at coordinate 30,845 of JBAYOB010000002.1, read as the reverse complement.
CGGATATGTATGGAAATCCATCTAGTATATATTCTTTAGGTCAGGAAGCAAAAGATGCTGTAAATCTTGCAAGAGAAAAAGTAGCTCAAAGTTTAAACTGCAATATTGATGAAATCTTTTTTACCAGCTCGGGAACAGAATCAAATAATTGGGCTATCAAAGGAGTAGCATTTGCAAATCAAAAGAAAGGGAAACACATTATTACAACAAGTATAGAGCATCATGCTGTACTTAATACATGTAAATATTTAGAGAAACAAGGTTTCGAAGTTACATATCTTCCTGTAAAGAAAAATGGGATTATTGATACAAATACGCTAAGAGAAACTATAAGGGAGGATACTATCTTAATTTCCATTATGTATGCAAACAATGAAATAGGGAGCATACAACCTATTAAAGAAATAGGAGATATAGCAAAAGAAAAAGACATATATTTTCATACAGATGCTGTACAGGCTGTAGGAAATATTAATATAGATATGAACAAATTAAATATTGATCTCTTAACCTATTCTGGGCATAAAATAAATGGACCCAAAGGAGTAGGGGTTCTTTTCATAAAGCAAGGGACAAAAATAAATAATCTTCTACACGGTGGTGAGCAAGAGAAAGGTAAAAGAGCTGGTACTGAAAATGTCGCTGGTATTGTAGGATTAGGTAAAGCTACAGAATTAGCAACTAAAGATATAAAAGAGAAGAGCAACTACTTAAAAATTTTAAGAGAAATATGCATAAAAGGAATAATGGAAAGTATCCCTGATACAATGCTAAATGGAGATACAGTCCAAAGACTTCCAGGCAATATTAATATTTGTTTTAAATATATTGAAGGAGAATCAATACTGCTTATGCTAAATCAACTAGGTATAGCAGCCTCAAGTGGATCGGCGTGTACCTCAGGCTCTTTAGAACCATCACACGTTTTACTTGCAATTGGTTTACCTCATGAGATAGCTCACGGTTCATTAAGACTTTCATTTTCAAAAGATAATACAGAGGAAGAGATTGAGTACCTATTAAAGGTATTACCTGATATTGTAGAAAAATTAAGGAGAATGTCTCCATTAAAATAATAAGTTACTGTTATGGAAAAATATAGTGAAAAAGTTATGGATCACTTTATGAACCCAAGGAATGTAGGAGAGATAAAGAATGCAGATGGAATAGGGGAGGTTGGAAATCCCAGATGTGGTGATATTATGAAAATGTTTATTAAGGTTAAAGATAATAAAATATCAGATATCAAATTTCTTACATTTGGATGTGGTGCTGCTGTAGCTACTAGTAGTATGGTTACTGAATTAGTAAAAGGAAAAACCTTAGAACAAGCACTTGAGATAACGAACAAGGAAGTTGCAAATGCATTAGATGGACTTCCTCCTATTAAAATGCACTGCTCTAATTTAGCAGAAGAAGCTATTAAAGCTGCGATAGAGGATTACAGAGCAAAACAGAGTAAACAGTAATTGTAATATTTGTTAGAATATTTCTATGAAAAAGAAAAAAGTCTTAGTAGGTATGAGTGGTGGAGTAGATAGCTCTGTAGCAGCTGTACTTCTTCAGAAACAAGGATATGAAGTGATTGGTATTACCTTTCAGATATGGTCAGATATAGATAACGAAGCCAAAGAGATTGCTTCTAGATTAAAAATTCCTCTCCATATCCTTAATTTAAAAGATGAATTTAAGAAAGAAGTAATAGAATACTTTACAAAGGAATACCTTGAGGGAAGAACGCCTAATCCATGTGTCGTATGCAACAGACATATCAAGTTTGAGCATCTACTAGAAAAAGCCCTTGAGATGGATATTCCATATATAGCAACAGGACACTATGCAAGGGTTGTTCAGAAAAAAGATAGATTTCTATTAAAGAAATCAAAAGACCAAGAGAAAGATCAATCTTACTTTCTTTATAATCTTACACAAGAACAGCTCTCTCACACCCTTTTTCCACTAGGAGAATTTAGTAAGAAGAGAATAAGAGAAATAGCAAAGGATTTAGGACTTTCTGTTGCATCAAAACCTGATAGTCAAGATATTTGCTTCATTAAAAACGGTAACTATAGTGATTTCATATCCAGAAATAGCAATAGTAGCATTAAAGAAGGAGATATTATGAATAAAGAAGGAGACATACTTGGTAAACATACTGGATTATCTAATTACACAATAGGGCAGAGAAAAAGAATAAGAATCTCATCTAAAAAACCTCTGTATGTTATTGATATTGATTTTAAAAATAATATCCTGGTTGTAGGTGAAGAGCAAGATTTATACAAAGACAAATTAGTTGCTACAGATACTAATTTAGTTTCCTTTAAGAAGTTAAACAAACCTATGAAAGTAAAAGCAAAAATAAGATATGGAGCAAAAGAAACTAAAGCAATAATTACACCTCTTGAAGATGGTGATATTTCAGTAAAGTTTAAAGAAAAACAAAGAGCAATTACTCCTGGTCAATCTGTTGTATTCTACAAGAAAGATATCGTTATAGGAGGAGGAAGAATTAAAGAGGAAAATCTGTCTTAGCAAAATCTTAATTTTCTGCTACTATGTAACTGTAGTCTTTTACAATTTTACGACCCAAAATGAAAGGAGGCAGATTTGATGGGTCAGCCTACAAAAAAACAGAAAAAACAACAAGAAAACAACACAAAAAAAGACCAAACCTGTAGGGGGAAATTACAAAAATATATTGAAACTGGCTGGAAAGCCAAGCTTCAAATAAAAAGACAAGACAAATAAACTTCCACCGATGTGGATCAATTAGACTTATGTCACATGATTGATCCACATCACATTCCTTCAAATTATCGTATAATATACTGTAGAAATTCTAATTATATTGCTTTTTAATTGAAAAAGAAGAAGATAGATAAAAAACAGATATACCTAATAATTATACCTATATTATTTTTTATGTTGATTCTCTTATATCTCTCTACTCTTAATCCCTTTGTAAAAAACTTTAGATTAAAAGACCAAAAAGATATTTTAAATGTAAAACTTCTTGAAAGTAACGCTCAAGATTTAAACAAAGGAATTTTAGATACGTTGCCATTAAATTTTGAAGAAGTTGTAAGGAAAAACAATTTAATATTAACACATGAAGATCTTGTATATCTCTTAAATAATGGATATGTCTTTTTAGAGGAGAAAGCTGAAAAAGAAGATGATGAAGAACAAATTAAAAAAGAAAATGCTTACATAGATATATCCTCTAAATACAAAGAACTAAGTCATAGTAATAACCAAATATATATATCTTCCCAAGTACTTTCACATTACTTTATAGACAGGTTCAAGGAAATTAGAAACTCTTCGTTAGAATATGATAGCTTAAGAAAAAGTCTAAAGAGAAAAGTTTTTAGCTTACAAACTAAAATAGCCTTTCTTGGAGGCAGGTCATTTATAGAAGGGAAAGGTATATATTCACTACCTCTTTTTCAAAGAGAGAGGTTAGAGACCATTGCAAGATACAGTGATATAGAGATAATTATAGAAAATGACATAGAGAATTACATAAACATACAGAAACACATAGAGAAGACTTCTTCATCTTTTCCTCAATTTGAGAATCTTCAAAAAGAAGTTAATGCTGTAATAGAGTATTTTAATCAAGAAGATAGTATAGATGAAAAATTAATTGTTATAGAAATTTTAGAGAAAATTCCTCCTATACAACAAAAAAATAAAGATAAATTTAAAGTAGGATACCTTTTAAAACATACAAATAATTCTCTTGTACTATTTCCATACATTACTGATGACAAAGACATTATTTCAAAAGTTGTAGATAGTAATAACTTCGATACTGACTATGACATTATCCCTTCAAATCAAGAAGTAGGAACTGTCAGAGTCCCTGTCTTGATGTATCATCATATAGCACATGTACCTCAAAATAATAGTGATTTTAAAAAAGGACTTTATGTAGATCCTGAAATGTTTGAAAGGCAGATAGCCTATCTAACTAGGAAGAATTATAGAAGTATATCTACTAGTGAGTTTTTCTCTCTTTTAAATTCAGGTGTTAATCCTTCACAAAAAAGTATTGTTATATCTTTTGATGATTCACTGCCTACTCACTATTCAGTAGCTTTTCCTATTCTTAAAAGATATGGACATACAGGAGTATTTTTTGTTCCTTCTGAAGTCGGATTATTATCTAAAGAGCAAGTAAAGGAGATCTCTGATAATGGAATGGATATCCAATCACATAGTGCTACACACCCAATACTCTCAAGAGTCTCAAACAGAGCTATACTAGAAAAAGAGATTGTCGAAAGTAAAAATACACTTGAGCAACTAACAGAAAAACCTGTTAATGCATTTGCATACCCTGGATGTGTTGGTAATCAAATAGTTTTTAAAAAAGTTTTAGATAGTGGATATAATCTAGGATTTTCTTGTGGTAGAGCTATAGATCACTCCTTGGATAATCAAACCACTCTATCTCGGACACAGGTATACAATGAAATGGAACAATTTATAAGGATTCTCTCCGGAACATATTAATTACATCCTTAATTCCCAAAGTCCATGAATATTACAGTATGTTCTTACAGTATACTTTCTGTTTTCCTTAAAATTAAAGGTTGCTGTAGGTCTATCTTCAGGTGTTAAATATACTCTTTGTACCTCATTATCAGCTATATATTCTATCCACTCTATGTAGTGTTCTTTCTCCATAGGATGTTCTACATCTCCAATAGTTACTATTAATTTACTATTCTCAAATGCAAGAGATGGAACATGTTTTTCAAAGCCTTCATCTTCTGTAAACTCTTTCATTAATACCATAGGTTGATTACAACAAACTAAGGTCCCAGCCCCCGTATGTACAACTTCTACTATGTTTCCACATATTTCACATTTATATATCTGATTTAGTTCTGTCATTTTATTCTTCCTTAAAATTATCTTCTTTAATATAACATATCTATATAAAAAAAAGGGAGTATAAAATACTCCCTTATAAAGCGTAAGAATTCTATTATCTATTGAAACTTCCAGATCCTCCGTTAAAAGAGTCTCTTTTTTCTTCTCTAGCCTCTGAGACATTTATTGGTCTCCCATCAACTTCTTTTCCGTTGAGTTCTTCCATTGCTTTTTGAGCTTCCTCTTCTGTAGACATTGTAACAAATCCAAATCCTTTAGATCTGTTTTTCATCCTGTCTATGATAACTACTGCTTCTTCAACAGTACCTACCTGAGAAAAAACCTCTTTTAACTGTTCGTCTCTAACATCCCAGCTAAGGTTTCCTACAAATAATTTTTTACCCATTATTTATAAAAATAAAATTAAATTTGCTACACCATTAATTGGGAGATTACACTCTAAGCAGTCTACAAAATGAAGAAAGCTTCCATAGCTACTGTAATTATATCATAAAAACAGAAATAAAATACAATTATTTCTCTAGCATACCTCTTGTAGCCATAATTCCTGTTACTGCAGCTCCTGTAATGGAACCAGATAGTCCGGCACCATCACCTGCTACATACAATCCTTTTACCTGTGTCTCCAAGTGCTTGTTAGTCTCTATCTTGGAGGATCTAAATTTAACCTCAGGAGCATACAGCAAAGTAGAGCCTCCATTAATTCCTGGCATAACAGTATCTAATGTTTTTAGCCCTTCTATAATATTAACTACTATTCTGTAGGGTAGTGCCATTGATATATCTCCAGTGGTAAATTCCTCTAAGGATGGTGTTACAAAAGACTTCTCTAATCTACTCTCTGTTGTCCTTCTACCATACCTTAAATCTTCAAGTGTCTGAAGAATCGGTTTGCCACCTCCAATAGTAGATGCAACCTCTGCAATAGATTTAGCATAAGCAATTGAATTTTCAACCGGTTCTGTTAAATTAACTTCGCAAAGAAAAGCAAAGTTAGAATTTGGAGAATCATGATCAGAATTAGAGTACCCATTAACACAAACATATCCATCATACTTTTCAATAGAAACCATACCGTTAGGACAGCTACAGAAAGTCCTGACTATATCATGATAAGTATCTGTTCTCACTCTATATACTATCTCATATAGTACTTCTGCCTGTCTTTTCATTATCTGAGATGGAAATTCTACTCTTACACCAACTTCAACCTTGTCATAGATATATTTTAGTTTATGCTTATCCATTAGATTCTGTAGCCACCTTGCACTAACTCTACCGGGAGCAAGTAATACTTTTTTCCCTAAAATCTTCTTTTCTCCTGCCTGAACACCTTTTATTCTTCCCTTTTCCACTATAATATCTGTTACTTCAGTCTCATCCATAAACTCTACTTTGTTATCCAAAAGATGTTTTTGAAAACTCTTCATGACTTCCTTTAACTTATCTGTACCTACATGTCTAGTTTTCCTTACTACTAACTCTACATCATTCACATGAGCCTCAGTTACTAACTCCTCTAATTCTTTGTTATTACTAGGATAGTATTCTGAATCTACTCCGAAAGAGGTAAAGATTGTATCAACATAATCAAGTATTTTTTGATATTTTCTTCTTGTTGTTAAATGGAACGCTTTCTCATGTGAGAGAAGAGCGGTGTAATGAAGCTTACCATCAGAGAATGTACCAGCACCTCCAAAACCAGACATAACCTCCTCAGGAGATCTCTTCTCCATCCTCTTACCCATATCTATGAGGGCTATCTTAATCCCCTTTTTCTCTTTTAAAAGTTCATAACAAGCAAAAAGTCCCGCAGGACCAGCACCCACTACTATTACATCAAAAGTCATAAGCAATTATGAAAAATATTAATAATAGATGATATAATTTTCCTATATATTATTCAAATCTTTATTTTAACCCTAGAGTAGGATATATATTAAGAAATTTTGTGAAAAGACCAAACATTAACACCATTGCTATACATACCTGTTGTGCTAATTGCCTTTTAAATAGCATTAACTTTTTAAAGAAGAAGAAATATATAGATGATAATACCCAAATAGTATCTCTTTTCTACAATCCAAACATTCACCCTCGAAGTGAATATCTGGAGAGATTAAAAGCTATAAAAAACAATCTCCCCAATAACACTAAACTTGTTATTCCCGATTACAGACCAAAAGAGTATTTTAATACTTTAAAAGAAACTTACAAAAAAGGCAAACGATGTTCTCTCTGTTGGGAGTTAAGAATAGATTTTCTTTTTAATTACGCCGTTAGAGAAAATATAGAGGTTGTCACTACAACTTTACTTAGCAGTAATTTCCAAAACAGAAGAGAGATCTTAGCCATAGGAAAAAAGTATGAAAACAAATACAATATTAAATTTATAGAGATAACTCCCGAGGAAAATATTAAAAACAGAGGATTTTACAAACAGAACTATTGTGGGTGTTGTTTTTCTTTAGTAGAAAGAATGACAAAAGGATAACAAAAATTAAAGAATATGATATAGTGAAGTTATGGGAATAGTAACAATAGTAGCCATACTAACATCCATATTCATAATACTTTTTTTGCTTGGATTGCTTTTACCAGAGAGAAAGGATGAGTCTCCTGAGAAAGAGAATAATGAAGAGTAGAGTAGTAATATATTCCGTAATGTCTCTGTAACATCTTTCATATATACTTATCGTATGCCTAACAAAAGACCTACTGTACTAATAGTAGAGGATAGTGCTAATTTAGTACTAACTATTTCTGAGTTTATTAAAACTTTACACTTAAATGTTGATTATGCATACAACGGAAAGGATGGAATCAAGAAAGTTTTAGAGAACAAGTATCAATTAGCTATAATAGATCTAGGACTACCAGATATTACGGGTTTTGAGATAGTAAGAAAAATTAGAGAGATAAATAACAAGCCTATCATTGTAATAACAGGATCAAAAGAACAAACCGATGAACTTAAAGCATACAAACTCAATATAAATATATACCATTATAAACCCTTAAATTATGAAATATTAGAAGCTCAAATCAAATCTTTGATAAATCCAAATTTAAAAGGAAATATTGTTAAAACACTAGGAATATATATTGATATAGACAGAAGAATTGTTAAAAGTAACGAGAAGATATTAGATTTGACTAAAACAGAAACAGATTTCTTAATCATGTTAATAGAATCAAAAGGAGAGGTATTTACTAGAAATCAAATAGTTTCAAATATTTTAAATAATTTCAAAAATCCTTCTATATATTCTGTCGATACTATGGTTAGCAGAATCAGAAAGAAATTTAATGTTCCTTTAGAAAAATCATTAATTAAAACTATTAATGGGATAGGATATGCTATTAATCCTATCTACTTTGAAGATATAAAAAGAGAATATTCATAAAGGAAAGAAAACTTTAATCTTAGTATATCTCCATCTATTGCTTTTGATCTCTACTTTCCCTTTAAACTTTTCCTTAACCGAATTAAAAACAAAAAACAAACCTAAGCCTAAATTTTCCTCTTCTAAAATTAATTCGTTTTTATCTATTTTTTCAAGAAGTTCTTTTTTAAAACCTCTTCCATTATCTTTTATACTTAGAATATAGGTATTATCTAATACACATGTATCTACTTCAATTATCTTAATTGATTTTCTAGACAGCTCTAACTCTTCTACAGAATTAATAAAGAGATTAAGAAAAATTCTACAAAAAGCACATCTATTCCCTTTCAACTTTGTACTTTTAGAAAGTTTAAGTCTTAATATAATTTTACTTTTACATAATCTGCCTTTTAAAATTCTTACCATATTTAAAATACAAGAATCTGGTTCAAAGAATTCTTCATCAGATTGATGCCTAACCACATCTAACGAATCATTTAAGATGTTCTCAATATATAACAAAGAGGCTAATACTGATTCCTTATATATTAACTTCCTTTTTTCTTCTCCTGGATTAATTCTTAAATATCCTGATACTACACTTATAGGAGTAGAAATATCATGTAAAATACACTTAGATATCCTTCCTAAAAGCCTGTTTTTATACTCCATATTTGCTAAATATCTATAATTCTTTGAATCTTTTAAAACTTTTTGTTGAAAAGCTTTAAGAAAGAAACAGCCTTTAAACAGTGTGTATAGGAAGAAGACAGTTAGCCAATAGAGAAACAACTGTATAAAGAGATTATTACCGTTATGCTCTATCATATTTCCTTGCATTCCTAATTCTATTCTTAAAAAATTGCATGCCAAAACCGTAGTAATTACAAAAAGAAAGACAAAAAAAGTAAAATCTAAATTATTTATTACTATTAAGTAAAGAAAAAAAGATATTGCTGCTAATAGAAGTGAATGAAAAAGAAATCCATTCAAAAATGAAAAATAAAGAGAAAGTATTAGGAAAATAAAAATTAAAATATAGGAGAAGAAAGTAGTATTTCTTTTTAAGAAACATTTCTTCAAAAAATATACTACACAAAATAGAGTGGAGACTCTTAATACCTTATGTTGACTACCTTCTAGAAAGAAATATAGTACTGAGAAAAAAAGAGAAATCAAAAGGATAAAAGAAAGACTCCTTAGAAATTTGTATATATACTCTTCCAAGTATCTATCTAGATCTTCTTCTAGATTCATAAACACTACTACTTATATATGCACATTTTAATATAATAAAAGAATAATGTTACAAAATCTTTACAAATATAAATATGATATACTTTCTAGCATGGCAAAACAATTAAGGATATATACAATAGAAGACGAAAAAGAGGAAAAATTTCTTAGAGAAAAGAGTCTCTCCATTTCTAATGATGAGATAGAAAGTGAGAAATTCAGAAACTTTTTAAAAGACTTACTTCATACTGCAAAAAACAGTGAAGAACAGATAGGGATTCCTGCTAGAGGTATCGCAGCACCTCAGACTGGTGAGCATAAAAGAGTTTTTTATATACTAAAGGAAAGTACAAATAAATGGCAAGTATATATTAATCCTGAAATTAAACCTTTAAATTTTAGTAAAATTACAACAACAGAGGGATGTCTTAGTGTTCCAAACGTTGAAGAAGATGTCATGAGATACAGAAGAATAGAGATCAAATATCAGGATATAGATGGTATGTTAAGAAAGGAAAAATTATATGATAACGATGCTGTTGCTGTACAACATGAATTAGATCATTTGGAAGGAATACTTTTCATTGATAGAATAGGGTAGTATTTCTTTTAAAATAAATTTATAATCTTCAAAATGAGAAGAAAACTTTGGTCAATATTTCTGTTAGTATTATCGTTTCTCCTTCTGTTAAGTTTTCAAAAAGAAACTTTTGCAAACAGCAAAGAAGAACTAGATCAGATAGAGATAGAAAGGGAAGAGACTTTCTTGAAACAACTCTTGCTTGATATTCCCTCTATAACAGATAATCCTAGTCATATCATAACCTTTGTTGATCCATCTGAAAATTCTGCTGGAGTTCAGCTAGAAATTAATGATACTGGTTTTGAACAGATAGAGAGTCCTTACAATCTACCAGCTTTAAGAATAGGGACTCATACTCTCAGATTCAAATTTATAGATACATTTGATTCCACTCAAATATTAGAAAGAGATATTATCGTTATTCCTAGACCCCCTATTATAAACTCTCCATCCTTTACTGATAATTTATTAACAATCTCTGGGACAGGTCTTGCTGATTCTGAATTGATACTAATTCTCTCATCAAGTAAAGATATTGATACTGCCGAGACTAAGATTGATAAAGATGGTTCTTGGAAAGTAGAGATTGATTTAAGTGATCTTTCCGAAGGTCTGTATACTTTTACCGGATATACAAGACGTTATGGGTATGCTAGTAACTTAGCCAATTCTATCACTTTTGAACTAGGGGAGTCTCAAAACAGTCTATTACTAGAAAGAAATGGAAAGAAAGATATCTATTTCTCCTTTGGAGCTATTAGTTTTGATAATCTAACTCAAGTAATCTCAAATAATTCTGATTTAACTATTTTAATTATTACTACTTTCACACTAGGCTTCATATTAGCATGGCTTTTAAATGTATCTTTTAGAAACTCTAGTGAGAAGAAAATGATAAAAGAGTTAGAAGGGAAAATGAATAATAATGAGAACAACAAATCCGAGGCAAAGAATATGACATTAAAAGAGATACTTTCTAAAAAAGAAGAAGAGACAAAAGAAGAGAGTAAGGATGAAAAGAAAGAAGTAAAGCCCAAAAAGGCCAGAAAGGAGAAAACAAAGGAAAAGGATGAGAAAATTGTTACTAAAATAGATTTCCTAAAAGACTTTAAGAAATTTGATCCCGATGACGATGAAGGTAAAGAGAAGAATATTGATATCAAGATAACTTCAAAGAAATAACTACTGTGTATGCCAAGATGGTGAAATAGGCAGACACGCTACGTTCAGGACGTAGTCCTAGAAATAGGGTGGGGGTTCGACTCCCCCTCTTGGCAGAGATATTATATTATCTTATTTTCCAATCTTGGATATTGTAAAATCGTTGATATGAGTAATCTATACTGTCTAGATCGATACCTGTTATAGAGTCTTTTACAAAATAATAAAATCTTGGATTATATAGGAAGACAACAGGAGCATCTGCCATAAGATATTTCTGAAATAGATCATATTTTTCCTTTCTCAAAGCTTTATCTTTAGTTTTCCTAGCATCTTCAAGTAGTATATCAACTCTTTCATAGGAGTAACCAGATATGTTTAAATCAGGATAATTACTTTTAAGAGAGTGCCATAAATTATATTGGTCAGGATCTATAGTTGTTTCTACTTCATAAAGTAAAACTTCAAAATCTCGTGTAGCTATTATCTCTTGTGTTATTTGATTGTAATTTAACTTTTCTAATTTTAATACTACTCCTTCTTTCTTTAACATGTTCTGTAAAATACGTACTAACCTTTCATTAGTAACACTTTCAAAGTAACTAAGTGTAAAAGAAAGAATTTCCTGATTACTATTTTCAAAATATCCACTATCCTCATTCTTTTCATAGCCTAGATTTGACAGATATGTCTTGGCTTTTTCAGGATCATAACCATAGTACTCCATCTCCTGATTAAAAGCCCATGACTCCTCATAGAAAGGACCTTTACTCTCAATAGCACCAACATTTGATTCTTTTAATAGTTTCTCTCTATCTATCAAGTAATTGATACCTAATCTAATATCTCTTTCTTTGAAAAAGTCTTTTCTAATATTAAAGAACATTAATTTAGTCCTATTCTCCTCAACCATTAAATATTCTTTAATATTACTGTACTCTTCTACAAAACTCATTAATTCATAATCCCAACCGCTAATAGCATCTAAAACTCCTATTCTAAAAGACATTTCTAAACTCTCCTTATCAGGAAAAACCTTTAATACAATATTTTTAACATCTGCATCATACTTGTCATACTTGTTATCAGTTAGATACACAGAATTCTGTTCTGTTCTAGTAACCATATATCTTCCTGTACCTAAAGGATATCTTGCGAACATATTAAAAGGTAACTGAGTTAAATCTTCTCCTTCTAATTTTGATTTGGGTACTATATACAAAGAAATTGCTTCAAAAAAAGCAGGGTTGGGCTCTTCTAGATTAAAACGTATCGTATCTTTTCCACTTTTTTGGAATTCTATACCAATCAGAGAAATCCCAACAGAATCAAAACTGTATTCCTCTGCTAAAACTTTTGCAATTTCAAAGGTAAAAAAAACATCCTCTATACTTAGCTTCGTACCATCTTGCCAATATATATCATCCTTAATTTTAAACTCATAGGTTAATCCATCATCAGAGATACTCCACTCCTTAGCAATCCCTTCTTCAAGTTCTCCATCACCATTTATATATACAAACCTATCAAACACCAACTCTTGAACAGCTCTATCCACATAATTACCCGATTCAAACAGAGGGTTGAATGTAGAAATCGCTCCAACAGATCCTTCTACAAAAGTATCTTTTACCTTAGAGTCATCTACTATCCTTGCAATAACATTAGACTCTAGTAAAAACAGCAATAGTACTGCTACTATCGAGAAGATAAAGATATAACTAAAAGGTATTAATCTATTAAAAAACCTTTTAATCAAAGATGGATAATTCCACAAAAAATCTCTTATGCTAAATTTCTCTTTCTTAACAAACCTACTTTCTTCTATCTGAACCTCTGTTAGAGCTTCCTTCATAGAGAATTTCTCTGGTTTTTCGATATTTTTACTTCTTTTTGATTCCATATTTATTGGACTATGCTGAATACTTTAATATCGCTAAAGAAAGAAACACTAAGAGTATTATTAAAACAATAGTAAAGTAGTAGAGAAATTTCTCAAAACCTCTCTTTGTCCTAAATACCTCACCTCCACCACCAAACATCTTACCTAATCCTTCAGCTCTGTTTTGTAAAAGAATAGAGGATATTAAGAATATACAAACTACTATCTGTGATATTAAAAGAGTTTTTAATAAATTGTCCATACCTTAATTATAACATCTAAGAGGAAAATAATGAAAATCTTTAATCAGTATCCATTTCTTTGAAAAAAGCACTTAAAAGAGAAACTAAAAAGGCAAGCATAAAGATAGTAAAAATGGGTATTACATCAAAACTCTCTATTTGTACAAAGCCTAAGTTAAAACCTTCGAAGAGGAATTCTTCAATATAAAAATCAATCATAAATAATTTAAGACCGTAGAGAACCCCTGCAAGTAACAGGGTAGACATAAGAAGAAATGTAGGAAATTTACATTTTATCGTGAGAAAGTTTAACAAAGGGCATGCAATCATCACAGTAAAAGAAAGTATTAACAAAACTAAAACAAGATAAATAAATTTCTGAGGTAATTTAACTGCTTGCTCAAAGAGAGTAAATACAAAATATGATATTAAAAGATATACTAACAGAGATTTTATAGATTTTTTCATGAACAAATATACCATATTCAAACTTTTCTTTCATAGCCCCATAACATTTTTCTTCTCTGTACTAAGATTCATTACCTATGCTATACTTTTTACATCAGTACTGCCCTTATGAAAAACTTAGCAGCAACCAAAATAATAGCAACAATAGGACCATCTACTTGGGACAGAGGTGTTCTCACAGAAATGTTCAAGAATGGAATGGAAATAGCAAGGATAAACGCTTCATTTGCTGATTTAGAAGAAATTACTAGAGTAACAAAAACATTAAGAGAAATCTCTCCGAGAATAGCAGTAATGCTTGATACAAAAGGAACTAAAATAAGAGTAAGAGACTTAAAAAAAACCATTGAGATAAAAAACAGAGTTTCCCTTTCTTCTTTTAATTCTTCCACACCAAACAGTATTAAAGTTTCATATCCCGATTTACATCTTCTTTTAGCAAAAGATACAAGTATCTTTTTAGATGATGGCTCAATAGAATTAAAAGTAACAGAAATAAAAGGTACAGAACTCATCTGTGATGTAATACAACCCGGCTTACTTAAACCAAACAAAACGGTAAATATTCCTAGTATTAATTTAAACTTCCCAACTGTAACAGAGAAAGATATAAAAGATATTCAGATTGCTGTAAGTCAAAACCTAGACTTTTTATCAATCTCTTTTGTAAGGAGTAAGAATGATATTCTCCATGTAAAAGAAATAATAGGAGATTCCAATATTAAAATTATTGCGAAGATAGAAAACAAAGAAGGAGTTGAGAATTTTGATGAAATACTTGAAATTACCGATGTTGTAATGATTGCAAGAGGAGATTTAGGTGTGGAAACACCATTAGAAAATATCCCTATACTACAGAAGCAGATGATATATAAATGTAGAGCTAAAGGTAAGCCAGTAATTGTAGCAACACAAATGCTTGAATCAATGAAGGATAATATTAAACCTACTAGAGCCGAAGTTTCTGATGTTGCAAATGCAATAATGGATGGTGCTGATGCTTTAATGCTTTCTGCAGAGACATCTACTGGGAAAAATCCAATAGATGCCGTAAAGGTTATGAATAAAATTGCATTAAATACAGAATCTATTATGCAGCTATCTCCTATATACGGCACTACCTCTGCCAATGAAGAAGTAGATGAAATATCTAGGAATGTAGCACTTCTTAGTGAAAGTCTCCCATTAAAAGGAATAGCTGTTTTCTCAGATGAAAAAGGGACTGTTGCAAGTATCTCTCGACATAGACCATCCGTTCCAATATGGTCTATTAGTTCAAACTTTGAAAGAGTAAGGCAGGATTGTATTTTTAGAAATGTAAAGTCTTTCTATGTTAAAGGTCTTTCCGATGATAGAGATGAGAGCATTACAAGAGCAATACAGACCATTTATACCTACGGAGAGTTGGATTTAACAGACAAAATTGCTATTATTACTGGTAGCTCAATAAAAAATAAAGAAAATGACCTTATCTTTGAAATAGCTACTATAAAGGATGTACTTGATTATTAATTCCCTTGGTGACGTAGCCAAGTTGGTTAAGGCCGTGGTCTGCAAAACCACTATCACGGGTTCGACTCCCGTCGTCACCTCTCATATTATTGAAAATAGCTACTTTTTAGATTAAAATACCTAGATATTGGCCGGGATGGCGGAAAAGGCAGACGCGCGGGACTTAAAATCCCGTTCTAGCAATAGAGTGAGGGTTCGATTCCCTCTCCCGGCATAGAAAACAACTACTCAGCATCATCAAATTTATCAGGATCTTGATTCCCACATTTTGGACAAACCTTAATTGGTGTAACCCCTTCGTAAATATACCCACATACTAGACATTTCCAACGTAGCCATCTACTATCTAAATCATCAGGAGTTACATAATTAGGATTATAATTCTCTTGATCCTGTAGAGAATTAGTATTACTTTGCTCATTCACTTTCAAGATATCGTCCATCCTTTATTTTTTTTAAAATTAAATCAAAGGTTTCTTCCTGATTCATCTTGGAAGAATCTATTACAATATCATTGTACATCTTTGGTTTACTATAATCCACTCCATACAAATCTTTGTATCTTTTACTATCTAATCTCCATCTTTTTTTAAGATTTCTTCTAGTTCTAAAATATTCCAGTAGTTTAGTCCAAAAGTTACTTAAATTTAATTTATTTAAATACCTTGAAGTGCGAACATGCAAAGATGCATCTAACCATATGGTGACAGTTGCAGGAATATCTTTTATATGTAGTATCCCTGCAAATATTTTTGATTCTATTAAGATATCCTTTTTTTTGGATTCCTCCAAAAGATATCTATCTACCTGCATATCTAGTTTTAGTAGTTCTTCTTTGTTAGACTCTTTATAAAAGTCTTCTACCTTCTCATAACCTTTCTCTAGGATAATTGTACGAAATATAGAGCCCGCATAGATCCTTCTTAAGTTGAAATATTTACTTAACTCCTCTGAAATTACTGTGCTCCCAGAAGATCCTGGACCTCCAACTACAAAAAGATAACCATCTCCTTTACTTCGTCTCTTCTTCTCCATACGTTAATATAGTATATTAATAATTACTATATGTCGAGAAGAGTAGTAAAAAAAAGAAGGACTGAAAGAAATTTAAGTAAAGGCAAGCCTGATAAGTTTGTTCTCTATTTTGCTATTTTCATGGCTATATTTGGTGCTATTATGATCTTTGATGCCAGCGTATATCAAGCTACAGCAGTATTTAACGATCAATTTCATTTCCTGAAATTACAAGTAATCTGGTTACTCCTAGGTTCTATTCCTGCTTTACTCATATACTTCTGGGATTATAAAAAACTAATAAAAATCTCCACTTTGTTACTGATAGTAACAATCTTTCTTTTAATAGCTGTATTAATATTTGGTGAAAAGATAAATGGAGCAAAAAGATGGTTGTCCATAGGACCTGTAGATATACAGCCAGCTGAATTTCTGAAAATAATATTGACAATATTCCTTTCAGGATGGTTATCAAAAACAGACACTACACAGAAAAATATAAAGGGTACCTTTGATAAGATAATTAATAGCAAATCAACTAAACTGCTAGTAATTCTTGGTACTATCACATCTCTTATAGTACTCCAACCTGATCTTGGTACTGCAGTAATAATATGTATAACTTCCTTCATAATGTTCTTAATGGCAAGTGAGGATAAAAAGCATACTCTAAGTTCAATAGGTATAATTTTACTAGTTATTCCTGTTGGTATACTTGCCGCTATACTAGAACCTTATCGTCTCAAAAGAATACAAACCTTTTTAACATTACTCCTCACAGGAGATGTTGCAGATGCTCAAGGGAGCGGATACCAAATGCAACAGATTTTAATAGGGATAGGTTCAGGTGGTTTTTTAGGAAAAGGATTTGGTCAATCAAGACAAAGATTTGGGTATTTAGTGGAAAACACCGCATTTACAGATTCAACTTTTGCCATAATTTTAGAAGAGCTAGGTTTGGTAGGAGGAGTAGTACTAATTTTAGGTTGGTTATTCTTCCTTTGGCGAGGGCTTAAAATAGCAACAAATACTCAGGATAAACAGGGAAAACTTTTAGCATCTGGAATTACTATTTGGCTAGTTCTACAAGCTTTAATGAATATGGCTGCCAATGTTGGATTAATGCCTCTTACAGGATTACCTTCTCCCTTTATAAGTTATGGTGGCTCAAATACGCTTGTAACCCTCATAGGTATTGCTATACTATTAAATATAAGTAGGTACAACACAAATAATGGACAATAGGAAAGAATTAGAAAAAAGAATAATCGTAACGGGAGGAGGATCGGGAGGCCATATATCAACAGCATCAGCAATTATTAACGCTATAAATAAAAAGTACTTGTTAAACAACAGAAACTTCCTCTATGTTGGAGGAGATCTAGGTATGGAAGATGAGAAGCCAGGGATGTCTTTAGAAAAGAAAATCTTTGCTTCTGAAGAATTCAATCAAGAATATATCAGAGCTGGTAAGCTTCAAAGGAAAATATCTTTGAAAGCCATATATCTTCTCTTAAGAGTTTTTCTTGCATTTTTTGACTCTTTTAAAATTATCAGAAAATTTAAACCAGATATCGTAATTTCCACAGGTGGTTTTGTTACGCTACCCGTATGTATTGTAGCCAAACTGTACAGAGCAGATGTTTATCTACACGAGCAGGTAGCTGCAATAATTCTTTCCAACAGAATCGTTAGTAAGATAGCTAAAAAAATCTTTGTTACTTTTACTGTATCTTCTAAATATTTCCCAAAGGATAGAACAATTCATACTGGCAACTTAGTCAGACCTGAAATATTTAACAAGAGTGGAAAAGGGGAAATAGTTCAACCTTTAAAAACTATGATAGAGAAACAGGAAGAGTTCCCAATCGTATATATTTCAGGAGGAAGTCTTGGTTCTCATATTATCAATACTACCATACAAGATGCACTTCCTTTTATACTCGAAAGTTTCCAAATAGTCTTACAGACTGGAGATAACAAAAAATATCAAGATTATGATCTTCTTAAAAAAGAAAAAAAGAAACTTCCTGTAGAATTAAAAGATAGATTAATTATAACTAAATATGTTGATAAAGATGAGATTGGGTTTCTATTTAATAATATAGATATGTTTGTGGGCAGGGCAGGAGCAAATACTGTATATGAAATGGGAGTACTAAAAATACCCTCCATCTTCATACCGATACCATGGGTTCCTCATAATGAACAGTATGAAAATGCCAAAATATTACAAGATTTAGGTCTAGCAGATATAATAAGAGAGGGAGAATTAACTCCTGAGTGTTTAATTTTAAGAATGAAAAACTTTTATAAAAAAGAGAAAGCTTTTGATGGGGAAAAAGTTGCAAGAGCATTTCCTACTGATGCTATTCATACTATTATGGATAGTATAGGAATTTAGATAAGTTTAAAATTTACTTTAATGGCAAATTTAATTGTAAAAGGAGGGAACAGATTAAGTGGTGAGATTACTCCTGCTGGAAACAAGAATTCTGCATTACCAGCTCTTTGTGCAACACTGTTAACTGATGAAACGGTAACCTTAAGAAACTTTCCTGATTTGGTTGATGTGAATAAGCTTGTAGAGTTGATGGTTTCTTTAGGGTCAGAAATAGATTGGGATAAAAAGAAATCTATTATAAAAATTAATAACTCAAACTTTAAGGATGATTTTGGAGAAGAAGGATTTCCACTTGGTATGAGAGGAGCTGTATTACTTTTAGGACCATTAACATCTAGGATGAAAGTAATTGAAACAAAGGAAGAAATTGGTGGATGTGCACTAGGAATAAGGGAACTAGATCCACATTTAGAAGTATTAGAAGGTCTAGGAGCAGATGTCGAATACAATAATGATTTAAAGATAAAAACCACAGATGGATTAAGAGGAGGTTTTCTCTGGCAAGACTATATGAGTGTAACTACTACTGAGAATTTCATAATGGCTGCTGTAAAAGCCAAAGGTGAATCAACAATGGTCAATGCCGCTTCTGAACCTCATGTACAGGATCTTTGCTTCTTACTAGAATCTATGGGGGCAAAAATAGAAGGTATCGGGACTTCTAAACTTACAATAAAAGGAGTAGAAAAATTAAAAGGAACTGATTTTACAATAAGTTCAGATCACCATGAAATTACAACCTTACTGGCTTTAGGGGCAATGACAGGAGGAGAGATAAAAATTCATAATTCTGAACCAGAACATTTCCCTTTGATTAACAAGGCCTTTAAGAAATTTAATGTGGAGATAGAATACAAAGATGATACTGCAATAGTTAAGGCTAATCAGGAGTTAAAAATAATAAACCCATACACCAAAAATCTTTTGCAAAAACTAGAGGCAGCTCCTTGGCCATACTTCCCAGCAGACTTACTACCATTAATGATAGCGTTAGCTGTAAAATCAGAAGGTTCTATGATGTTCTGGAATAAATTATATGAAGGTGGTTTCTTTTGGATACCAGAACTAATTAAGTTTGGAGCACATGTCGTTATGTGTGATCCACATAGAATAATAGTCTATGGTAACAAACCTTTAAATCCAACTAAGGTGAGTGCCCCTAATATAATTAGAGCAACAGTAGCCTTAATGATGGTTGCATTAACAATAGAAGGAGAAAGTATAATAGAGGATGCCGATTCTATAAAAAGAGCTCATCCAAACTTTGTGGAAAACTTAAACAGATTAGGCGCAGACTTAAAATGGATAGAGGAATGTTAACTTTCAAGGAATATCTATATCTAAATAACTCCTAGTTTTTTAAGGAAATCTGGTACCTGATACAAGCCAATACTATTACTAGATTTTAACAGCACTGCTATTTTCTTTTCCTTAAGCTCTTCAAATCTAATATTTAACATTGCTGCCACCTCATCGGAGGATTCTAGATATTCTCCATAATTAAAATCATCATACATCTCACCCACATAGTACACTTCTTCAAAATTATATGATTTTACAATTTCTCCCAATCTCTTGTGCTCTTCAGAAGAAACCTCTCCTAACTCTTTCATATCTCCTAATACAACAATTCTATGATAGTCATTACTTGGACAGATCTGATAAAAGGTTTTCAAAGCCATATCCATTGATGTTGGATTTGCATTATATGCATCGTTTACTATTGTAATCCTATCCTTATATTCTAATTTTTCAAATCTCCCTTCATTGTTTTCAAATAATTCCACTCCTTTTATACAATTATCAATAGAAACTCCTAATCTATTTGCTGTCGCTATCGCAGCCATTGCGTTGTAAGCATATCCCTCTCCAAAGATTTTGAGGCTAACTGAGAGAGCATTGTCATAGTAACTAAACTTAAAATGAGTGCCTGATTTATCTGTTTTAATATCTGATATTACAAAATCAGCATCTTCTCTCTGTCCAATCGTTATTAATTCTGCACCCTCTCTGTAATTCTCATATATCCTACTTAATCTCTCATCGTCTATATTTAATACAAGAGGTTTTCCTGTTCTTTCCATATAATCAGCCAAGTCTTTCTTCTCCTTGTACACATCCTCAATAGTACCTACCTTCTCAGCATGAACGTGTCCTACATTTAGAAGAATGCCTAAGTCAGGATCTATAGAATTAACATGCCAAGCTATCTCACCTTTCCTATCCATTCCACATTCCAAAACAACAACATCATGATCATTATACTTACTAAGTATAACCGCGTTACCCCAAACAGTATTAGATCTATCTGCATGAAGTACTTTCATTTGACTTTTTAAAATAGTTACTAACATACCTTTAGTAGTTGTCTTACCTGTACTACCTGTTATCCCAACAACTGGTGCAGTAATGTGTGAAATAGCATAATTAAGTATTTTTTGTAGACCATCCTCTATCGACTTAACTATAACTATTGGCATATTTAAACCATCCCAATCAGGATTATATTTCTCCTTAACACATATCGCTATTGAAGCACCATTTTCAAACGCCTCAAAAATATAATTATGACCATCAAATTTCTCACCTACTATTGGGATAAATAATTCATTCTCTTTAATAGTTCTTGAATCATGACTAAAACCTACAAAAAAGGCATCCTCATCATAATTCTTAACACTAAATTCAGGGAATCTCTCAGCTAAATCTTTCAATGATATATCCATATCTTTATATTACCATTTTTATTTGTTTTTTAACATATTATCTATTTAAAATAGTTTCAATAATTTTAGCTATCGGCAACAAAAAATATTTCTCTAAAAAATACAATCTACTATTAAAGCCACATAATTACATATCCTAGATAAGTATATTTAATCCCATAATAATTCTTACTTGACACTTAACAGTAGCAATGCTAAATTGGTGGCAAGAAGTGGTAAAAAGTGGTGAAAGATGATATATTAAAAACATGTTAATAGGAGAATATAAAAGTAGAGTAGGAGAGAAGAAAAGAGTATCACTTCCTAAAAAATTTAGAGATGAGTTAGGTGAAAACTTAATTCTAACAAGAGGTTATGAAAATGCGTTGATAATTGTAAACGAGAAATTGTGGAGAAAAGTAGCAACAGAAGTAATAGATGGCTCTTTTATAAATAAAGATATTAGAGATACAAGTAGATTTTTAGTTGGAGGTGCTAAAGAAATAAATCTTGATGATCAGGGAAGATTTGTTATAGCAGATACTCTTTTAGAATATGCAAACATTAAAAAAGATATTGTATTCATAGGATTAATAAATTGGGTAGAGATCTGGGATAAAGATAGATGGCAAGAGAGAGTACAGTATTTACAAGAGCACGGTGAAGAGATTGCACAGGAGATTGATAAAATGAAAAACAGTAAGAATGAATAAGATTCATATTCCAGTACTACTATCTCAGACTATTGATTCCTTAAATATCAAACCTAACGGTTTCTACATAGATTGTACATTGGGTGATGGAGGACACAGTTTTGAAGTCATACAAAAACTTTCAGATACAGGAACTCTCCTTAGTATCGATTGTGACTTAAATGCTATTGAGTTTGTAGAGGAATATTACAAAGATTATCTTCTTAAAAGAAAAAACTGGATTATCAAAAAGGGTAATTTTAGAAATATCCGTGAACTAGTAAAAGAAATTAACAGAAAACCTAATGGCATATTAATTGATTTAGGTATTTCTTCAAGACAGATAGAAGAATCAAAAGAACGAGGCTTTAGTTATATGCAAGAAGAAGAACCTTTAGATATGAGAATGGACAGTGAATTAAATGTTACAGCAAAAGATTTGTTAAATGCCCTCTCAGTAAAAGAATTAACATTTATTTTCAATAAATACGGAGAAGAAAGATATTCTAATTTAATAGCAAAACATATTAAAGAAAACATCTCTAATATCAATACAGTAGGAGATCTTACACGGCTTATTTACAAAGTAATGCCGGCTGTTAACTCAAACAAGAACCCTTCTCGCAGGGTCTTTCAGGCCCTGCGAATCGTGGTAAATGATGAGTTAAACAGCTTGAAAATTGCTCTAGATGAGTCGTTTGAGATCTTAAAAGAAAATGGAAGAATATCTGTAATCTCTTTTCATTCTCTTGAAGATCGCATCGTTAAAAACTATTTTTTAGAAAAACAGGGAAGCGGAGAAGGGGAAATACTTTTTAAAAGTCATATTGCCCCAACCGACGACGAAAAAAAGCAGAACCCTAGATCCGCTTCCGCTAAGTTAAGAACTATTATTAAAAAACAACAATTAGATGAGAGAAAATAACAGAAAACAAAACATGGCTTTAACAGTATTCCTCTTTTCTTTGCTTACTTTTATACTTTCACAATTGGTGATTAATTCTATTCTTAGTCCTTTAGGGATACAGTTACAATCTTTAAATAGTGAAAAAAACTACCTTATTGAAGAAAACAGATTAATGGAAGAGCAAGTTGCAAAAACAGGCTCTATCCATGTTATTAAACAATTAGCAAACAAGGAGTTAAATATTTCTTCCTCAAGTGAAAAAACTGTCATATATATTGAAGATAGTAGTATCATAGCAGAAAGATAGTAATGTCCAATCTTAATACTCTTTTCTCATCACAAAAAAGAAAAAAGAAAACATCTTCAAATCCTTTTAATTCCAAAATTATTGGTTATGCAATTACTCTGTTTGCAGCCATTTTAATATTCCAAATATTTAGATGGCAAATCATATTTGCAGACAAATTTCAAAATATGGCACAAGACCAATACAGGACAAGCAGAATACAGGTTGCTACAAGAGGAATAATTACCGCTGCCGATAATACCGTACTTGCTGTAGATGAACCTGTTTGGAATATATATGCAACATTAAGTACAAATGAAAAGGAAAGAGAGTTATTCTTCTCTGAAAAGGAAAGATTTATAGCAGAGGTTGCTTCTATATTAAATATGGAACAGATAGAAATAGAGGAGAAACTGACTGAAGATTTCGTTTATGCTCCCCTGATGAAAGGAGTTTCTACTGAGAAGAAAAAGGCTTTAGAAGAATTAGAAATATTTGGAGCAGGAACTCAAGGTTTTGGATTATATTTTGAAAATGATGAGAAGAGAACATATCCGAATAACCATCTTGCTTCACATGTTTTAGGCTTCATAGGCAAAAATGAGGATGGAGAATTAGTTGGTCAATACGGTATACAGGGCTACTATTACGGAGACATTACTGGCAGACAGGGATATTCCTATGAAGAAAGAGATTCTTCAGGGAATGTAATACTGACAGCAGAGTACGAACCTATTTTACCTAGAGAAGGAAAGGACTTTAAATTAACTATCATTCCTAATATTCAGAACAAAGTTGAAACCATCCTTGAAGAAAAAGTAAAAGAGAGTAGAGCAAAGAGTGGAAGTGTAATAGTGATGGATCCTAAAACAGGTGCTATTTTAGCAATGGCTAATTATCCTTCATACAATCCTAATGAGTATTGGAGAGTTTCAGAGCCTTGGGTATTGAAAAACAGAGCTGTATCCGATGTTTATGAATACGGTTCTGTGCAGAAACCTATTACTGTTGCAATTGCACTTGAAAGTGGAGCGATAGATAAGGATTACACATGTGATGACCCCACTGGATATCTTGATCTCTTTGAAGTTACAGGTTATCCCGATTTAAAAGGACAGAGGATTTACACTTGGAACAAACGTGCTGCAGGTTTATTAGATCTATCAGATATATTCAAACACTCGAATAATCCTTGTGCGGCTAGGATAGGCTTAGCTATAGAATTTGATGAGTTTTACTCAGCACTTCAGGATTATGGTATTGGAGAATTTATAGGCATAGGTTTACAAGAAGAAGGAACCAGCTATCTTATGCCCAAAAAATACTGGACTAAGCTAGATACAATAACCGCATCATACGGACAGGTTATCTCTGCAACTCCATTACAGCTAATATCAGCATTTAGTACTTTTGCAAACAAAGGGGTAAGGATGAGACCGTATATCATCTCAGAGATAAAGGACGAAAGAGAAACTATAAAGATTGAGCCTCAAGTTCTTAGAAGAACTGCTTCTGAAGAGACAGCTGACACTATCAAAGAATTATTGACTCGCTCTGTCCAAAATGATTCTCTAGGATATTATGGGAACGAACTAAAAGCATACGGTGTTGTTGCAAAAACAGGGACTGCTCAAATACCTGCAGAGGAAGGAGGATACCAAGAAAGATACACTAATGATACTGTGATAGGATTTGCACCGGCAAGCGATCCTAAAATGATAATGCTTGTTAAATTACAGGAGCCTAAAAACAATTCTTTTGCTAGTATAACTACGGTACCTGTATGGAGGGACATATTCTTTAGTATTGCTGATGATATGGAAATAAAGAGACAAAACTGAGATAATCTATAAATTAATTATAATAGTAAAACAAATGATTGAAGTACTTAAAAAAAGTTTAGAAGCTCTCTTTCTAGCTACTCTTCTATCAGCTATTTTCGCACCTATTATGATCTCAATCCTTTATAAATTTAATCAAGTAAGTGGAATTAAAAAATCCAAAATAGGAGGAGGGAAGGGCGATAACACCCTCTTTATGAAGATTATGAAAACAAATCTTACAAACGGTACTCCTAATATGGGTGGTATATTAATTTGGGTTATTGTTCCTTTAGTTGTACTTCTGCTTGTACCAGTCACACCACTGATTAAAGTCTTCTTAATTGGTTTTATCCTTTTCGGATTTTGGGGCTTTATAGATGTCGCTGTATTTACAAATGGTTTTAAACATAATGAGAAGATTAGAACTTTTCAAGAAACTTTCGAGTGGAGAATGGCAAAATTATCATTTTCCATTCTTTTAAATATTGGAGTTATGTATCTTCTTTACAAAACAGGGGAGTTTGCTACACTATCTTTCTTAAATATATTAACAGTAAATATTACTCCTTTACTATTAATTATAATTAGTACCATTGGACAATTTGCAATATATTCAGCAGAACTAACTGATGGGGCAGATGGCTTAATGATAGGTATTTTCTCCATCATTAACATCGCCTTTATATTTCTCTTACTAATACAAGGGAAATATGAATACATACCAATATTAGCAATTATTCTTGGTGTACAGATAATAGATCTTTACTTTAATATTCCTCCAGCAAGATTCTGGAATGGTGGCCCAGGAGCAATGCCTTTGGGCTTTACAATGTTTTACATGGCATTAATTACCGACAATCTTGTCCCATATTTCTTAATGTCTTCAATAACTTGGTTAATTATGTTTTCAAGTGCCTTACAAATGTTTAGCATGAAGTTCTTCAAAAAAAGAATATTTAAGATAGCTCCCATACATCATCATTTCCAAGCAAATGGATGGCCGCAATACAAAGTAACTATGAGATTTTGGCTTTTTGCAGCTTCAACCTGTATTTTAGGTATATATGTAGGATTACTTTAATCTCTCACACTCTATTTCAGAGTCTTTGCAGACACACAGTTTTTCCCCAGTTGTATCTTTAAACACATCTCCTGAAGCATAGAACTTTTCATTAAAAAAACAAGAGTTAAGGTTAGAAAGCTGTCCAGCTTCATTTTGATAGTAGATAGTGGGAGAAATATTCTTTTTAAAATCTTTAGGAATCAGCGAGAAGGTATTGATAACAACACAGCTATGAGTATAAATAGTTTCATCTAAATTTGAAACTGTTGTTAATATTACAGAGTCATCTCTCCACTCATACATCCCTATCTGTGTTGGTACCAAACCGTCTTCTGTACAATTTGTCTCTCTTTCTAAAATAATATCAATGGTATCCTCTCTATAATTAATATTTTCTAATGTAACCTTAAAAGGACTAGAAGAAGGTCTTTCCAAAAGATTTCTTAAATTGTATGAGAAGTTTAAATTCTCCGAAGAAAAGTTTTCATAGAGAGCAGAGGTCTCTTCTTCCTTACAAACAATTTCCCCATTCCAGGAACAGTAGCAATCTTTATCCTTCTCATATTCAGGTATCTGTTGATTTAGTTCATACATAATATTGTTGTGATAACATACTCCTATACCCAATTTTCTCCTTGTGATTAAAACTAGTGCAAAAACAGTAGTAATCAAAAGAATTCCCGTTATTATCAACAACCAATTTTTCTGCCTTACTTTTTTCATCTTCTCCTCCAATTTTATCATATTATTACCTTAGTATGATAAACTGTTACCATGCATGATTCTCACATACATCTATGTATGGAACCATTAAAATCAAATATTGATGAAGTTATTAATAACTTTATTGCAGCTGGAGGTAAATATATTTTAACACAGGGTACAGATATGCTTGATTTCCACGACACATTAGATATCTCTAAACGATACTTTAATGTAGTACAGTGTGCATTAGGACTCCATCCTACATTCTTTCAGGAAACTACAATACACAAGAATATATATAAAAATATTTATGATAAAAGTATCAAGAATATTGAGAAGTATATAGATATTGTAGAGAAAAATATTAATGATATCACTGCAATAGGGGAGACAGGACTTGACTACTATCAGATAAATATGGATAAACAGCTAGATAGGGAAATAGTAGAAGAAATAGAGGAGATACAAAGAGTATCGTTTAAAAAACATATTAAGCTAGCTCAAAAACATGACTTAGCACTAAGTATTCACGCTAGAGACATCAATGAAGAACAAAGATGTATTCAAGATGTATTAGAAATAGTAGCACAGGAAGGAAAAGGATTGATAAAAGGATGCTTTCATAGCTATACTGGAAATATATCATATATGGATGACATATTAAACTTAGGTTTCTGCATAGGATTTAATGCAATCATCACATACAAAAGTGGGAGTGATGTAAGACAGATACTAAAAAGAACACCTCTTGAAAGAATCCTTTTTGAAACAGACGGTCCTTTTCTTCCTCCTCAATCTCTGAGAAAAAACAAAAAGATTAAAGAAAAATACGCACAACCCATGCACGTAAGAGAAATAATGGAGGTAGCAGCAGAGGTTAAAGAGGTCGATATTGAGAAATTAGAGAAGATTACAGATGAGAACTATGAAAGAGTCTTCTTAAAAGAAAAATAATCAAACCTCCTTTGGATACACAACACATACAAATTCTCCATGAGGATTATCTTCAAAACCCTCCTCCTTTAAGAGTTCTACTATCTCAGGAAGTTTCCCAAAAAAATATCTCTCTCTTAATTTAGATATATCCTTAGAAAGAGACAGTGTGATTTCTTCTCCTAGCTCTTCTTTTAGTAAATTAAGAAGTTTTAATAATCTATTAGGAGATTCATAAATTATAATACTGTTGTGCAGCTGCTTGTATTCACCAATAATCTTTTTCCTCTTACTTTCACTTTTGGGGAGAAAACCTAGAAATACAAACCTATCTGTTGGGAGACCACTAACTGAAAGAGCTGATGTTAGCGCACAAGGACCAGGGATAGAAATAACTTCATACCCCTTCTCTCTAAGCTCTTTTACAAGTCTGTATCCTGGATCAGAGATTAAGGGTGTCCCTGAATCAGATATTAATGCTAAGTCTAAACCCATGTCTAATTTCTCTAAAATTTTCTCTATCACCTTACTATGATTTTGATCTCTGTATGAAATTAACTTTCCGCCAATCTCATACTTATCTAAAAGTTTTTTGCTCTCTCTAGTATCCTCTGCAAGAACAAAAGGAACTTTCTTTAGTACACTTACAGCCCTAAATGTTATATCAGCTAAATTACCAATAGGGGTAGCTATTACATACAGTTTTCCCTTAATCATTTTCCCATTGTAAAAAATTAAATTTAACTCCCTTTACAATATCAGCAGAACTAAGAGAATCACTGACATTAAACTCTCCAATTCTGATTCTCCTTAACTTAATGGGAGTTGCAAAAGTTTCTAGATTTAGACCTAAATCATTAGCCAAAGTTCTTACATAGGTACCACTAGAACACATGACATTAAAATCTACAACAGGCCAGTCATAATTTATTATGTCAAACTCATATATCTCTATCTCTTTTGGTTTTAAATCTACTTTTTCTCCCTCTCTTGCATATTCATATGCCTTCTTACCTTTTACTTTCTTTGCAGAGTATTGAGGCGGAAGTTGTAAAATTCTGCCTAAAAATCTCTCTCCAATCATCCTCTCTATCTTTTCTTTTGATATTTTTTTAAAATCTTTAGATATATTAGTTTTTCTTCCTGTAATATCTTGTGTATCTGTAGAATATCCAAATTCTACCCTAACTTCATATTCTTTTCTTAATTCCAGAAAGTTATTCATCAATTTAGTACTTTTCCCCAGGAGAATAATTAACAATCCTGTTGCAAAAGGATCTAATGTCCCTGCATGACCAATTTTTTGTCCCTTTGGAAGTACTCTCTTTAATTTCCGTATTACATCATACGATGTAATACCTTCTTCCTTGTCTATTAACAAAATTCCCTCTATCATTTATCATACATACAATATATTTAAAACCATTATACATTATGTTAAACGGAATAACTTTAGGGATAGTGATGATAGTAGTTCTTCTAATCGCTTCGTTTGTGCTCACTCTTTTAATAAATTTACTTCTTGTTCCTCTTTTTAGAACACCTAAAGATGTGCTTTCTGAGATTATAGATATGATGAACCTTAAAGGAGGAGACCACATTGCAGACCTGGGTAGTGGTGATGGCAGAATACTTCTAGAAGCACACAGAGTTAGTAAATGTAAATGTACAGGTTATGATATTTCTCCCATTATGTTAATAGTTGCTAAGACAAAAAGAATTTTACATTTTCCCTTAAGCAAAGATTTCAACTTTGAAGCAAAAGATCTTTTCAAGGCAGAGTTAAAGGATTTTTCAAAAATATATTGTTACTTAGATAAAGAAAGTACAAATATCTTACAGCCTAAGTTAAAAAACTTTATTGGGAAAAAAGGAGAGGTATATTCCTACAGATATGCAGTAGAGAAACTTAAAAATGAAAAGAGAGTGATACTTAGCAATGGAGAGAGTCTGTATATTTACAAAGTATAGAAAAAATTTCCAACGTTCTGTTAAATACTATTTCAGGGTTTGAGGTGTAGCTATGAGTAATTTTCTGTAGATTACTATTTTTCTCTTTGCAAATACATACACTTACTGTTTGAAATTCTAATCTTTCTTGAAAAACAAGATACTCCATGTAAAAGTCATGCTCTAAACCAATACTGTATGTGTTCTTCTCTTTTGAAAAAATCAAACTCCTCTGTTTTTCACTTCTCTCTCTGGGAATGAAATATATTTCAAAAGGATTATCTTCACAGCCGACATTTTCATCTACACAAGTAACAAGAGCATTTACTAATTCAAACATATGCATATCACGTTCGGAAGAGGAAAGCTCTGTTTCTTTTTTATATATATCATCTCTTTCTAAAAGAATTCTGTTCATATGTAGTCCTTCTATTTTTATTATACCAAACTCTCTTGAAAAACAGATATAATGATATATGAGTAATTATGAACCACTTGCATCAAAATATAGACCTAAGAATTTACAAGACTTTGTAGGACAGAAACATCTTGTAGGAGAAAACGGACCTATTAAAAAGTTTCTAGACACTGGGAAAATACCTTCTATGATATTTTGGGGACCTCCAGGTACAGGAAAAACTACCCTTGCACATATCATATCATTAGATCTCTACTATGACTTCTACAAACTACAGGCAGTTACAAGTGGAAAGAATGATCTTAAAGAAATAATAAAGATAGCTACTTCTAATCAGCAGTACGGCAAAAAAACAATACTTTTTTTAGATGAAATACATAGATGGAACAAAGCACAACAGGATGCCCTTTTACCATATGTCGAGAAAGGAATAATAACTCTGATAGGGGCTACTACAGAGAATCCTTCTTTTAGTATCAACTCTCCTTTACTTTCAAGAGCAAAAGTTTTTGTATTTAAACAGCAAACAGAAGAGGAGATATATGGATTGTTAAAGGAAATAGC
>JBAYOB010000001.1:0-66842 GCA_041678505.1 Candidatus Dojkabacteria bacterium | reverse complement strand
GAGCACCCACTCCCCACGGAGGTTTATGTTTTTCTTTGACTTCGGTCGAGGAACAATATAATTTAGGGTGCTCTTTTCTTTTATGTATATATACAATATATTAGAGTATGAAAACTATAATAAAGGTAATAATAACAACAATAGTACTTTTAACATTACCCATATCCATATACTACGGACTTAGATTAAAGGACACTCCATTTACATATGAATATATGAATAGATCATATGTAATAACATTACCAAACAAGGTATGGTTTGAAATAAATGGAAGTACAGATATTTTAAAGAATGATGAGATTTTAGTAAATGAAACCCCTGAAGTAGTAGAAGAAGGATATGATATTGGTCCTCAATATCCAAAATATACTACTACATATGAAAATGACACTATTAAAAAAGTACAGACAAGTAAAAGAGTAGGGGATATCTTAACTATTGAAAGTTATATTGAAATAGCAGAAGGAGAACATGATGAATATATACAGAAAATATTCTTCTCACAATACGGTACATTTGAAAATAATACATACACTCAAGAGGGTTGTAGTGTGAAAATATCTTCTAAAAATGGGAATATCTCCCATGATGAAGAGTACGCCTTGGTAATGATTACATATGACATTAAAGAGAATAGTAGAATAGAGGATATATTATCTTTTGAGATATCATGTCTATGAAAGAGAGAATAGTACCTACAATAGCTATAGCATCTATATTTGTTTACTATCTATTTAGTTTAATTACTCAAGGATTAAACTATTTACACAATGATCTAATATTTGCTCTAATATCCGCGCTCTCTCTATTAACACTACCTGCATTAATATCCAAGGTTATATTAAAAAAGAACTACTTTGGAGTAGGATATATCCTAAGTACATTAATATATCCAACACTATATATATTCTTCTTACTCCTAAACAAGATATTCGGTGCAGATATGGTAATTCTGTATAGTATTACAACAACCTTAATTATTGCAACATCACTATTCTTACTCTCGCTAATAACAATTACAGAAAGTAAATACCACACTAAAAAAGTATCATTAGCAATAGTAGGAATAATTACTGTAATTCTTTTGATAATTGGAAGTCGAAAATTACTCGGATTAGAGAAAGACTCTCTATTAAGTCTAGATTTTCTACAACACAATGTCGTATCAACACAGATGACAGATGGCAATTTGTGTATAACACCAAACCAATGTTCCTCTTTGTTTAAAAAACTTGGATATACGACATATTACCACACCATCCAAACAGTACATACAGTAGGATCAAACCTAAATATTGGAATAGCAGAAGTATCCTTAAACATTGCCTTTATTGCTGTTTCCTCATTACTTATCTCTCTCTTCTTAAACAGACATATTAAAGACAAAACAATCTCCTTTTTAGCATCATTATCAGCTATTTTTGTATTTGAAATAGGCGCACACTCTTTTAACTTCATTCTTCCTCAAACACTTACATTTTTCCTTTTCTTAAATATTCTTTTAGAAAAAAACTTAAACTGGAAAAAGGTCCTCCTAGTTACACCAATATTAATATCTACACACTTCATATTCGGTCCTCTCTTCACTGCACTTTCAATAATTTCTATTACTGTATTCAATCCACACAGCAAACCTAAAAACTTCGGATTAGCTAAAACATTTACACTACTATCCTTTTTAAGTGTAATTATTACTTTTTTTGCCAACTTAAGAGGATTTAGTATTGAAAAGTTACTACAAATTCAAGATATAGAGCAGATAGGGTATCTAAGTAACTATTATTTCCCTGATAACTTAAAGTTCCTAGCCACACAGTACGGTCCTCTTTTAATACCACTAATTATTGCAGCTGTATATTTTATCTTTAAGAAAAAGGACAAAGGAAACATCTCTTTATTCGCAATTTTTTACATATCAGTATCTCTATCTCTTTTCTTTTTAGGCCCTACATATGCAAACAAGTTTTTACTTGGAAGTACTGTCTTTATGATATTACTCATATGTTTACTTCTCTTAGACTTAAGAACAAACAAAATACTTGCTATAACTATCCTTTCTATTCTCTTTACCTCTTCTCTCCCTTTCTATCTCCTAAACTCACAAAAATACAACCTTTTCTATACTCAAAATACGGGTAAAATATCTGCTATTTCAAATGATGATAATGGGATAGTTATGCATTTAAAAAACAACAAATATGATTGTCAAATAGTTTCTGATCCATATACCCAATTAATAGTAGCAAGCTATACAGATTATCAAACTGCTGGAGGACATTATCAGGAGCTAAAAACAAGAGAAGCACTTGTAGAGTTTGTAAATTCACCAAAAGAAAGAACATATGAAGAACTCTTAATCGCAGGAGATATTAAAAGGAACAACCTGTGTATCCTTCTTTCTAGCAGAATCTACTCAAAAAAGAGATATGTGAACCAAGATAATATTCCTTGGCTAAACTCTATGTATGAGTATGAGATAAATAATAATTATGGAATACCTGATATTGAGGAATTAGGTTTATTTCTCCTTTCAAAAGGGTATGAAATTGTGTATTTAGACAGCAATTTCAGACTTTTAGTCGTACCTAACTAGCCTTAGGGCGAGATTTACTATGGGGTGTTTTTGTGGTATAATGTAGTACTGTTAGATTATATAAAATACTTTAAAGACACCATTTCTATGAAGATTTTTGATAAAAAACAGAAAAATAAATATGATTTGATATCAATCTCTCATTTCTTCTATCCTAGGGTAGGGGGATTGGAGAACATGGCTTACAATCTTGTATCAGGATTACAGAAAAAAGGCCTTAGTTGTATATCAGTATTCGGTTCTGACAAGAAATATAGAACAACTATAGATGGTTTCGAATTAAATAGTTTTAAAGTTAAAAACATCTTTAATGGCACATACCCTATATTTGGCATTGGATTTACAATACATCTTTTCAATCTTTTAAGAAAGAACACCAACGCAAAGGTAATTATCCATAGTAGACATGTAACAAGTAGCATTATTGCTGCATTACTTTGTATAGTACTAGGTCATAAATATACCGTTATTGAGCATAATGCAGGAAATGCATTCTTTAGTACTAAATTTACAACAGAATTAGCAAAATGGGCAGATGGGAATATATTTAAGTTTGTTCCTAAATTTGCAGAAAATGTAATAACTGTATCAGAAACAGGAAGAAAATGGGCATCAAAAACATTTAATATTGAGAGAGATGCTATAGATGTGATATACAACGGGCATGATTCTAAAGAGATAAGGAATGATTCAGGAAAGAAAGAAAATATCGTTGTGTGGGCAGCTAAATGGATAGAGGTAAAGGATCCTAGTACTGCTTTAAGAGGATACAGAAAGATTGCCAAAAGATATCCAGATTGGAAATTTGTATTAATTGGTGAGGGTAAATCATTAAAGAAATACAAAAATCTTCCTAAGAATATTGAGATTATCCCCAAATTTATAAAGCAGGAGGATCTTTTTAGACTTCTGAGAAAATCTAAAATCTATGTTAACAGCTCTCTAAGCGAAGGATTAGCTTTAGGTATTTTAGAAGCTTGTGCTTTTGGTAATATTCCTGTTCTTTCTAATGCACCAAGTAACAGAGAAATAGCAAGAACGACAGGAACAGAAAAATATATCTTTGTTAGAGGAAATGCTGCCGATATGTCTAGGAGATTAGCTATGGCAATAGAGGATAGTAAAAAGAAAGATATGCATAATAGTATTGCAATATTAACAAAAGAGAATTTCTCTAACAAAGCTATGGTTAATAAATATTATGAAAACATCTTCTATGATCATCTTTACGCTGAGAATATAAGTAAACTTTCAATCGTCATACCTGTTTACAATGAGGAGAACACTATACTTAAACTTCTTAAAAAGGTTAATGACATTGAACTATCCAACGGTATTACAAAAGAGATAATAATAGTTAATGATAAATCTACTGATAGTACAGCTGAATTAGTAAAATCTTTTGTAAAGAGAGCAAATAGTAATGATTCTGAATATAAACTTTTACATAACCATGAGAACTTAGGAAAATCTCAGACAGTTAAACATGGAGTATTACATAGTACGGGAGACCTCGTAGTAGTACAGGATGCTGACTTAGAATACAAACCTAATGACTTGGCAAGATTTGTAGATATCTTTATCACTCAACCATACACCGATTTAATATACGGTAACAGATTTAACAAAGGTAATACCTTTATAAACAAAACTCATCTTTTAGGAAACAAGTTTGTTACTACTGTTTCTAATCTATTTACTTTCTCAAAAGGTTTTAGAGTAAAAGATATGGAGACCTGTTACAAGATGGGTAGAGGGGATATTGTAAGAGATGTTTTCTCTTCTTTAGTATCTACTACAAACTTTGGTTTAGAACCTGAATCTACCGCTAAATTTGCAAGTTACAGAAAAGTAAATAAAAAGAAACTTAATGTTAAAGAACTAGATATTTACTATAATCCAAGAACAGAGCAAGAGGGTAAAAAGATGAGATGGTTTAAACATGGTTTTGAAGCTATTCAAGAAATAGTAAGATTTAATGTCGTTAAGAAAGAAAATGTGTTGAACACCTCTTTCAAAGCTATTGGAAAACAGTAGTGTGTTTTTAAGAGTATGTTAGTCATCATTTTAATATGTTTTTATTGACTTTTCCCTTTTTAATTACTACTATATGTTTACGTATAATTTGGTAAAAGTAATGTATGGATTCTGCCCAACAAAGTCTATCTTCTCTCGTACAAGATAGTGACCTTCTAGAGGAAAAGTTAAAGACTTTCACCAGCAATCTTCAAAATCTAGGTTTCAATGATGAACAGATAGAAACTCTCGTTTTTAGCTTGTCTACTACAAGTATTAAGCAAACATTAGCAAAAATAAGTGCCTTAATGAATGATGAAGAATTTAGCAAATGGAAAGATTTTGTTGATTCTGGAGCAAATAGTGCGCAACAACTGCTTGTATTGAATAAATTTCTATTAAATAAGACAAATAAAGATTTGGAAACTATAAACTCTGAAATAATGGATTCGTTGATAAAAGACACACTAGAAGAGATAGTAAATACAAAAGACTTACATATTAAAATATCGCAATTATCTGAACAAGAGATTGATAAGGCAAAAGAGTTACTTGAAGCTGGAGATTATGAAGGGGTAGATAGAATTATTAATGGGGAATAATATAATTTATGATTTTTAAGTAATGGACCCAGAAATAGGAAACAGTAGAGAAGACGAGACTCCTTCTGAAGGAAATATCTCTACACCTATACCAGAGGAAAGCTCTGATTCTAATTTGATAAGAAGTGCTGTAGATATTGCTATGGCCGGAGGTCCTAGACCTATGGAGGAGCAACAAGATACTCCTGATGAAACAAACACAGCTATACCAGAGGAAAGTTCTGACCCTAATTTAATAAGAAGTGCTATAGATATTGCTATGGCCGGAGGTCCTAGACCCATGGAGGGGCAACAAGATACTCCTGATGAAACAAACACAGCTATACCAGAGGAAAGTTCTGACTCTAATTTAATAAGAAGTGCTGTAGATATTGCTTTGACCGGAGATCCTAGACCTATGGAGGAGCAACAAGACACTCCTGAACAAGATATATCCAATCAAACAGAACAAATAAATACGGTCATCGTAGAAAGAGCAAATGCTCTAGTTCCTCTTTCGCAAGAAGAAAAGAAAGAAATCGAAGAGGCTGGTAAAACAAATAATGGATATTTTGCAACTATTAAGAGAATGTTTTCAGGACAGAGATGGAAGGGTTTAGTATCCCAAATAGGAATATCTGTAGCTGGTTCTCTTGCAGTAGCAAAAGGAACAGGCTTAGCCATAGCAACCCTAGGACCTGCAGGGGCCATAGGAGCTGGAGCCATAATGTTAGGGCTTGGTGGTTACACTGCATATAAAGTCTATGAAGGAATGAAAATATCAGCTAAAGAACAAGGGAAAACTGTTTCTGAATTGATAAAAGATAAGGGGTTTTTAAAAGGAGTAGCTACAGGTCTTGCGGTATCAGGTCTTATGAAGGGAGGTGCTGGAATGTTACTTCCTGCTTTAATACCCGGTGTAGGACCAGCATTACCTATCGCTATGGTAGTAGGTTCTACTGCAATAGAAATTGGGATGCAAGCAAAACTAGAAAGTGATTTAAATAAAAAGCAACAAGAACTATTAGATTCGTATTTGAATTCCTTTGAACAGAGAAGATATAACAAACTTAAAAATTTAGGGTATGTTAAGAGAGAGGGTATAGATATCAGTAAAGTTATTAGCGACATACAAGATCCCAATTTATCTCCAGATGAAGTAAAAACAGCTCAGAAAACAGCTATAGCCGCACTTAACTATCTATATAAACAAACAGGTGATCCTAAATATAAATATGTACATTATACAGAAAAAGATAATCAAGGAAACGACATCAGAAAGGAAGTAGATATAACTAATATAGGTTTTCGTGATTTACCAACAAGTACTCAGGAATACCCTATGGAGGAAATTATAGGTATTAATATCGAAAGCTTTATAGATACCCTTGATAATGAAGAGCTTATCAATTTAACATCTGAGGCATGGAACAACAGTGCTGAAGATGACAGGAAAAAACTTGCAGTAGAGATAATAACCAAATTTGTAAGTTTGGAAGCAACTGATGTAGAGAACCTACTTTCTAATGAAAGAAGCACCTACTTTGATTTAGTCAACAAGACATTAGGGATCAAAACAGGAAATACTCTTGCAAACTTAACATTTACATCTATTGCTGCTGGGAAATTAATCCATTCGGGAGTAGGGCAAATAGAAATTCAAAAGAATCAAAACTTAGTACGAGATCAGTATAGAAATGCATTAAATAATCAAAATGCAAATGTGTCCCAATACAAAGACCACACAGGGAGAGATGTAAATCTAATCGATCTAGATGGAGATGGGGCTGCTGATTTAGTACATGTCCCTAATACTAATGAATTCTATGCTAAGAACACTGTTGGGGCTGAAAAACTTTTTGAAATTCAAAACCCTGGCTTTGGGAAAGTATCTGTTTCTGAGTTTACAGGTTCAAATACAGGAATAATGGGAACAATAGTAGGACAACAGGGAGAAGTAGTAGGAATAATTCACTCCGACAGTAGTGGGAACCTTTCCATTATGAATCAATCACAATTGACCGGTGCATTGAAAGCATCAATGAGTGATGGTTCCACAGCATCTATGTCTATCTCAAACATACAAGCTAACGGAGATACTGTTGTTCAGATTAACGGTACTGCACACAATATTAACCTTGCACAACTATCTAGTATCCCTGGATCTGAATCTATTTCTGTCACAGAAGGGACACCAAGCTCTTCCATTATTAAGGTAGAGACAGGAGATTCTGTGCCATCCTTGCTCGATAAGATCCTCACCGTAGCAAAAGAGTACAACCCTAACATGCAGGGAGAAAAACATGAGTTACAAAATTTTTTGTATAGAGATGGAGGGGGGCATAATATTAATGATGCAAATATTAGAACTGAATTTGGACTAAACAATCCTGTACAACCTGCTGAACAATTTGAAATAACAAATTCTCCCACAGTAATGAGATGGTTACAACAACTTAACAATGGGCTACCTGTTAATTTCCCTGCTTCATCCCCTGGACAAACGATAACCCAAAGTTCCCCTGGAATTAATTTTAATTTTGAAGCCACTGTAGATTCTATAGACCTAACAACATTGGTGGATACTACTCCCAATCTTACACTAAACACATTAGGTATTACTTCATCTTTAGCTATAGCATCTCTTTTCCCAGCTAAAGAAGGAAGAATTATTAGAGAAACTATTTTATCTATACCTGAATTAAATGTTGAAATCCCCAAACCTGAGCCTGTAGACCCTCTACTTGAAGAATACACTAGAGAAATACTTATTACACAGGTTTTTGGAAAAGATTATACAGATAAGAACTATAAATTTATGCCTAACGGACAGATATTTATAATGGGTAATCACTCTTTTACACTTACTAATTTAGGATGGTTTATGGATAGCCAACCAATTGAGATAGAGGACCTAGTTGATACACTTCTTTCTCAAGAAAATGACACTAAAATAGAAGTACTTACAAATGTACTAGATAATATCTCTTCTGCCGACGGACAAAGAGGTAGAAGAAGAATAAACCTTTTCCCTCATGGCAATAATGGTGGATTCCAAAAAGTACAATCTGGTATTAAGGAAAACAGTACTTGGGTAGAGTGGGGCACAATGAAACCTATAGAGGAAAGAGAAATAATAACTAGTAGAGTGTTAGCTCAAAGAATTCTACGTATAAAAGAAGAAGAGGCGGGTTCTTTTGTAGGAAATATACCTCTTGATGAAGAAATTACATCTTCTGAGCAATCGTATCAAAGTAGCACTCCAGAACAAGTTTTGGAGGATTCTCCTTTTACACAAGGTGAAATAGCTTATGGTATCCATACATTGGAAAGTGATGACGCAGAGAGAATATTAGACAAAGTAATAATAGAAGGTGATCTATATCAGGGAAAAACCTTAACTGCAGAGATATTAAGAGAGAAAGGTTTATCACCAAAATACAGAATAAACATGGAAAACTCTGTAATATGGTTATCCTCATCAGCATACAGAATTATGGGTAACCGCTTGGCTGTTGTAGCATATGTAGAACAGGAAGATAAGGTTTATGCAAGATCTTATTATCTTAGCAACTCTTCTGCCACATGGAGACTATTGCCTTACTACAGTCTTGACCCAAATGATAACAGTTCTATTGGATGGTATGGTAAGGGATGGAGTGAAGAAAGCCTTGGGCTTCCAATTCCAATAAGTAAAGCCTTATCAGAGATAACAAAGGATGAAAATTCTATTCTAGCAATAGATGATGCTGAATTCGTTTTTGCCGGTACTGCAAGACTAGGAACAAAATACAATCAGGTAAATAACACGGAATCTGAGAAGTACTCTTATTATCAAGAGATAAACGAAAACCCTAGAGAACTCAAGAACTTCCCTTATACAACAGGCTCAAATGAAAAAGTACCTCCAGAAGAATTAGTACTTACCGAAGAAGAGTCTCCTAACTATTCCAATCTCATTGACACATGGAGTCAAAGGAGCCTTTTTTATGGTGGTGAAGTTACAGTTGAAGTCTATCCCTCTAACGATAATTCTTTAAGATACACGCTCTACAAGGATACAAAAGGTAGAGTTTGGATAGGAGGAATTCATGAAGAAGGAAATATTACTTCTACTGGACTGCATAGAAATTGGATTAAAGGAGGAGATTTAATAACTCCAGCATTCGAATACGAATCACAAGCAGAAGGATATGGAAATCCTGGACTAAGGAACGGGCTTTATGTAGACATGTACGAAAACTATATTAGTAAAATTCCAATAATACAGGAATATCTCAGATATAAAGGAAACTTTACAGATGGAGACTCGGCATCCTCTGAACAGTCTGAACATGAACAACCAGAACAGAAATATGACCCATTTTGGGGATTTAATAAAGACTCTTCAGACCCTATTGAACAGCAGTCATATAATTTTCTTGAAACAGTAAGGAATTTGCCCATACAGATTCTTGCAAAACTACTAGATAATGGCCCTTCATCTCTTACTGAAGCGGAAAAAATCTTTTTAATTAGAAAACAGAGATCACAGTTTAAAGATTGGCGTAAGGTATATATCAATATACTAAAAAGAGCTCATCCGGACTTAAATACTACTAGTACCACAGAACAACATGAAGAGGGAGAAAAACTAACATACATTCTACATGCATTCTACTCTATCATTAATGATGCAAATTAGAAAATTGGATTTTCTTGTTATTTCAATGGATGATTCTTTCTAACAGTTTCCTCTGCAAATTTCTCACTTGCATGGACATACCTTGTAGTAGTATTTAAACTCTCATGACCTAACAACAGTTGTAGCGCCACTGGACTAGCTCCTTGTTCTGCCAAGTAGGTAGCAAAACCATGCCTTAAGCTATGAGCAGAGGTAGGTATCTGTATACCTAACTTCCTTCTATACACAGCAATTCTTTCTTGTAAATAGTTTGTAGATAATCTTGAATTAGGTTTTTTAGCTCTAACACCTGAGAAAGGAATAAATAGGGCAGGGGAATCAAACTTACTTAACAGACCACTTTTCCTATACTTTTCAACCAGCCCTATATATTTCCTATTCCCTTTATCAAAAATTTCTAAATTTAAGTTAGAAACCTCAGATGTTTCACGGTCTTTTTCACTATAATTTTCATCAAAAATCCCATTCATTTCTACTGGTTGTTCATCTTTACTCCTATCCAAAAATGCATATTTTAACCTAACCACTAAATATTTATTTAACCAATCCAAACTCCTTGATGTTAAAAACACAGATCTTTCTTTCTTACCTTTACCAATAATATATAATTTACCATCTTCATTAATCTGTTCCAAATCCAAAGAGATCAACTCTGATATCCTCATACCTGTTGAAATTAACATCTCTAGCATACACCTATTTCTTAAAGCCACCCTTTCATCTCTCTCAAAAAGCATTGGTGATTCAATTAATTTAACAAGCTCTTCTAAATCAGCAACCTTCTTTGTCCTTTTTTCTGCTTTCATCATATCAATTGCATCTGGAGGAATTGGAACATCCAAATCCCAAGATATTCTGAATCTTAAAAAAGATCTCAAAGCAGATAACATCCTATTTATACTCCTTGGATCCAATCCATTATTTTTCCTAGCTGAACTATTCAACGGTTTAGAAAATTTCCCAAGACTTCCATAGACCTTACTGTAAACATCAGTCAAAAATTTGCTTTCAAACTTCTCCTCATGTTTCACCGACTTTTCATCCTCTTCAAAAGGTGTAACTGTATCACTTTGAATTTCAACATGCCTTAGATCGCCTCTGAGAGCTTCGTCCTTCTGAACCCTTGCTGTATCAATCTTTCTTCTGTATTGACCTCTAAATCTATCCAAATCTTTTAAATGTTCTCCTGCAACTAAGTATCCTTTAAACGTACTTATATCTCTCTTAGTAATATTCTTAAACTTTACATTCCTGAAATACAGAAAGGTAGCAAATATACAAAGATCACGTGCATAGTTATGAATGCTCTGTATGCTGTAATTATTATTCTGAAGGTAGAGTAAGAAGTCATCTTGATCTTCTAATTTAGGGAAATTGTCCATATCTCTTTATATCAAATTAAAATTTAAACAACCAGAGTAGGGGACTATTTTTTGAAAAGCTGATGAGGAACATATGAATGAGAGAGAGTAATACAGGATTGAATTGTGGTAAGTGTGGTTGATCATATATCTCATTTAATTTAAATATCTTAAATTAGATCTTAGAGAGTCTCCTCCAAAGCCCCAGAGTACATCACCGCATATAAGGATGATTATACTCGATTGCCATATTTGGTATTGTAACATATTATCGTAAAGGGGAGAAGAAGTAACCCCATTATTTAAAATGATTAAATACAAGAAGAATATAAATTCGTTAAAAAGATATACTTCTACTATACTGTCTCTTTTATTTTCATCTAAGATTTATTTAGCAGAACCTTATCCACACCGATTACTACAGGCCATCGGATACTATGGGCTCCAAGGTGCCCTCCCCCTACTCTCATGAAACAACACACATATTTCTCTAATTGCGAATATTTAAAAATACTGCAAAAAGGAACATTATTACTAAAATGATTGCATACAAATAGATCCCTTTAGCTTTACTGTGAACAACTCTCTCTCTACTAACTACCCCTACTGTAAAGAAATAACCAAGAACAGGTATAGCAGCAACAACTTCATGAGCATCTCCTGTTAGGAATATCCCTAGAAAAAGAGTAAATGATATTAATATTGTTAATATACTTTTTCTTAAAAGCTCCCTACCCTCTAGGCCAATATTAGAGTAATGAACAGAAACAACAAAAATATATGATAGTAACAGAAGAGGAAGTAAAATATACAGCGGGAAGCCACTAACTAGGAAACTAAAAGTAAAAAAATACATCATTAGAAGAGAAACCAGATAGGAAGAGGTTCTACCTACCTGTGCAAGAGGTATTTTTTTAAACAGATCTACATTTAAAACATTGGCCATTAAGAATGAAACATAGTTACCTAAAAAGGCCAAAAATATTAACAGAAGAAGTATAATGGCTTCATAAATACGACTAAACTTCTGGAAAAAGAAAAACTCTATAAACAGAGCTTGAGAAAAGACATAAAAGGAGGGAAGAAGAATAAATAGTATAGACTTTTTCTTAATCTGAAATCCAAATGCCCAAATTAATCCAACGAATGCAATTAAGAAATATATTGCTGCATTAAGATACACTCTCCATACTACAATCTGAGCCTGTGCTTGAGTAATCTTAGTGACAAAGATAGCAATAGAGATAAAAGCTGCAAGAACTAGAAGTTTACCTCTCTTTTCCTCATCTATATTCCTACCAATTTTATCCATCTACAGATTCTATATATTTTAGACCTTTCGTTGTTAATACTCTACCCCTAGATGTTCTTTTAATGTAGCCACACTTCATGAGATAGGGTTCATGTACATCAGCTAAAGTAACTTCATCCTCAGAGATAGATGCTGCTAAAGTAGAAAGACCGATAGGTCCTCCTGCAAAATTATTTAACATAGTCCTAAGTATTGTTCTATCTATCTCCTCCAGACCTTGAAGATCTACTCCTAAAAGTTGCATCGTTTTAATTACTATCTCTTCTGTAATGGTGCTTGATTTCTTTTTATCTGCATAATCCCTTGTCCTTCTTAACAATCTAAGCCCTACCCTAGCCGTTCCTCTAGAACAATTAGCTAACATCTTCAAAGCATCCTTTTCCGCCTTAATATCCCACAATTTACTAGCACGCTCAAGAATAGAAACTAAATCTGATTGGGAAAAGAAATCTAGTCGCTGTATTAAACCGAATCTATCTCGCATAGGAGAACTAATTTTCCCAATTTGAGTTGTAGCCCCTATCAAAGTAAACGGTTCTAGTGTCAACCGTATTGTCTTAGCAGAAGGACCTTTCCCCATTATAATGTCTAAAACCCTATCTTCCATAACAGGATAAAGAACCTCCTCCACCACCTTAGACAATCTATGTATTTCATCTATAAAAAGAACATCATTAGCTTTTAACCCCGTTACTATTGCAGCTAAATCTCCCTGTCGCTCCACTGCTGGTCCTGATGTTATCTTAATAGATGCCCCTATTTCATTTGCTATTGCAATAGCAAAAGTAGTTTTCCCTAAACCAGGAGGACCATAGAAAAGTATATGATCTATCACCTCATTTCTTTTCTGAGCTGAATTTATCATCATTTCTAGTGTTTCTTTCTCTGTTTTCCTCCCTATTATTTCATCTAACTTACTTGGTCTAATTTTTTGTTCTAATTCTGGAATTGTAGATGTAGAATCTACAACTTTTCCTTTTTTCTTCTCTGTTTTTTTCTTATCTACCGTAGACTTTATCATTTGTTTAATACCTCCTTAATAAGTTCTTCTATACTAATTTGTTTCTTCTTTGATAATATCTTTTCTCCAATAGTTACCTTCTCTTTCAACTGTTCTCCTGAAAAACCTAATGCCTTTAATAC
This sequence comes from Candidatus Dojkabacteria bacterium, assembly GCA_041678505.1. GTDB lineage: Bacteria > Patescibacteriota > Dojkabacteria > SC72 > SC72 > UBA2177. Next base: position 53,152 of record JBAYOB010000001.1, on the reverse strand, counting down.
CTCCTTTAGCTCCTTAATTATTTCTTCTTCCTTACTCTCTTTTTCATCAAAATCTATCTTCCCTCTCAGTTCCAATATTATCTTTTGTGCACCCTTACTTCCTAAACCTGGGGCCTTACTTAAAGCCTTAGAGTCACCCTTTAATATAATATCTTCTAGTTTACTCTTAGAATATGTTGAAAGGATTGCCAGCCCTGTCTTAGGACCTATCCCCGATACTGAAATTATCTGTTCAAAGAAATCTCTTTCCTCTTCTTTTTCAAAACCAAAAAGAGTTTGAGTATCCTCTCTTACATGTAAATAGGTAAATAGTGAGTATTTCTCTCCTTTAGATAAAGGAGTATATGAATTAGGAATGTTTACCCTATACCCTATCCCACTATCTGTTAATATATCTACATACGAGTTTTTAGATATATTACTTTTTAATACGATACCCGTTATATATGAGATCATATATATATTATACAGGATTTAAGGTAGGAAGGATTAAACACATTAGAAAATCATGAAGATGAGGCTATAGCAATAGCTATTGCATCTGCAGCATCATCAGGTTTAGGAATCTCATCTAAGTTACACAACATTTTGACATTTTCCTGTACTTGCTTCTTTTCAGCCTTTCCATAACCTGTTACAGCACTCTTAACTTGTAAAGGTGTAAATTCCTTTACAGGGATACTGTTTTGTTCTAAGACCACCCTCACAACTCCCCTTGCCTCACCCACATTCATAGCAGTTTTCGCATTATTGTAAAATATTAATGTCTCAACTCCTGCTAAATCTGGCTTAAATGTCTCTATTAATTCCTGCATATCATTGAATATCTCTAAAAGACGAGTAGATACAGGCAATCCTTTCTCTGTAGATATACAACCGTAATCTATTACTTCCGGATCTCCATTCTTATCAAAATCTACAATTGCCCATCCTGTAGTAGCCAAACCAGGGTCTATTCCTAATATTCGCATATGATATTGTAACATAAACAGGGGAGATTACTCTCTTAAATGGAAAGTTCCACTATATGGTCCTGTTATTCCTCTTTCCCGAAATATCTTACTAGTTTTTGCAATCTCAGGATATTCTCCTACATATCTTAAGAGATGGTGTATTTCAACTTTTTCCGTCCCATCTTCATCTGAAATTGAAATCGCATAAGGAAAAGGGTTTAAAAGGCTTTCATACATTGCGTTTCCCATTAATCTTTTTGCAATTTCAACAAGGGCTTCTCTCGAATCACAGGTAATAAGAACATCAATATCTGAATGTAATTCAAAGATATCTTTATTTTTAAAAGGAAGCACTTCTGTTAAAAGAGCAGAAACCAATATGTCTTGTCTTCCTTCCTCGTTTGGTGCATAAAAAGGCACTACATCAATCATTGCAATCTCATATGGTCCAACATAACACATAGCATCTATATATTTCAAAATTTCTACTTGTTTTTCCTCACCTATTATAAATATCCCATCTTCAAAATCAAACTCCGTAGCACCTTCCCGATAATGAAGGAGTAATTCTTCCGCTCTTAAGATAGGTCCTATTCTTCCGAGTACTTTCTCTTGAACAGATTTCTCAAGGCTATTTTGTTCTATTAGAGAAGATGGCGTTTCTACAGACATAATTACATAATTGTTACAGATAAATTCTTGTCCTTATAATAATACTATATTGCCTCTCTTTTTACAACTTTAAATTACTCCATACACTTTGTACATCGTCATGCTCATCCAACCTATCTAGAGCCTCTTTGACTTTTTCTAACTCCTCCCCATCGAGACTTTCTTTAGTATTAGCCTCTTTAATCAACTCTGCCTCTTTAATAATATAATTCATATTACCTATACCATCTCTTACACTTGCCAATTTATCATACTCTGTATATATTTCTAACCCTTTAACACCATTTAAATCAATCTCCACAATGTCTAAAACTCCCTTTAAATCCATAATACTAAGCATTACTTCTTCTACATCATCACTTACAAATACATCTCCTTCTCCAAATTTATCTCCTTTTTCCATATGACCACATTTAATTATAATCAAACCTTTTACATCAAAATTCCAAGACACACTACCCTCACTGCTCATATTACCTCCTACATCTTCAAAAAGTCTTCTTAGTTCTGCCACTGTTCTATTTTTGTTGTCAGTTAATGTATCAACAATTATTTGAATATTACTAGGGCCAAAACCTTCATATGAGGAATTATCATATATTACCGCCTCAGAACCCTCTCCTGTACCTTTTTGTATCGCTTTTTCAATATTGTTTGCAGGAAAGCCAACCTCTTTTGCTTTATCCATATACATTCTTAAAGAAGGATTCATATTAGGATCTCCTCCACCCTCTTTTGCAGCATGTGTTATCTGTGTAGATATTTTAGAAAAGACTTTTCCTTTCTTAGCATCAGTTATCGCCTTTTTATGTTTAATTGTAGACCATTTCGAATGCCCTGCCATAATCACTATTCTATCATATTCGGATATTTAGAAAAAACTTGTTTACTTCTCTATAGACCTATTCCCCTTATCACTGTATTTTTGATTGCTCCATTTCTTAATTTTCCCTTCAATTACCTCTCTTTCTGTTCCATATTTCTCTCTAGACCTACTAACAACATCATCTTTTAATGCAAACTTATGATATCTAATCGGTAGTGATTTGGCACTAAAAGGAACAGATGTCATCCCATCTATACACAATTTAACATACATTGCCCAAGCATCTAATGAAACTAAATCATCAGCAGATACCATCGGAGCAAACTCTTTTTCTAATATGGCAGCATCTGCAGGACTTACTACAAAAGAGCCAATTGTTCCTACATTACCAAATATGGATTGCCTAACAGGTAGTGGTATCTGATCAATATATTGGTTGGTCATAGTTAAATCTAGTTTGTACTTTCTAGCTTCTGAAAGAATTTTAGCAAAAGATTCTGTAGCAAAATTCTGAAACTCATCTACATACAGGAAAAAATCTTTTCTGTCATCCATTGCGATATCAACTCTCTCCATAGCAGTTGCCTGTAACCTAGTTATTACCATACCCCCAAGTAGTGAAGCTGTCTCTTCTCCTAACTTACCTTGTGCTAAATTGACAAGTAGTATTTTCTGGTTATCCATTATTTCTCTTAAATTCACCGTTGATTTAATCTGACCAATAATGTTTCGAATAACAGCAGAGGATATGAATCTTCCCACCTTATTTTGGATAGGAGAAATAGCTTCTGTTATTAAACGGCTATTCTGTGCCATTTGAGCATATTCTTCTGTCCAAAATTTGTATAGGATTGGATCATCGACCTGTTTTAATATGAACTTCCTGTAATTACTATCTGTTAATAACCTAATGATAGCTAAGAGAGTCGTCCCTTGTGCTTCTAGTGCAGTAGAAACAGTATTTGTGAGGATATATTGCAGCCTAGGCCCCCAAGAGTCTCCAAACTGTTTCTTAAACACCTCCACCACTCCATCTGCTATCAGATCTCTTTGAGACTTATCCTTAAGTTCTAAGAGATTGAATCCTACTGGGTTTTCTACATCAGTAGGATTGAAATATACTACATCATCAATCCTGTTAGGAGGAATGTAGTCTAGTAGCTCCTCAACCGTATCACCGTGAGGATCTACAAAACAGGCTCCTTCTCCAGCTAAAACATCCGATATGAACATATTTTTAAATAGCGTAGATTTTCCTGTTCCCGTTTTACCAAGAAGATAGAAATGTCTTTGTCTATCCTTCTTTTTCAAACCAAATTCTACTTTAATATCACGATAATCCGTTTCTCCAAATACTGTAACCTCATCTTCAGTACTCTTGGGTAAATTCATAGGAGGTTCTAACTTCTTTGCCCTACTCCATGCAATATTAGGGGTTTCAACTGAAATGTTGGGTAAGTGGTATAGAGAGGCTAACTCTTCAATATTTAATATATCAAACTCCTCCTGAGAAATATGTCTTTTAAGATAATCTTCATATATCTCCTTACCTGATTTCTCTGGCACTATATGTACAAAATTATTTAGATGGGCTGTTGTAAACTGTTTGAAACTAGCCACCATATCTCTTAATATTTGCTCTGACCTTAATTGAGTATCCGCCTTTGTTACCACTCTAATTCTAAACTCAAAACCAACCTTAAGCATCTTCTTTTCTATCTCTTTTAATTCTTCCTCCTGTCCTGGAGAAAGTTTCACTATTTCCTTCTGTACTTTACTTGTAGGGCTTTCTGCTAAAGCACTACCTATTCCCTTAAAAAGAGAAGAAACAAAATCCCAGAAGGTATTCGCATAAGGGTTCTTTCCTTCCTCTATTGCTGTAATATATTTCTTAGCTTTCTCTTGCCAATAGTTTGATACTGGCCTTACAATTATTTGAAGCCAAGCCTCCTCACCTCTATTTAACTCTGAAAGAGCTCCTGTTATCGCCGCTAATGGATCCACCTCAAAACTCATAAAAGTCTTGATTGGGAAAATGTAGTCTTTCTCCATCTCTATTTCTCCTGTCGTAACAAAAACATTCTCTTCATTCTCTCTTTTGGTATAGTCATTAACATACTTTATATCCGCATTAGGATACTGAGCATATATTTGTCCTTCAATGAACCTAGAAAGATGCTCTGATGCTACAACATAGAATTTTATACCATGCTCTTCTGAAGATGCTATCTCAAAACTTACTACATCTGGGCACTTTTGATAATCTTCTAGAATTCCATGTATGGATGCAAACATCTGCTCTGCAGCTAAAGATGCTTTTTCATTCTCTCTGGGGACTAAAATCTGCATAATGAAAGGGTTTCGCACCTCTTCGTAATACTCTTCATCACTCTTTTTTTTACCACTAATTATAAGTATTAAAACGATAAAAAGAAGGGAAAGAATCAACAGTATTAGGACAGCAATTATCATTATCATAGTAAGAATTCTAATAGAAAGAAAGTTTTTAAGCAACTATCTTAACTAAAATATCTCTGTATGAGCAATATCATCACCTAATATTATTACAATATCTCCTGTTGTCATAAAAGAAGGTCTCTCCTCTAACATTTCAAATCTTCCTAAAAGCACATCCGATATGACTTTTAGAGAATTTTTAAACTGATTTTTATCTGATATATATATTTGGGTTCTCTCATGTCCAACAGGCGCATTTCCAAACCTTACAACATCACAGCCACTATTCTGTATTTTTCTTGAATAAATCAGAGCCCTCCCAGCAACATCTGTCCCATTGTATACCTCTACTCTAACTCTTTCCTTCTCTAATTCTTTGTCTATCATTTTGAAAACATAGTTTCTCAATACCTTATCGTACTCCTTTATATTCATACTTGAAACTACACCTCCATTCTCTGAAAATTTTTCCGTGGAAAAATTGGATCTACTAATATCCAAAGCATATGCCTCTGTATTTTCCACTTCTTTTTTAAAAGAACTTAACCTTTGCATCACATTGAAAAATGAAAGATTAGAAAATATTTGCCCATCTAATTCTTTTATCTGACGTATCTTTAAGAATGTATCCGTAGCAGAAACATTTGAAGAGAAAGTGCTTAGTTGGAAAAAAGAATCCGTAAGCTCTTTATTAACAGATGGATGATATGCTAATTTATCCTTCTCTTTAAGAAGACTTGGTTCACCATAAATTTCAAGTATTTTTTCATATGCCTCTGTAGTTATCCAAATATAGTTTTGTACCTTAAAACCAAGTATCTCACTCAATTGCCACAGAGCATACTCCACTCCCCTATCCTCCTGTAGAAAATCTCCTGCATATCTAAGAGAGGAGATAGAGATAGGGTTACCAAATTCTTCTTCTAATCCTTCAAAATATATACTTCCAGGGACATAGATTAATAAAGAGATTCCTCTATTTTTATTCTGCAAGAGTACATATATATCAGAAATCCTCCTTAAATCCTCTACCTCTTTCTCAAAGAGGAACATAGTTTTTTCTACATCACCTTTTTCTTGAGATAGGATTGTATATGAGGCGATATTCTCTGCAACAGAATCAACTGTCTCTATGCCAAAAAACAGCATTAGGAAATATATTATATAGATAATTAAACCTATTAATAAAAGAGGTAAAATTATAGCCTTTATATCAATCTTATTCTTTTTTTTCCTTTTAACGTTTCTTCTTCTCTTCATCTTAACTATATTTTACATATTGAAAAATATTCCCCATTTAAATCAAAAAATGAGAGAAATATCGACCTTAATTCTATTTTATCTGGGATCTCTTTTCCTTTACTTTTTTGATACAAAGTATCGCCTACTATGTATATTCCCATATATTCTAATGTAGCCCTTATTTGATGCATCCTACCTGTTTCTATTGATATTAAAAGTTGATCTTGAGATATTGGTTTGATATATGAGATTGAATCTCTAGCTCCTTTACTCTTATATCTTTTAAAAAGCATCTTTATTCTATTTCTATCACTTCTCCCTATATATCCCTCCACCTTGTGCCATTCAGAATTAAAAACAAAGTTTTTACTCTCTAATCTCTCTATCTCATTATATATATCTAATTTCTCCGCTGGTATTAGATTTTGAAAATCAGGAGTTAGTTGTTTGTATCTTACTTGTGCCAGATATATTTTTTTTGTCCTATGTGATTCAAACTGTTCTTGTAGATTTTCTTGCATAGCAGATGTTTTTGCAAAAACCATAACTCCTGACACCCCCTTATCTAACCTATGTACTAAACCTGCTCTTTTTAAATCTTTCTCATACTCTCCTTTAGTTTCAAGATATCCTCTAACCTTATTTGCCAAAGTATTTGATAGATTACCAATTCCTGGATGGATAACTATACCCTTTGGCTTATCTACTATCAAAAAACTATCTTCTTCAAACAGTATATCTAAATCACCCTCTTCTCCTAGAATATTCTCACTTCTATCTAAACTGCTCTCTAATCTTTTGATTTTTTCCCAATTTACTACCACCTTATCATCTATCTTCAATCTGTATGAAGGCTTAGGAAAAGAGTTATTAACAGAAATTAATTTACCCCAGTTTTCTTGTAAAAAAGCTCTAGAGAAAACAGAATACCCCTTTCCTTTCAAATATTCTGATAGAAACAGATCTAATCTTTTCCCTACCCTTTCTTCCATATTTTTATTTAGGTAATTTTATTGGATGGTTCATCTCTATTGGAGATATTTCTCTTACTGATGAAACTTTCTCTATAGTTACATAGTCCTTTCTAGAATCCAATATGTAAAAAAATGTGCCTAAAACAGCCCAGAGGATAAAGAATATGACACCACCTCTCTCTATCTTAGAGATATCCATTGTTAGATAGGTATGAGAGATATACAGTGTACTAAGTAATATGAAGAAAACATCAAGTACCATAGCCGCTTTATCAAATTTTTTCTTCTTGTTAATAACTTTTGTTGAATTTTTGAGAAAAAGTAGAATCAAAGGCATCAGAAGCATAAGTAAACCTTCTAACATCCATGATTCATTTGAACTAGATCCTCCTAGTATCAAAAAAGCTATCCCTAACATCACTTGTACTGTAAAGAAAATTGTTGTAAAGATATCACTCCATTTCCACTTTTTAACAAACAGAGACCAGACAGATGTCATTATCAGGAAACCAATACTCATAGAGAAGATATCTATGCCCCAGTCCCATACTCTAAAGAACCTCCATGGTAGTAATCTAAAAAGATAAATCTCATCTCCATATTTCTCATAAGGGAGCCAGTACCATATTTTAGATATGTAAGAGGCAGAATTATTTATTATAAAGGAGATTCTGCCAAAAATTACTCCAGAGAACAAAGAAAGTAAGAAGGTATCAAAAATAGAGGAGTTGTTTTTCCTTGTTGATATACAGCCTCTCCAGAAGACAAATAATCCTATAAAAACAACTAATAAAAACAGTATTAAAGGATTAATCCCTAACAGTATCTTTTCAAGGTTACTTATAAAAGCCCGATACACAAATCGTTAGATTAAAATTACATAAATAATGATAACACAAATCTGTATTTCTCAGAAAATATTCTATTCCTCTTTCTCGTTTTCAGATTTACTCTTTTCTTTTTTACTTTTCTTATCTCTTTTAGGTTTCTTCTTACTTAAATTTTTCAGTTTTCGCCCTATGATTTTGTACCCTCCTATAATAGACTCACCTATTTTAACAACAAAGCTTTTCTTTGTAGTATATTTAGTACCTTTAGACTCTACTACCTGTGTAGCCTCTTCCCTAACAGCTTGAATCTGTTGTTCCATAACTTCTTTTGATGGAGACTCTTGTTCAGGACTTACCCTTTGCTCTATCAAGGTACCACAAAATGGACAAAATTTACTCCTTTTATCTATATTTACTTTACAATTAGGACATTTAATTTTAATTGTTTCTCTACAATGTGGACAAAAGTTAAAACCTGGGAACAGCTGTCTTCCACATTTTGTACAATCTCCTAATTCTGCTGTCTCATATTTTAAATACCTTCTTTCTAAATCACTCCAATAGATCTCTTCTATTGTTTGTGTAGGTCTAATGATCAAATATATTATCAACCCAACTATATTCAATACTGCAACTAAAAGTACATATGAAAATTTAACTGTTTTGTTAGAAGTTCTCTCTCCTGAATCAAGCCATACCCAATAGAGGACAACTACCCAGAATACAATTAATGAATAAAGGAATATCTCCCATATGAAAGTAAAGTCTATATTACCAATACTTTCAAGTAAATTAAGAATAAAGTCTTCCATAATATATTTTTAAAAAGTATATATATGGTCGAGGAGGGAGTTGAACCCTCACGCTATTGCTAGCACGGGATTTTGAGTCCCGCGTGTCTGCCGATTCCACCACTCGACCTAATCTATAATTAAGTCTTGGTGTAATTATACAAAAAAGCCTTTATGAGGACTAGACCCTACTTTTTATACAAATTCCTAAAACTGGCAATCTCATTTATGAAAGCCAACTTAACAACACCTGTAGGACCATTTCTATGCTTTGCAACAATTAATTCACCTAAGCCTTTCTCCTCAGTATCGGGATTCCATGCCTCTTCTCTGTCAACAAACATAACTACATCCGCATCCTGTTCTATAGAACCAGACTCTCGCAAATCAGATAGTTGAGGTCTCCTACTCTGTCTCTGTTCAATAGCACGAGATAGTTGAGATATCCCTACCACTGGGATATCTAACTCTTTTGCTATATTCTTTAAACCTTGAGATATCTCTCCAACTTCTAATGTCCTACTCTCCTTACTATTGCCATGCATTAATTGAAGATAGTCTACGAAAATAATATCTACCCCTCTCTCTATTGCAAGTCTTCTTGCCTTTGTTCTTAGTGCGTTGATATGCTGTCCCGCTTGATCATCTACATATATATTTGCATCGGCCAGCTCTCCCATTGTATCTGCTAATTTCATAAACTTTTTATCACTCAGTCTTCCAGTTCTAATTTCCCAAAATGGGATGCCTGACTGCATACCCAACAACCTATCCATAATCTGTGTCTTGGACATTTCAAGAGAGAAGAAAGCAACCGTTTTCCCCTCTACCAAAGCAGCATGTCTCATCATATCTAATGCTAATGCTGTTTTCCCTACAGATGGTCTAGCTGCAAGTATAACAAGATCTGACTTTTGGAAACCACCAAGAAGATCATCTAGGTCTTTGAAACCTGTAGATACTCCTAAATATGCCTCATCTTTATCTGCCCTCTCTGCCCTCTCATAGGCATCTTTTAGCAAATCCTTAATATGAACAAAGTTTGCTTTTGTACCCGCCTGTGCAACTTCAAAAACCTGTTTCTCTGATTTATCTATTACCTCATCTATACTAGTTGATTCATTAAAAGCAAACTCAGTAATATGCCTTGCTGCACTTATAAGACCTCTTCTAGTAGCACTCTCTTTTATAATCTCACCATACTCCTCTGCATGTGCAGAAGTAGCAACCATTGTAGCCAAATCTGCTAAGTAGGCTCTTCCCCCTATCCCTGTTAATTTCTTCTTCTTTTTAAGATTATCTGTTAGTGTAATTAAATCTACAGGAAGACCTTCATTAAAAAGTTCTAAAATACTTGAGTATATTAAAACATGTCTGTCATCATAAAAATGCTCGGGTAAAAGCCAACCTGATACAGCTATAATTGCATCTTTATCCATCAACATACAGGATAGTAAAGATTGCTCTACCTCTATATTTTGTGGTGGTATTTTTTTTATTTCCGCCATATTAAATTATTGTAAAAATACAACTTCCACACTCTGTTGATCTAATTCCACTTTTCTTTTATCAACTTTCAGATAGTTCTCATCTCTAACATTAGCAAAACCAAAATGCTTTATAAACTCATCTTTTGTTTTTAAATTACTATTCCCTTTAAATTCTTCTCGATATGCACAAGGTATTAATATTGCTGGGTCCGTATTAGAAATAACCTTCTCTATTTTATCAAAATCCATATAATCAACGCCATCACCAACAGGAATGATTAACACATCAACATCCCCTAAGTTAGAAACCTTCTCTGGATCAAAACTATTATCTGTATCCCCCATATACACTATTCGAAGAGTACCCTCATCTATTACAAAAAAATCTTCTCCTATCCCTCTCCTAATCATTAATCCCCCTATCTCATATTCTCCAGGAAGATTTATCTCCATTACATTCTCTCTCTTCTCACCTACTATTTTACTATCTATACCGTTATCCTTTAAAATACTCTCTTTAATATCTTTTTCATAATTTGTAAAAAGACATACATCTGTTTTAGTTTTTGGGAAATTCTTCTGTGCTTTCAAGAGTTCAAGCGGATCTGTAAGAGCCGTTATATCATCTCCATTTAACAAAAAACTAACCCACCCTACTTTTTTTATCTTCATTTTGTTTTTCTTTTTAAATTAGTACACTCATATCAAGAACCTAGTGTTTCTAGTATAGCAAATTCTCTAATTGGGCAGTATTCTTTTCTCTAATCCTCTAGTCCTAAAGATTTTTTAACATCAGAAACCATAGATTCTTTCATTTGCTGCTTGATAAGTTCTGTTTTTAGACTCTCCAAAGAGGATATGCATGCCTGTAGTTGAATCATAACCTTTTCATCAGTTTCTCCATTTACAATCATTTTCCTAACAGCAGTAACTTGACCCTCCGTCCTCCTTATTCTGTTCTGTAATTTTTTAGGATATTGCATAAATACAATATACCATCTTAATTAAAGTTAGTGCAAGAATCCCTTGTAGACAGCTCCATATCCTTCTGATATAATCACTGTCGTTATGAAAAAGGACATACACCCAAAATACAACACTGTAAAAATCACCTGCTCTTGTGGTAATTCTTTTGTTACAGGCTCCACCCTGGATTCAGATGAGATTAATGTTGAAATATGTTCTAAATGTCATCCTTTCTACACAGGAGAGCAAAAAATAGTTGATACTGATAATCTTGTTAAGAAATATACTGATAGAGTAGAGAAATCAAAAGGTCTTTCTTACAAATCTAAAAGAGAAAAAATGGAGAAGAGAAGAGAGAAAACTCATAAAATGGAGAGTCAACCCTCCTCTACCCTTACTCTTAAAGATATGCTTGAAAACGCAAAGATTAGTAGATAGCAAATTCCCATTAATATTTTAAAATGATATCATCCACTATGGATATTATTGCTTTAGAGAAAAAATACAGTAAGAACAGTGCACAGGAGAAAGTGAAAGAGTTAGAAAGTAAGCTCTCTGATTACAAAGAAAATAGTGATAATATGTCCCAGATTAGTAGCGAACTCTCCTACTACTCTGAATTATCCTCAAATACAGCTCAGATATTAAAAAGTATAAAGGATTTAAAGAACGCACAAGAACTCTTAGAAACAGAGAGTGACCATGAGATAAAAGAGATGGCACAGGAAGAGATAAATATCTTGATGGATGAAATAGAGAAACTAGACAAACATATTCAAAAGATGAAGATTTCCAAAAAATTCTCTGGAGAGGATGACAGCAGATCAACTGTTTTAGAGATCAGGGCTGGTGCTGGTGGAGAAGAAGCTTCTCTTTTTGCTGCAGACCTTTTCCGTATGTACAAGAACTATGCATCTAAAAAAGGATGGATAGTTAACTTAGTTGAAACAAGCATATCAGAGTCTGGAGGTTACAAGGAGGTTATAGCTCAAATAGAGGGTAAAAATGTGTATGGAGAGCTTAAATATGAAAGTGGTGTTCACAGAGTACAAAGAGTACCTACTACTGAATCATCTGGCAGGATACATACATCTACAGCCTCCGTTGCCGTCTTACCTGAAGCAAAAGAGATTGATGTACAGATTAATCCTGAAGATCTAAATATTGAGGTGATGAGATCTTCTGGTGCTGGAGGACAGAGCGTAAACAAGACTGATTCAGCTGTTAGAATTACTCATATTCCAAGTAAAATCTCTGTTAGTTGTCAAGAAACTAAATTCCAAGCACAAAACAAAGAGAAAGCTATGACCATACTCAGAGCAAGATTGTATGACAAAAAAATTCAGGAAGAAAGTGCTAAGAGAGGAAGTATGAGATCTAAATTAATTGGTTCTGCTATGAGATCTGAGAAGATAAGGACATACAACTTCCCTCAAAGTCGCATAACTGATCATAGGATTAAAAAATCTTGGTTTGATGTCGATTCTATAATAAATGGTAATCTAGAAGAAGTAATAAAAGAGACAAGAGATGGGATAATGAATCAATTATTAAAAGAAGAAGAACAAAGTGAATAGTGAATTGAAAGTTCTTTACAGAATTCAACAAATTCTAAAGGAAAATGGCTATTACGACATATCGAGGATTTCTAGAGAAATTTTAGATTTTTCAAAGAAAGAGAAGATCTCCTTAGAAACAATATTAAAAAGAATAGAAGAAAGTGAACCTTGGGAGTACATAAAAGGAGAAGCAGAGTTTTTAGGCCTCCCCTTCATCGTAAACAGAGATGTACTAATCCCTAGAGTGGAAACAGAGCAACTAGTCACCATTGCAAAAGACTTTTTAGAGGTAAATAAGAACTTCACCAATATCATAGACGTGGGAACAGGCTCAGGATGTATAATTATTTTCTTAGCTAAAACTTCATGTAGGAGAAATAAGTACAAATTCATAGGAATAGATATAAGTAAAAAGGCTTTAGAAATTGCTAAGAGAAATTCTCTGTTACACAAAACTAACGAAAAAATACTTTTCTTAAGGCAAAACTTGGTTTCCAATGTCAACATAACTGAAGATACTTTCATCATATCCAACCTGCCATATATACCCAAATCTATGTATAAAAAACTAGATAGAAGTGTAAAAGGTTACGAACCCAAATCTGCATTAGATGGAGGAGTCGATGGTTTAAAATATTACAAAAACCTATTTAAACAGTTAGATAGAAAGAAGAGTCCTAAAAAGAAAGTTGTTTTACTCATAGAAATAGACCCCAGTACAAGAGATAAACTAACAGAGCTTCTAAAAGACAGAAGATATCAAATAATTAAGGATTTTAGAGATATGGAAAGATTTGTTTTAATCCATTTCTCCTAATACAACTGTAACTGTTTTGATACTACCTTCTCTAAACAACTCTATCTGAACCTCTTGCTCTACTTCGAACTCTTGTATTATATCTCCCAAGTATCTATCTACTTCCTTGTCTCCAAATTTTGTTAATATATCTCCTCTTTGCAGTCCTGCTTGAAATGCTGGAGATGTTGGATCAACTCTTAAAACTAACGCTCCCGGAACAACATTAGAGTAATAGAAAGCTTCATACTCTGAGATCATCTGATATGTAACTCCAAGATATGGCCTAATAAATTTACCAAATGTTCTATACTCTTCGAGCCTGCTTTTTACTTTGTTTATTGGAATTGCAAAAGAGATATTATCCGCATCTGCTGTGGTAGCAAAGTTGATTCCCACTACTTCTCCTTGAAGATTAAGTAAAGGACCTCCTGAATTACCAGGATTAACTGCTGCATCCGTTTGAATAACATCTTCATATGTCCTTGCTGTACTTCCAAACCAACTTACCCCCGCAGTCACAGATCTACTTAGTCCACTTACTATCCCTTTAGTAGCACTTCCTGCTAACTTTCCTAAAGGAGTCCCTATCGCCACTACATCCTGCCCTACTAAAAGTGAATCTGAATCACCTAATACCAAAGCTGGGAGTTCTTTTCCTTGAGTATCAACCCGAATCAAAGCAATGTCATTCAAGTCATCTCTTAATATCTCAATAACGTCACATTCATCTCCCTCCTGCGTAACAACCTTGTAATCTGCATTACTGTCTGAAACAACATGTTGGTTTGTAATAATGATACCATCACTATCCACCACAAACCCCGTCCCTATATTACTCTGGGTATCAACTAATCCCTGCTCTGATGACAAAGAAAGAGTAGAAATGGCTATGCTAACCACCGAATGTGTAGAGTTTTCGATTACATTGATAAGATTACTTTCTCCCTCTGTAACTACAATCTTTCTTTCCTCTACTTTTGTTCCTGTTGGATGAAATAGAGATGAAACATACTCTCGAACATTGGAGGAATACTTAAGCATTACATATCCTGTTGCAAGTATAACTACAGTGTTTAAGACAACTATGAAGATTAAAGCAAGAGCAATATGAAAATATTTTTTCGATTTTTTATTCTCTTTTTTTACCTTCTTTACCTCTTTTTGTTTTTTCATATTAAATTTAGTAAAAACTTAGTTAGATAAAATCTCAACAGCTTTCTCAAGCTGAGGGTCTATTCCTTTTACAAAATCCTCATTTGTAAGCTCAACCTCTATATCTGGGACAACCGAGTTATCTCTTTCTATCTGAGTTCCATCAGGAAGTAGCCATTTTAAAATAGTTACATGTAGTGAAGATCCTCCTTTTAAATCTAATGTCTTCTGCGCTGTCCCCTTACCAAAAGTTGTTTCTCCCAATATCTGAGCTCTACTTGAATGTTGCAAAGCACCTGCAAGAATCTCGGATGCAGAAGCACTACCTGAATTTACCAGCACTATTACTTCGATATCTTCTAATATTCCATCCTTTGAGGATTTAAAATCTTTGATATTACCCTTTGAATCACTCTGTTTAGAGATTACAAAACCTTCACCAAGAAAATCATCGGCTGCATATATTGCCGCATCAAAAAAACCTCCTGGATTACCTCTTAAATCTAATATCATTTTACTTACCCCTGAGGCTTTAATTTTTTCTACCTGCTCTCTCCACTTCTTTACCCATTCCAAGTAAGTTGCCTCTGTAAATCTCCCTACTTTAAGATGAGCAATCTCATCATTATCTCCTACATACTCCAATGTTATACTAGGAACCGTTATCTCTTTTCTAGTAATAGTTATCTCCTTAAGTTCACTCTCTCCTAGATGTAGTACTGTTAATGTTACTTTAGTACCTGCCTCCCCTCTAATCTTTGCTACTGCATCATATACTGTGTCATTTACTGTCAATTCATAATCATCTACCTTTAATATGTAATCTCCCCGCCTAATGCCTGCCTCTTTGGCTGGAGAGCCCTCCAAGGGCGATACTACAATAATCTGACTGTTTTCATATCCCAACTCCGCACCAATACCTTCAAAATATTTCCCTTCACTTACTAGTTCAAATTCCTCTGTCTCTACTGGAGTTAAAAATACAGTAGCGGGATCTCCAATTGAATTTACCATCCCTTTAATAGCTCCGTAAACAAGCTCTTGATCATCTATATCTTCTACGTCTACATAGGATCCTTTTGTTATATCTAAAACGTCCCAAAAAAGTGTCATATCTAAATCTCTAGATGCTTTTAAGTAAGGAAGATTAATATCTTTATCTACCGTCCTTCCTACAATTAAACCTCCTGAAAACACCAAAACTAAAAGAATTCCTAGTCCTAATATTCTACTTAATCTCTTCTGTTTACTTTCTTGTTGCATACTCTTTTTCTACTCAATTAAACATCTAAATATTATACTCTAAAAAGAGACAAATTCTAGGCTACCCATATTCACCATAGATTTATGTCCTGTCTCCCACTCTACATTTACATAAAGATTATATTCTTCTACAGATATGATTTTCCCTAACATTCCATAATTAGAGAGAGCGCGTGATATTACTTGACTACCAACAGCGGACTTAACAAAAAGGTCCTCTTTTGTTTGATATGCTGTACTACCTGTTACAAAAAATATTTGACTCTCTGAATAATCCACCACTGCAAATTTCCCTTCCATAGAGGCGATTAACTCTAGGATTTTCTTACCCGAATATATCTCTCCAAAACCTCCGACCACACCAACAGGAAGCCCTCGTTTTCTAAAATCTTCATACTCCATTGAATATGTAAGAATGAAAGAAGCTCCTTTCTCAAAAAGATTGTACATTAAGTCAGGATGTAGATACTTACCTGCAAAAACTATCTTATCCTCACAATTTAGATCCTTTACATTTAAAAGAAGATCTTTACCATCTCCTAGAACTAAGAACTCTCCTATCACTTTTTTATTCTCTATATCATCTTTTATAGGTAAATCTGCAATTGCTAATATGTCTAAGGCAAAAGCATCTGAAACTATATTTATACCCTCTACTGGATTTATACCCTCTACTAATCCATTGAATGTGCTTTTTACTATTACTTCACTCTCCTCTCCCAATAGTCCTAAATATCCCTTCTCTATCCTCGAAAGGTCTACTACGCCCTGAGCAGGAGAGATTAGTTTCCTAACATTAAGTCCTTTCATCACCACTTTCTCAGCCAATACATCTCCCTCACTTACCAATTCTCCATCAATACAGTTAAGACTCTTTCCTATCTCTGAAATGGATACACCTATCTGTTCAGGGAGATAAAAAGAGTATTTAATAGTACTTCCTCTCTTCCTCATAATTTCAGTACCCTCTTTTACCTTCTGTCCTTTATCTAACAGAGGCATATCTCCCGATTTATATGGAATATTAAACTTGTAATCTTCATATTTCTCAAAAATTCTATGTCTTACTATCATTTTATCCATTTCTGTAATTTAAGTTTGTTAGAATAGCTATCAGGGCCGTAGACAATAGGTCTAACCCTTGCATCTATTAACAATGAGTTGTATTTCCTTATTCCAGGTTTTGAAACTAACCCTATGTTTTTTTGATTCTTTGGTTGCAAATACACTCCATTTTTAAACTCTCCCTCTACAATTAACTTCTCAGTATGTTGAGGAAGTTGAACAAAGGTAAACTCAGAAGAAAGAGTGAAAAATTCACTCCTGCCCATACCTAAAGATTCAATACTTCCTGAAAATACCATCTTGTTCTTTTTCTCTATATTTGTATACGGTATTAACACTTTAGTGGCAAGAGAAAAAAGCTCTTTTCTTGTCAGAATTATATCTTCTGAACCACTCCCTTCTGCAAAACTTCTTCCATAACAGAGAGTTTTCATATCAAGATCCCAGTAACAATCAAAATTCCCATTCAACTCAAGCCCATCTATTAAGGAAAGTAAAGTCTTGGTTTCTCCTAACACCCTTGGGACATATCCTGACACAATTAGTGCTGACTCATCTTTTGAGAGACCAAAGTTTTCTATTTTCTCGCCATTATCCCTGTATATGGAGTGATTCTGAATAGTGCAGTATGACCTTAAAATATCTACTATATTAGGATCTTCTGAAAAAAGCACTCTGTTTAAAACAAAATTGCTCCAATAGTTTAGTATCTCTTTGGCACTTAATTCTGTAGCTAGAAAAGCTTTAAATCTAGAATCCATTATTGAATCTATTATTGAAAGTTCATCTTTCCAGTTTATCTTTGCTTTTGAAAAGACCACATCATCTCTTTTGTTTTTCCTATCATATACCTTTCTAACTCTAAATACAGAAAAATCTAAAAGATCCATATCTACATACATCAAATCACTGTATTCTGTCCTCTTGATGAAACCTTCTAGAACCTTCTGTACATACAAATCATCTACCACTCTTAAAGCAATATCTTTCGAAAAATCTCTAACTGATGAAAATATCCTATCAAAAAACTTCTGATTATCATCTATCTGCATCCTAATTCCAGATATCCCTACCCCTTCTTTTTCAAAATTTAGAGTAACAAAAGGAGAGCTTTTACTCCTATTTAACAAATCCCAATTAAATACCTTTTCCAAATTAGTAAAGTAATCAAACCAAAACTGTTTAGAAAACAGATCATCATCTAATCTGTATCTTAGCGGTGTTAAATCTGTAAAATCAGATAGTATATACTCTCTTCCTGCATTAAAATCAGTATAGGCTAGATGTGCCCAGACACCATTATCCTTAATTATTACACTTAGATATGCATTTTTTTGTAATATGGACAGATTTTGCATTACCCTAATATATTACTTAAAAGAGAGTTGCTTTTCAACAAAAAAGGGATATTACTATCCCTTCTTCATACAATTGCCTTGTTATTCTATACTAATCTTTAAGAGAGTAAGGTAGAAGAGCCATAAATCTAGCTCTTTTAATTGCTCTTTTAAGATTTCTCTGATGCTTATGACATATGCCAGATTTCTCTGTAGAGATTATCTTTCCTCTAACGGAAGTATATTTTTTAAGCTGGTAAACATCTTTGTAAGATATATCCTTCACACCTGTCTCGCAGAAACTACATTTAAGATTCTGTTGTGGTTTCCTTCTTTTTCTGTATTTCTTTCTGGATACTGCATCATCAACATCTTCATCTTCAGTTATATTAGAATCATCAAAAACATCCTCTAATGTAGGTTTCTTTGTTTCTTCTAAATCCTTCTTTTTCTCTGACATATTTTAAACAGTTCTGAAATTAAAATGGGAGATCATCCTCTAAAGGATCTTCTCCTTGTGATTCATCTTCAGGCTCTTCCCTCTCAGGTTCCTCTTCTTCGGATTCTTTCTTCTTTCCTTCTGGCATCTCTGTATCATCCAAACCTACTCCATCTTTTCCTCTGCTATCTAACAAAATCATATTATCTACTCTAATCTCCGTCTTGTATCTTGTAACACCATCCTCTCCTTCCCAGGATCTTGTATTTAAAGAACCCTCTATGTAAACTTTCATTCCCTTTGCAAGTAATTGCTGACAAATCTCAGCTATTTTATTCCATGCAACTAAATTATGGAATTCTGCTAATTCTTTAGTATCACCCTCAGAATCTTTCCAAGATTTGTTTGTAGCCATTCCAAATGTGACTACTGGAGTTCCAGAGTTTGTATATCTCATCTCTGGATCTCTTGTTAAGTTCCCTATTAAAAGAACTTTATTTAAAGATCTTGCTGCCATTTTTATATATATAATAATTTAACTTACCTTTAACTATACCCTCTAATTATTAAATTTCTATTAAATATTTATTTCTTTCTTTTTTATACTTTTCCCTATTGTACTAGCATCTTCTATCTCTACAATCATGAAACGTAATATCTCCTGCCTTAGCTCTAACTGTCTTTTCATTTCCGCTATATTATCAGGGAATGCTTTAAAGCTATATATTATGTAATACCCTTCATTATGCCCATCTATTTCATATGCCAAATATCTTTTACCCCATACATCTACATCTAAAATCTCTCCTTTCTCTTTTTCTACCATACCTACAAATTCTTTGTGTATTTCTTTTCTTAAATCATCTGGTAGCAAAGGTTTTAAAGCTACCATCATTTCATAAACTTTTAGTTTCTTTTCTTTTTTAACAACCATTAAACAATTAATTAAAATTATCGTTAACGAGAAGGATTTTAACAGAAAAAAGAAAGTAAAACAACATCATTATTAACTCACTAATTCCCATCTCCATTCTACCTTACTTCGCAAAAGTATTTCAATAGGCTATTTACTCTTAGACAATAGTTTGAGTTTCTCCTTTATCTCATCTGCCTCCTCATATCTGTACAACTTGTAATATAAATCCCTCAATCCCCTGTAAAGAGAAGTGTTTTCAGAACTGTTCTTTATTCCCTCCTTAAGAATCTTTTCGGCTTCTTCATATCTTCTTAATGTGTAATATATCCCTCCCAAATGATAATAAAGATACCCCTCTTTTGAATCATGTTTTATCCCTTCCTTGTATACTTCTTCTGCTTCTTTATATCTTTTTAATATGCAATACATATCTCCTAAACATATGTAAAGAAAACCTTTTTCAGGATTAAATTTTAATCCTTCCTTATATGTTTCTTCTGCTTCATCATATCTTTTTAATTTACAATACAAATGCCCTAAAAATCCGTAAAGTAAAGCACTCTTGGGGTTAAATTCTATTCCCTTCTTATATGCTTTTTCTGCTTCTTCATATCTCTCTAAATTACGATATAAATCACCTAAACTTTGAAGGAGAGATGCGTTTTCTGGATTGTGCTTTATTGCTTCCTTGTATATTTTCTCTGCTTCATCATATCTCTTTAAATCACAATATAAATTACCTAAATCTCGAGAGAGCAAAGTGTTTTCTGGGTTGTGCTTTATTCCCCTCTTGTATACTTTCTCTGCTTCATCATACCGACCCTCAATGCAGTATGCTTCCCCCAATCCCAAAACCGCATTAATATCCTTCCGATCTAATTCTACCGCTCTTCTATACGCATCTATTGCATCCCTATATTTATTTAACCCAACATAAACAGCACCTAAAGAAGTATTTGCACGACTACTAAAAGGATCGAGTTCTATTGCTTTTTTATAGAACTTTTCCGCATCTTTATATTGCCTTAAAGATAGATGAGCATTTCCAAGAGAAAGAAAGATAAAAGGGTCATACTCATTAAATTCTGCTAACTTTTTAAAAAAATCTACATTTATTTTTGCTTTTTCATCTTCATGTAAGTCTGTTTGTTTTTTTTGCCACTCATTGCCAACACTATAAAACAAACTGTCAATAGCAATATCCTTTGATTTCCATATAAACAACTCTTTTTCATAATTGTCAGAATATACTTTAACAAAATTCTGTTCTTCTATCTTTGATAAAATATCTTTGTCATTTTCAACTCTAAGATTTTTAAGTTCAAAAATCATATGATTCAACCACCAATTTGAAAACCATTTTTTAGGTGTAAAATCCTGATAATATAATTTCTGATCTGTTGTCCTCAGAAATGTCATTATGTGACCATCTGTTGTAACGAAATAGTATTTTATTCCAATCTCATCTAGTAAAGCAGAACCCAGTAATGCACTACCTAGGCAATCTAAAAAATCTCCATTTACTATCTTTGAAGGACTATTTACACCTTTTAGATATCTATGGTCTTTGCTAATAACTTTGTATATTTTCCCAGCAATCTCTAATTCTTTATTAGAGATCCTTTCAATATTTCCTCTTTTCCTTACCGATTTTAACTGTTTTCTCAATTGAGGAATTTTCAAATAATTATAAAGATATAATTTGTCCTTCTGTATACTTTCCCTATATTCTCTAGGTGTTAACATATTTCTCTTTAATTGCTCCATTCCCCTCCTCCATATAGTTTCAAACAGTATTTTATCTGGTTTCCTTATTTCTTTTGTTATCCCTTCTTCTGTTTTTTCATGTATATTAGCAATCACACCTCCTAGGCTCTCCTTTCTAAAATAATTGTTGTCTTTACACCCTTCTCTTGCTAAAGCTTTAAAATAGCCCCGGAAATATCTTACCCTCTCTTGTTCTATCACTTCCAAACTGGGATTACTACCCAATCTGTTTATTATTTTACTGTATATTTCCTCTCCTAAAAACCATCTATCCAATATCTGTTTATCTTTCTCTGTTAAGGCTACAGACTGATTAGATTCTTCAACTTCTCCCACACTCTGTTTAAGTAATAAGCCGTATTTGGAAAATTTGTCAGAAAGCTCTTCTGATATATCCTTGCCCTCCCTTAGTCCTGCTGAATATTGAGAGATATACTTTGCTGCCTTCTCAAATGTGTCTCCTAACTTAACTATTTCATCTATTCCCTGCTCTGATAACTCTGGATTATCTCGGTATGTATCTTTATCTATTGCACCTATCAACTCCCCCATATCCAATAGTGATAATGATTCCGGGATATGTAACACATTGTATTCTTCTTCCAGTATTTCCCCTTCCTCTTTTTTCTCCTCCCAAACCTCTTTATTTACAGGTACAACTTCAGTAGTAAAATCATTGGCTTCAACCCACATTCTTAACACAGGACTTTCCCCATCCTGCGGTGTTGTAATTTCTTTATCTATAAATCCTGTTTCAAACTTACTAAACATAACTTAGTAAAAAATACACAATATAAAGTATCTAAGGCAGTATATACACACTATTTATTTGCTAAAACCACTATATAATCTCCATCCTCTACAACATATTCCTTCCCAACATTCCTTATTATACCATGATTTTTAGCCTCTACCCATCCTCCAACCTTCATCATCTGTTCTACATTTACAACATCTGCAGTTACAAAACCTTTCTCTAAATCTGAATGTATAACACCAGCAGCCTCCTTTACTGTACTTCCGTCTACAATACTCCAAGCATTACACTCCTTTGAAGAGCCCGTATAGAAAGTAATTAGATTTAATACTTTGAAAGCAAATTTCAAAACCTCCTCTATCGTTGTAGGAACACTATCTAGCATACTAATATATTCCTTCCTCTTATCTTCACTCATATCTACCATCTCCGAGAGTAATTTAACATCCACTATTAAAACAGTACCTTTTGTCGCTTTTTCTAATCGACTCTTGTATTCACTCAACCTTTTATCATCTAAACCTACCTTACTATTTAATACAAAGAACCTCTTCTTACTAGTTAGTAACCATAAGTCATGAATTAAATCACCTTCATCTTTAGATAGGTTCATGTCAATAATGGAAGTACCCTCATTTAACCTTTTTAAAACTTTCTCTAGAAGTTCTCTCTCTCTTTGAGCTTTCTCTTTCCCTACTCTCTCCTCTTTTTTAACATTTACTAACCTCTTCTCCACACTCTCAATATCCTTTAATATTAATTCCGACTGGATTATTTCAAAATCATCAATTGGATCTACTCTATCATATACATGCACTATTTTTTCACTTTTAAAAGCCCTCAGTACATACATAATTACATCAACCTCCCTAATATGAGAGAGAAACTGATTCCCTAAACCCTCTCCTTGAGAAGCTCCTTTGACCAAGCCAGCAATATCTACAAACTTCATAGCAGATGGAACAGTTTTCTCTGCTTTTAAATGCTTAGATAATCTCTCTAACCTCTCATCTGGTATTTCTACCACACCTACATTCTTATCTATAGTACAGAAAGGGAAATTCTCTGCAGATACAGACATCTTTGTTAAAACATTAAATATTGTTGACTTCCCTACATTAGGTAGCCCTACTATACCCAATGAGAATGAATGTGATTGTTTAATTGACATAAAGGGATTATATAATAATGGAGATAAATATGATATATACTATATAGATAAGATCACCTAACTGCCAATAAATAATGAAGAAATCCGTACTAACACTTTCTATACTAATCTCAATACTGTCTGTCTTTTTCTTTGTAGACAGTACTTTTGCTTCAGACGAAGATTTTTTTGTAGAAACAAAAACTGAAATATCATACACAACTGGAAAAGATTACGTCACTGTCTCTACAGAATATATTAGGACTGTTAAAAATAGTGACTTCTACTTCCCTGCTGCTGGAGAAAAAATCTTTCATATTCCAGATATAGCTACTGCATCTGAGGAACATATTACTAAAGAGCGCCTATTTAAGACTAAAAGCATTTCTGTAAAAGATGATAAGGGTAACAGTTTGGATTACTCTCTTGAAGAGAAAGAACATGGTGAAGGCATCTATGTAACTATTCCAAATGAAAGAGCTACTACATCATCTGCACCGTACAAGATGGTTTTTTCATACAAAACTCATGATTATGTTGTTAAGGTAGGTAAATTTGTTAACATTATTGGTACATCTCTTCCCAGAGATACTGTGTTTGAACAAAAAGATGAACAAAGTGGAACAGTAACAAAGTTTAATTACCAACTAAGTATGGTAGTAGATGATAGTATTGAACCTTTAGCAAAAGCTTTCCCATCATTTACAAAGAGCGAAAGTAATGGGAAGACTCTTTATACTTTTTCTCAAACAGATAGGATTGGTAACTCGCCCTATTTGGAGTTTGGAACCTCTGTTATTTACAGATTTGAATTAGAGTATCAAACTTTAAAAACAGATAACCTCATACCTGAGAGCTACTCAAAACATTTTGAAGCTCTTTCTACAAATATATATGAAGTATCTCTGCCTAGGGAGTTTTCAGAAACTAATCAGAAAGTTTTTTTTGAAACTGTAAAACCTTTACCTAAAAGTTTACACAAAGATACAGAAGGGAATATTCTTGCTCTTTTTGAAGTGCCTGCAAACAAAGAAAGCAAGATTAAGATTAACGGATATATTGTTGTTGAACAAGATGAATGGGAAGAGGACAAAGAATTACTTGATATCTCTTTTAGTGACTATCTAGGGGATGTTAAAAAGACAAAGCATTTAAGTAGGTATCTTGTATCTACAAAATATTGGCAGAGCAATGACAAAACAATTAAAAAAGAAGCAGAAATTCTAGCAAAGGAGAAAGAAACTCTTATGGATATTATTAAAGCTAATTACTCTTTTGTCAATGAAGTCTTAGAGTATGATTCAGCAAAAGCGACATCCGAGAATGAACGTATTGGTGCACTGGAAGCATTTTTAGGAGGTCCTTCTGTATGTATGGAGTATGCTGATTTAATGATTGCTCTTCTTAGGGCACAGGGTATTCCTTCTAGAGCTGCAATTGGATATGCTAATCTGACCAATATTACAAGTACACAGGATCAAGTTAGACATCAGTGGGTACAGGTTTGGGTTCCTGAGTACGGTTGGCTATCTGTAGATCCAAGTTTTGAAAGTAAGAACATGAAAATTGGGCAGATGGTGGATAGGGTTTTATGGGAGGTTTTTAATGATGAATCTCTGTCTAATATAAAGATATATTCTGCAAATAATATACAAGAACTTACTACAGAAGGTTTACTTGTAAAAGTTTACGGTGTAGAAGATGAACCTAATTTTAAAGACTTCAACTCCTATACTGATTTAATTGACAAGGATAAAATCCCAGAAAATTCTTTCTCGCAAATCTCTGTACTTGGAGATACCATACTCAAAACAACAACATTAGGGAAAGCTATCATTGTAACTTTACCTATTTTAATTGTATTTGGATTATTAATAGGATTAATCTCTTTCTCTATTTACATATACAAAAAGCTTAGAGAAAAGAAGAAGAAAAAACATACTATTTAAAAGTATAAAGTTTGTCTATATCTAATAACCCTCTACCACTTTCCAGTCTTGACTCTGTAGTTGCATAAATCGTTAGTAACTTATCTCCTTTTTTAACCTCTTCATCTGTTGTTTTATATACATAGATACCCGCCTCTTTTATTTTAGGATTTCCTAAAGCTCTTGATACAACAACCAATTCTACATTATTTATACTCTTTACAATTCCATCTCTGTCAGAAAGAAGATCGTACTGTAAAGTAGCTGGTCTAATATCTGAAGCTTGTATCTTCCTAGTAGCACCTTGTGCAAAAGCTATTTCCCAGAATTTGTCCAAGGCTTTCCCAGAATCTAATATTTCACGAGCAAGTTTTTTACCCTCCCCTCTCTTTACCTTTTTAGTCATCTCAAATAGTCTGGTCGCCATCTCTATCACTATCTTCTCCACCTCCCTACTTCTCCTCTCATCTCTTTCTAGTATTCTTAAGGCCTCTCTAATCTCTAAGTTAGGACCAACACTTCTTGCATCTAAGCTACGTATTGGTCTTCTCATGGTTTCACATTCTATGTTAAATTTTTTAAACAGTTTCTTAAATTCTCTCTCTAACATATTCACATCATCTACTCTTTCTACCTTTGAACCCTTACCGTATGGTAAATCTATCAATATATGTGTTATTCCCATAGAGATTTTTTTAGCAACAATACTAACTAAGACCTTTTGAAATTCCTGTATCTTCAAAGATCTCTCTACATTAATAATTACATCATCTGCGGGAGAGAGATCTAAAGAGCCTCCCCAGAACATACAGCCCCCTGTTTGTTTAACTACCTCTATTACTTTCTCTTTTGCTAAAGTTACAGGCATTACTACCTCTAAAATATCTGATGTACCTGCAGGAGATGTAATAGCTCTACTAGAGCTATTTGGTACTATTAAACCTCCAGCTACTAATATGGGAACAAGAGTAGGAGTTATTGCCTTGCCAGCTACCCCCCCTATTGAGTGCTTATCTACAACAATATTTCCGTTTTCTCTGATACCTTTAAAAGAGAGAATATCTCCGGAATTAGCCATACCTTTTGTCATCCAATATATCTCGTTATCATTAAATCCTGGATTAAAAAAAGTAGAGATAAAGAAAGCTATCTCTACCTCTCTTAATTTCCCCTCCCCTATATCTTTCATAATAATTTCAAGATCTTTTTCACTTAAATCTCGTCCTAAAAGCTTTTTACTAATGATATCTAAAGATTCGCTTGGCCTTGGAATATCAACAAAGATAGAATAGCCATTTTTCATATTGTATTCCTTCCAGATCTCTTCAAAAAGACCCACCTCTCCTTCTGCAACCTCAGTATCTGTTTCTAGAACATTTGCATACAATTCAACCTCTCCTACTCCAATCAACGCTATTTCCCCTTCCCTAACACCTAATCTCTCAGCATCTTTTCTGTTTAATACAATATTAAAATCATTATCTTTACCAAGATCTAAGTTTTTACTTCTCAAGTAGAACGCCATAATTTTGTACTTTTTAATTTATTTTTGTATTATCCAAGGATATGCTTGTAAGGCAACTTTCTCAATATCATTAGGTCTAATAATGCCTAGTTCCGTGACATATCCCGTTATTAACTTACTATCTACTATTTCAAATGCAGGATTATACATATGTAAACCGACAGGAGCATTCTCCCAAAGCTCTGAAGACTCTCTAATCTCTATCTTTAGATTATGTATATATGAATCTGGATCCATCTTGAGGATAGGAGTTACAACATACATAGGCTTGTCTGCATAGTGGGCAGCCATCCCTATTCCCCAGCTCCCTATCTTGTTAACTGTATGACCTCCTGAAGTTATCATATCACACCCTATGAAAAGTATTTCTACAGGAACACTACCT
Source organism: Candidatus Dojkabacteria bacterium (assembly GCA_041678505.1). Classification (GTDB taxonomy): domain Bacteria; phylum Patescibacteriota; class Dojkabacteria; order SC72; family SC72; genus UBA2177. Next base: position 25,909 of record JBAYOB010000001.1, on the reverse strand, counting down.
CTTCCAATAATAAATGACTCTGCTGCACTATCTGCTATTAATGTTGTATCCACACCTCCATTTAAGAGATTTTGTGCAGTTATCCTTCCCTGTAACTTTGGCCTTGTTTCTGTACACACAGCTTTAAAATTCTTCTTTTCTTTGCTCATTGATATAATTAATGACTCAGCAGTTGAGGAGTGGCAATGTGTAAACACTTTGGTAAAATTACCAAAGAAATTACTGGATTTCTCTAGTAAATCTTTCTTAGATTTGGCAACCATGTCCAAAAACTGATCACACAGCTTATCTACTTCTCGTTTCATGGTATTTAATTCTGGTAAATCAGAATATAGCTGTCCGAAAGAGTATTCAACAAATGTTACACCATTTTTAGCCATTGGTTCATTATCTCTGGCTAAAGAAAGTTCTCTACCTACTTTTATCAACTCTTTGTAAAACAGCTCCTTTTCTTTTTCATTACTAACATTGATATACATCTTCATTCCTTCTAAGGTCGCAATTGCAACATTGGTGGCTCCCTGAATGTTCAAATTTTTTATATCATCATATATTTTTTTTATCTCACTATATTTCTCGATCATTTTTTTTAGTCTAATTTAAAACTATCTCCCTGATTAGGAGCTACTATTTCAGTTCTAAAATGCTCTCTTAAATTACTTTTAAAAGCATTTATTACCTCTTCGTCTCCATGAACTAAGAATATTTTTCTTGGTGCATGGCCAAAACTCCTTAACCAATATCTTAAATCTCTTTGATCTCCATGTGCAGAGAAAGCTCCTAAAGAATGTACTTTAGCATTATTCTTGTATTGCTCCCCCATTATTGTTACTACAGGTTCTCTATCAACTATTTTTCTACCCAAAGTTCCTTTCACTTGATAGCCTACAATGATGATATGGGTTGTTGGATCTTCAATATTATTCTTTAAATGATGTACTATTCTTCCTCCTGTACACATCCCACTACCTGCAATAATTGCGATTCCTTTCTTACTTGCCAATCTCATTGATTCTTCCACAGACTCTATCTTATGTAATCCTGGAAACTCAAAAGGGTCATCTCCCTTTTTAAGCAATCTTCTAGCATCATCATCATAGAAATTAGGATACTGTCTAAAAATCTCTGTAGCTTTTGAGGCCATAGGGCTATCTAAATATACGGGAAGATCTGTAATGAGTTTGTTCTCTACAAAAAGATTAATTTCATACAGCAATTCTTGAGTTCTTTCTATTGCAAATGAAGGTATTAATATGTTTCCCTTAGTCTCTTGGGCACTCTTAATTGCAGCAAGAAGCTCCAATACTGTTTCATTTCTATCCTTATGTAGTCTATTTCCATATGTAGACTCACAGATCACATAATCAGCCTCCCTTATTAAATCAGGATCGTTAACTATTCTAGCTCCTGGTTGTCCCAAATCTCCTGAAAAAACCACTTTTCTCAACCTTCCTACTTCATTTTTTAACCAAAGCTCAAATATTGAAGATCCTAATATATGTCCAGCGTCTCTCATTCTAAACTCACATGATTTGTTTACATTTACTGAATTGCCGTACGGATATACTTCAAAATATTTCATACTTTCCTCTACATCCTCTTCTGTAAAAAGAGGTTTTACAAATCTTTCCTCTTCTTCATCCTTCTTTCCTTTCGGCTTAGCAATCCATCTTTCATACTCCTCTTTTTGTAAATTAGCAGAATCTAAAAGTATTATTTTGGTTAAATCTCTAGTTGGTTGTGTACATATTATTCTTCCTTTAAAACCCTGTTTTACTAAAATTGGTATCCTACCACTATGATCATAGTGTGCATGAGTTAAAAATATCACATCTATATCTGCTGGATTAAAAGGAAAAGGCTCATAATTTCCTTTCTCTATATCACCAGGTCCTTGAAAAGCTCCACAATCTACAAGAGCTTTAATTCCATCGGTTTCAATGAAAAAGCATGAACCTGTTACTGATTTTGCACCTCCTAAAAATTGTATTCGCATGTAGACAGTTTTTCTTTAGGTAATTTATACATGATAGTAGATAGAGGGTATGGATGACAAGAGATATTACATTTTTGCTAACTCTTTTGCTTTCTCTAGTAATTTCTCCTTACTATTAAGTAATGGATCTTCTACCACCATATCTAACAATTCATTCAGTATTATTCCTAACTTAGGTCCTTTCTCAATACCCAGTTTCATTAAATCTTCTCCTGAAACATCTAAATCTGTAACCTTAAGGGCCATATCTTGCTCTCTCACTTCAGATATCCTTTTTTGTAACAGTGTTATTTCTTCAGGTTTAAAGACAGTAGCTGGATTAGACAAGGCATCTGCCATTCTTAATTTAAATAGATCATCGATATTTTCTTCTCCCACTCTTTGTATAAATCTCCTAACAGCAGCATCAGACCACCTGTGTGACTCAATATTCTCTTTTTCTTCTTCTGTCATATCTTCTTTAACATGAGGAAAGTAAAACATATGATTCTTTATCAATATCTTTACTCTCTCTATTTCTGATCGAGGAAATTTCATCCTTTTCATTATTTTTTCTGCCAAATCAGCACCCATCCTGTCATGTCCATAGAAATGACCATCGCCCATATCTGTTCTAGGTTTGGCAACATCATGAAGAAGAGCAGCTAATTTGACACTATCATGTGCAGCATCACAAGTTTTAAGAGTATGCCAATATACATCATGAGCATGGAAAAGTTTCTGTTCCACACCTACCCCTTCCAAAAGTTCTGGTATAAATATATTTAAAAGACCTGTTTGTCTCATTAATTCTATCCCTACTGATGGTTTCGGAGAGTCTAAAATCATTTTCATAAATTCGTCTCTAATCCTTTCCATAGATACTTTGGACGCTATCGGTATAGAAGCCTTAATGGCTTCAAATGTTTCCTTCTCTATCTCAAAGCCCAGTTGTGATGCTACCCTACACGCCTTAAAGGCTCTTAATCCATCCTCTTTAAACCTTTCTAAAGGTGTACCTACAGCTCTTACCAGTTTCCTCTCAATATCTCCTACCCCATCAAAAGGATCATATATTTCTCCTTCCTTTTCATCCTCTGATCCATCCATATCCATCTTTGAGAGATCCATTGCCATAGCATTAAAGGTAAAATCCCTTCTTCCCAAATCCATATCTATCTCATCTACAAATTTAACGTTATTTGGCCATCTACCATCAATGTATCCAGACTCACTTCTAAAGGTTGTCACCTCCACTTCATGTGTCTCTTTATACCTATCCTGCACAAGTACAATAACGGTACCAAATTTAGCTCCTGTAGATATGGACTTAGGGAATATATTTAACATTTCATCAGGTAAGGCACTTGTCGCCAAATCATAATCATGTGGTTCCTTTCCTAATACAACATCTCTTAGTGCACCTCCTACCAAATAGCAGTCAAAACCTTCCTTGGTAAGTATTCTGGCAACTGTTTGTACATATTCCGGTATTACTATCTTAACTTTCATATTACAATCCTAATATATTTTACCTGTTTTGGGTAGTGTAAGAATATCTCTACTCTCACTTACTACCCCCAACACTTCACTCAGTACTTCATCTTCTTCCTGTTTTACACCATCTTCTATAGCATCACTCTCTTTTTCTTCTTGATGCTCTGAGAATCTATGTACACGTGTGTACGGTATTCTCGTAATACAGAAACTCCGTTCCTCAGGCAATTTATATGCACCGTGTACCCATCCTTGCTCTCTAAGAGTAAATACTGTCGCTACACTCATCCTGTTTGTACTAGAATGATCATTCCCTGGTATTATACACTCTGTCCGACTATTAGGATTATATATTTTAAAAAGACCTTCTTTAAAGATACTTTCAGTATTACTCACACTGTACTGGAGAGAGATTTCATCTTTTGCTGATATGGAAAATTCTTTAATAATGCCCTCATGTTTTAATTCCAAATTATTTAAATCTTGATTACCACTATTAACCACAGTAATTGAAAAATCTAAAAGTTCTCCATTTTTCTCATATTTCAAATCTTTAATAGACAGAGGATCTGAAACTTTCAAAGTATCAAGTACAAAAGCACTGAACATATCTTTTGGTACAATACCTAACCCTTGATACTCTTTGTAGAACCCTTCTCTATACAGCATTTTCCCTTGGTAAAGAAGATTAATCATATCCCACGGTAATCCTGATTCTTCAATATCTAATACGCCTGTCCAATCACCATCTCCTATATCTTCTTTACTAAAAAACATACCTATTTTAAATATTCTGACATCGTGTCCAGTACGATTTCTATAGAAATATGCCAGATCGACATCCGTATTAGGAGGAACCTCTACTCTATCTAACACTTGCGGATATCTATGTTGGTGCTCATTATCACTGGTTAAATCATAAATTGTATAATTCTCAAACACATAATCTGTTGAAGAACCAAGTACATCTGTAACCTCATACTCTATATCATCCTGTGCAGGTAGCTTTGATATTGACAATGACACTGTTTGAGCAAAAGCATTTAAAGCACCATCATAGGTTGTACAAAACATATCTGCCTTAACAGGAGTTACTGACAACAAAAGTAAAAAGAAAATTATTAGAAAAAACATAGTAAGAATACCAACTAAAATTATATATTGATATTCTACTAAGTAATTATTAAATCTAGATTAATTTTACTTGTTCTCCTCTTTCTCTATCCTAACCTTCTCTGTAACATAAAAATTACGCCTGAACTTACTTCTTCCCAACATCATCTCAGTAATAGCTTGCATATATGGAATAAATGAGAATGTAATCATATTTAGTGCTATTAAAAATGTCTCGAAGAAATCTAATACATGCCTCCACCACTTCCAATCTTTTGGGACAGGAGTTATTTTCCTTCTAGATATCACTATTCCAACATTAGAAAGCATTATTAAGGAAAAAATATAGCTAAGGATTCGAGGGAGATTATATGAAAATACTGTGTATTGATATGTAGGATTTAACCATCCCATTATATTAAGACCAAAGGTAAGAACAAAGACAACGGTTAGGAACCATAGGTACTCTACCATCATTTTTGCAAGAAGTATTTTCCTGTGAACAGGGAAATTCTCTTTATCATGGGAGAGAACTGCAAGTGATATTGGGAAGTTAATAATACCCCAACCCCATCTGTACTGCTGTTTGTAAAAAGATATGTGTGATTTTATAAAGGTCTTGTTTTCTACAGCGTCATTATATGTTGGAATATATACTTCCTGACTCTTAAATTTCCCTTTACTTCTTAATGCAGAATTCCAGTAAAAAGCTGTATCGTCATTGGGGATCTCTGGATCCCAAAACTCTATTTCTTTCAAAGTTTTCAGATTTACAACATATGAAGAGAAAGTATCTTTCCTGTACACTGTTTCTCCTGTAAATGGTATTTTGATTGTCTTATCAATAGCCCAGAAATGAAGGACTACCAAAGTCAACATATTGGATTGAGTCCTAATTATTGGAGGTACATTCCAAATATTATTGTTAAATGAGTGTACAGCAGATGCATAAAAGGTGTTTAAAGGCTCCTCAGCCGTCAAATACCTGTATGTAATAGCAGAAAGATACTTGGGATGGGGCCTTAAATCTGAATCACATGTTGCAACTAAATAGTTAGATATATCTTTACCTTCTTTTTCCAAATCCTTTACCAACTCCCTTGCAGCATAGTTAATATTTGCTCCCTTAACACCAACTATTTCTCCTGGTATTCCTGATGGATGGACATAGTATCTCATACTACCAAACTTACTCCCATATTTCTTCTTTAACACATTAAAATTCTTCACCTGTAAATCCTTTTTTGCTTCTTCAATAGCCATAACAACATCAATCTTTTCTGGACCAATGTCACTCTTTGACCAAGCTTTAAAAGATGGATCTAAGATATCCATACTTTCTCCATACACAGGACAAAGATAGATATATCTTAAATCTGCTAACTTATCTGAATTTAATTTTTCTATCTCTCCTACCCAATCTATTTTCTTCTCTTTCTCCATTCTTTTAACACCAAAATATATCCCTACAACAAACTTGATTGTTCTAAAGAGCCAATATGCGACCAAGAATGATATGTATATTACCAAAGCAATATTCCACCTTAACAGTGCAAATATTACAGGTAAGAGAAGTAGTGTCCAAGTAAATATACCCGGTAAGGTTTCAAAGAACCTTCTTTGGAAATACGGCATATCAGAAGGAAACCCACCCTCTCTGTCTTTTGGCTTGTAAGGGTTTTTACTGTCAAAACTATCTTTTTTCTTTATTTTTTTCATAATCAACACATTCTATACTGCTATCTTATGCTTTACAAGTAACATCTAAATTTCTAGATTAGATGGATACACCGATTTTTCAACTAAATCCTTTATCTTCTCTCTTACTACTGGACCATCCTCTGGATATGTAACACCAAACCATTCATCTAAAGCCTCAAGTACTTTAAATTTAACCTCACCATCATTAATCATATTACTTAGTATCATTGAAAGCAGAAACTCTCCTTCTAACTCATCTTCATTATCCTTTAGGAAAGCCTCAAATCTCCTTTCCAGAGAATCAAAAATAGTATGATGTAAACAGAACATATTCATTGAAACCAAATCATTATCTCTCAACCTCACCCTATCTCCATTCCAACTTTTTCCAGTAATCTTTCCATCTTTCTCTCTGGCTATTTCAAAAGTTTCATCTATCTCTTTTAAATAGTTATCCTCTGCCTTACATATTCCTCTCTTTACAGTACCGTGTTCACTTAATACATTTTCTAACCTGTATGTAGTAATTGCATACAATTCCTCTGTGCACTCCTTTTTTAGGAAATCAGCTGATACTTTAAAAGAGTGATTACCATAGAAATCATCTCCATTAATTACTAGGAAAGGTTCTTTAATTATATCTTTTGCCACTAACAGAGCATGTCCTGTACCTAAAGGTTTAACTCTTTCAGGATTTACCTTGTACCAATCAGGAACCATATCTAAACTTTGGAAAATATACTGTATATCGATTCTCTTCTCATACTTCTTCACAAACAGCTCCTTAAAATCATCCTCCATCTCCTCTCTTATTATGAAGACAAACTTTTCAATACCCGCTTTTATAGCATCATATATAGAGTAATCTATTATTGTCTCCTCATTCGGACCGAAACCTTCCATCTGTTTTAACCCTCCATACCTACTACCCATACCTGCTGCTAACACTAAAAGAGATATTTTCTTATCCATAAAAAGAACTTTTAATTTATATAGATTAATACTACGGAGAGGGAGGGATTCGAACCCTCGGTACAGGAACCTGTACAACGGTTTTCAAGACCGTCCCATTCGACCGCTCTGGCACCTCTCCAAAAGCAGTAGAATTATATCAAAATTTGACTAACTAATATAATTTACAATATCATTGCACATATGAAAACTGCCAACATATTAAAAGTATCCATATTTATGCTCTCCCTACTCTTGGTATCTACAGGTGTAGTGCTAAGTAACGAATTAGAGTCTCCTAACTTTAAGATGATTGGTGTTTCTACTGGAGGCGGTGGTGGTATATTGGAATCTTCTGAATACTCCATACTATCTACAATTGGGAGAATATCTGCAGATCCTAGAGTATATTCTGCTAATTACAGATTAGATCAGGATCCATCAGCTAGATTTAGAGCAGCACAGCCTGGTATCAGATGTTTTGAGACTGATACTGATGGTACTACTGATTGTGTGTCTGGACCTCAAGAATTAACAGGAGGTGGTATGGTAGCGATATGTGGTCCTGGAGGATGCTATGACAAGGCTAGATTTGAGATAGAAGAACAACAGAACCCTTTTGACACTCTCTACATGATTCAAATATCTGAAGATGATTTCATTTCTGATGTTAGATGTATAGATGGCTCTACATTCAGACCTAAAATATTGAGTAGTTGTGATATTAATGATTTTAGAACGCAACAATACTGGGAAGATGAAGACTTTAATATTAAAAACTTAAACTCTGATACAGAGTATTTCCTACGTATAACTGCACTTCATGGAGATTTTACACAATCAGATTTTAGTATAGTGTCTTCTGCAAGGACCGGTATAGGGTTTCTGTTCTTTGATATAGATATTGCATCAGATACGGGATACAGTGCAGAGAGTCAGCCTCCATATATTATCTCCTTCATTGGAGACCACTCTCTCCTTCCATCTGCACCCGCAGTTACTGCTCCTAGCTTAATATGGCTAGACTTAATATCATCTGCAACAGGAGGGGCTGCAATAATACACTCAGGTGAAAATGGAGGATTATACAGTCCAACAACTACTGAATTAATAGAATCAGATGATAAAGATTTAGATTCTTTCGGTACAGAAGGATTTGGTCTTCAAAATTATTATATTAATTATCAAATATCTTCATACCTAGGAGAAATAACAGCTAGTACAAGCTACACAGGAAGTGGTAATACTGTTGGTAAAGTATCAACTAATGCAATTAGAATGTATGATGCAGATGGACCAATAAATAATGGGCGAATGGGAATGTATGTGAAAGCAAGAGCAGGGGTTAGTAGGAGTGCTGCAGATGATTACGGTGAGAAAATAACTATGGTTGCTGTAGGCAGATATTAGCTTGACAAAAAATTATATTACATGTACATTTTAACCAACTAAATTGAAAGATGCTGCCTTTTCGTTATGGAAAATAATAAAAAGAGGTTATTTATCTCTGTTCTTGTCTTTGTTTTGAGTATACTGACAGTATCTTTTCTCTTGCCTTCTTTTAAAAGTTTTGCTGCTCGTGGGAGATTTCAAGCTCTGTACTTCTACACAAGTAGGATGGAAGCAGATTTAGACGGTACTGCAGGAAATGAAGTAGAATTTGTACTTGAATTTCGTACTAACCAAGCTTTCGCTACTGGTGGTACTATAACTATATATTTCCCCGATGATCAGAATGGGGAATGGTGTAGAAATGCAGGTGGTTTAACTGCAGCAGGTGTAACTTCTTCAGCAGCGGATGCTCCAGGTGCAGGTTCTGATTGGTCCATAACTACAGCTCTACCAGGCACACTTTCAGCTAGCTGTTCTCAAGGTAGTTCTACTCCTAATGATCCTGATAAGATTGTGATTACTGGTATTACTGCATTACAAACAGCTACTAGTTATGGTGTTAAGTTATCTAACAAAAGTGGTGAGGGAAGACTGGGGACAGGAAATGAAACCTCTGATTACTCTCCTATCCTCGTTGAATTAGAACAGGGTAATAATTTAGATTTTGGTATATTTAGATTTAAACTTCTAGAAGAAGACCAGGTTACCATAACTGCAGAAGTTGAAGAAATCCCATCTGTTACCTGTGCTATCAGTAACAATACTGTAGACCTAGGTACAATGTATCCAACAGGACCCTATGTTACAGGAAATCATAATATAACAATACAAACGGCCAATACTGAGGGTTACTACTGGGTTGTATATGGTCAAGGCAATGGATCAGATTCCGGTCTCTTCCATGATGACACTCCAGGGACAAATGACTATCTAATAACTTCAAATCCTGGAGGTAATACTATAGCGTTAACGGGTTTCGGTGTGGAAGGTTTTGGTCTAACTGCATCTTCTCCAACTCCAGGAGGTTCGGGAACTGTTGTAAGTAAATTTGCTGCTGGAACTGTTGGACAATTTGGTACCTTAGGTGTTAGTGGTCTTACTGGTGCGCAACTCTTGCTTTACAAAGAGTCAGACCAATCTGCCCTATCAACCTCTACCATTACATACGGAGCTAGAGCTGGGGCTTCTGCCGTCCCAGGACAATATGAAGAAACTGTTACATTTGTTTGTGGTGGCTATTATTAATTATGAAAAAAGAAAAACTACACCCTGTCCCATGGTTAAGTAAAAAAACAACCCTTGTATCACTACTGACAGTAGTCCTTTTTCTGTCTTTTTTTAAAACTCTTCTCTTTGCACAGTATCCACTCACCATTGGAAGAGCACCTGCATCAGAGAAATTACAATTACAGCCAGGAGATAGACATGAAGGAGAGATAGTAATATGGAATCTGTCTGAGAAATCTACTAAATATCACGTTGTTATTAGAGGCTTTAGACAAGTACAAAACCAACCTGGTACTGCCATTATGCTTACAGAATCTGAAGAAGAAAGAACACTCTACTCTGCTTCCTCCTGGGTTACAGTTAGTAGAGAAGAGATAGACTTAGTTCCAAACAAAAACGAAAAAATATTCTACAGTATAGATGTTCCTTTAGGTGCTACCAAAGGAGAGTACTATGTAATTATTGCTTTCCTCTCTGAAACAGAATATGAAAACATTGGTACTGCAGCATTCACTGTACTTGGCTCTGGAACTCCTATCTTAATTAAAATAGGAGATGAATTTGTAGAGAGAGCTGAATTAATAAGCTTTGAAACAGATAGAAACTTTTATGAATTTCCTAATATCAAGTTTGAGACAAAATTAAATAATATTGGAGATACCCATATCACTCCAATGGGAGATATCTTACTAACAAATATATTTAATCAACAGGTAGGAACAATTACATTTAATGCAGCTAGACAGAGTATCTTAAGAGAAAATACGGGTATATATGAGACAGATTGGGACTACGGTTCTTTCTTAACTACCGATCGTAAACTTATTCTAGGTCCGATAAAAGCAGATTTAATGTTAACCTATCGTGCTTCTCAACCAGGTTTTGCTCCTCTAACAGCAGAAACCTCTTTCTGGGTGTTACCTTGGAAATATATCTTGATAGCAATACTTGTTATCACTGTTATCATCATCATATGGGTTAACAGAAGAAAGAGAAAGAAAGAGGAGAGAAAAGAATACTTACCTAAATAATCTACACGAATGAATTACAAGAGAGTTTTTTTTACAATATTTTTTGTTCTGTTTTTAATACAGCCTTTCTGTACTAAAGCATATGCAAATAGGGTCTTTCCTTACAAAACAGAGATTTTAATATCAAACCAAGAACGGACAAAAGAACAATTTTCTTTCAGAAATGAAGGTAAGAAAGACATTAAAATTACCCCTATCCCCTACTCTTTTGACCCTAAAGAAGTTGAGATAAAAGAGGGTGGCGAAATATTTGTAAGAGTAGATAAAGAGATCTTTACCGTTAAATCAGATGAAACTGCTGTATTTGATTTTGAAATAATACCACCACAAAATATGGAACCTGGCACCTATTTCAATCTAATTTTGCTACAACAGCAAGAAGAAGATATCTTTCTACCTGAATCCACCCCCATAGGTGTAATAGATACTCTTTCTCATTTAGTTGTCTTACATATAGCTGATCCTGAGAATTCTGTCTTTGGTATATCCACTGATTTTGCTCAAATTAATCTAGATATTACACAAAGAGGAATACCTTTTCTAAGACCTATGAAGGTTAAATATCTGTATCAAAACATTACAAATTACGTACTTTCTCCCATGGGGGAAATCCAGGTATTTAACGAAGATAGTAAATATCCTCCTGTATATATTAAGATAAATAACGAAGAAGAAAAACTGTACCCAGGAGAGATGACAGAGGAAGAGCTTGAGGTTGAATTTATCCATATTTCTGATCTATTTGCTACCAAAAGAGCTATTGGAAGATTTTACAATGGAATTGATGAAAACTTCATAATACTTGAGGTTGAACAGAAACCTAACTATATTTTACCTCTAATTGTAGGAGCTACAATATTACTAGCCGTAATACTTCTTAAATCATTTACAGAGAACAGAGGTAAAAAGAGAAAGAAAAAATCTAAATAACCCTTTTTGTTGTTTTAAAGCTAACCTTTGCAACCTTTTCTAGCTCGTCTACACCGTATTTCTTAACAAACTCTTTAGCAGAGGTAATGACATTAGATGCTCCTTTTGGAAAATCAAAGTAATACTCTTTCTTCATTTTATCCATCTCTCTCAAAAAGATACCTCTAGCTAAAATAGAGGCACTTGCTATGGCAATATCTGATTCTCCTTTATGGAACTGTACAAACTCCACCTCTTCGCTCAATGCTAAAGGACCTAATTCATCTGTAATACGAGTTTTTTTAGATGAAAATTGATCTACCACTACTCTTTTACAATCTATCTTTTTCTGTTTTAAATCTTTTAATCCCATCTCAATTACCTTAGAGTGTTGCTTTGCTAAAAGCACAGCTACATTTCCATATTGTCCATACAACTCATTATACTCCCCAGGGTATATGGTGGATGTGTAATAGTGCTTGTAACTTTTTAAGCTCTCATACATCCTTTCTATCTTACTATCTGAGAAGTCTTTGGAATCACCTATTCCTAACGTATTATATTTCTTTAAGAACTCATTGTTAACAAAACAGGCTACGATTACCAGTGGTCCAAAATAGTCTCCTTTTCCCACCTCATCTACTCCTAACCTAGGTATTACATCCTCTTTTCTCTTAATATCCTCTACTATCCTTGAGAAATCCTCATTACCTTGGAATACAACCTTCATACTAGTGTACAGAGTACATACAGAACCTTTCTTACTCTTCATCCTTAAATTAACATACTCATTAACGATTGGATCCTCAGACCAGTCATTACTCAAAAGTACTTCCCTTACTCTCTCTACCTCGCTTTGATTTAATTGTATTGATAATGTTTTGTGAGCCATTTTACACCTTCTCTACTTTCTGCCCCTGTAAAGTATCCTTAACTATATATCCTAATTTCAATATTTCATCTCTCAATCTATCAGATGCCTGATAGTTCTTTGCCAATTTTGCTTTTTCTCTCAAATTTAGCAACTTTTCTACCTCACTATCTACGGCACTATCTTTTTCTACAATAGCCCTATCTAAATCTAATCCTAATACCCTATCTAAATCTAATACAGTAGCCAATATATCCTCCTTAGGGCCATCTAGCTTAAGGAGTTCATTTAATATCGCTACTGCTTTTGACATATTTAAATTATCTCTTAAAGCTTCTTTAAATCTATCTATATATTCAGGTATTAGACTACCTTTCTTAGTACCTAACTCACCCACCCTTCTCACAACAGCTAATCTAGCATTTTTAGCACCTTTTAAAGCATCAAGCGAGAACTGAATTCTAGTTCTGTAGTTAATAGAAAGGAGATAGTATCTAATATCCATAGGGTCAAAACCCATATCTACTAGATTTGGAAGATACAGTGTAGCCCCTTTACTTTTAGATATTTTACTTTCATCTCTGTTTACTACCCACTCATTATGTATCCAGTAATTTACAACTGGATGCCCAAAAGCTCCTATATTCTGAGCTCTTTCATTTGTATGATGTACTGGAATGTGATCTACTCCACCTGTATGTATATCAAAATTCTCTCCTAACAAAGCTACTCCCATAGCACTACATTCGATGTGCCAACCTGGAAACCCTACTCCCCAAGGAGAATCCCAATTCATAAGGTGATTTGCATATTTTCCTGTCTTTTTCATCCAAAGTACAAAATCAGCAGGATGTCTTTTCTTAGAATCTACCTCTACTTCTTCTCTTACCCCTATCTCTTTCTCTTCAAGTGATTGTCCTGTAAATATATTATAGTCCTCTATTTTAGTAACATCAAAGTAGAGTGCTTGTTCTGTCTCGTATGTATATCCGTTCTTCTCTATTTTTTTGATAATTTCTATCATTTCATCTATATATTCAGTAGCTCTAGTAAATCCATGGTTTTGAACATCTTTGTATGTTAAATCTTTGGGAAACAACTCTCCATTTGGTGTAAGTATATTTAATGCTCTAAAGTCTTCTACAACGGTATCAATATACTTATTTGCTATATCTATTGGTTGAACACCCTCCTTTTGTGATTGGATATCTAGCTTATCCTCTCCAAAATCACTTCCGTAATCATCATCTGATGTCATATGCCCTACATCAGTAATATTCATCACCCTTTTAACGTCATATCCTAGATATACAAGTGCTCTATGTAATATATCCCAATTTACATATGCCCTGATATTCCCTATTTGCATCCTTGAATATACTGTAGGTCCACAGTTATATATGGATATTTGTCCTTTTTGAAGAGGTTGGATATCTACTATCTTCTTATCTAGTGTGCTGTATAGTCTCATAATCACTTATTTTACACTGTAATTATGATTATTGCTATTTTATATGGAAATTTTTATTTAGAGGGTTTTTAAGGGGAGACAATTGTACTATACACCAGGTGGTGTAATATATTGCCTCCCCTTTTCGGGTTCTACTCTTAAATACTCATTTGAGAAAAGGTGGAATATACTTAGTAATGAGAGATAAAGAAACAAGAAAAAGAACAACAGGAAGAAAAACAGCAATAGCATTATTCAATGCTATAATTATTTCTCTCTTTTTATCTTTCCCTTCTATTCGTACGTTTTTTAGTGTACTACCTATTTCTATTCCTTCTCCTACTCCTATCAAAAAGAAGGCTAATGTGCTCCAAAACTGAAAAGACGGAGTGTTGCCTTTTGTTAAAAAGGCCAAGAGGACTACAAAACAGGTACAAATTTGCATTCCTGACATTATTTGGCGAAAAGAAAATCTTTTCGCCCTTGACACCTGTACAGTGTTGGTAATTATTGCCAGCACTGTTATTCCAACAAATGTTGCCATTTTAGCTCCTTTCTGTAGAACCCAAACTAACCTCTAGGTCTATAAAGGGTAGATTGGATTCTACAAGAAATAGTATGGAGTTGTTAGTAGAACCTTTTTAAAGAGCAGATTTATCATTGAATACATATATTCAATGTACTACATTATACCATTTACTATAGGGCTAAACAATGCTATATATCAGTTCTACCTTCTAACGCTCTCTTTAAAGTTAATCTATCTGCATACTCTAAATCAGCACCCGTAGGAAGACCCATTGCTAACCTAGTTATTTTAATCCTTTTCTCTTTAAGATACTCTTTAAAAAGATCAATGATATAGCTGGAAGTGGCTTCTCCCTCTAGACTAGGATTTGTTGCAATAATAATCTCCAAAGAAGAACCCTTATCTATATTCTCCAGTAACTCCTTTACTCTGTTTTTTAATTCCTTAAACCTCAACTCCTCCTCCCCTATACCCTCTGCTGGTGATATAACACCACCTAAAACAAAATACAAACCATCATATACACCAGAATTCTCAAAAGCTACTACATCCAAAGGCTCCTCTACTACACATAGTTTATCTTTTTTTCTTAATTGACTAGAACATATAGAACACTCTTCTTTATCTGTAACATTAAAACAACTCTTACAATTTTTAACAGTCCTGTCCATCTCTTCCAATGCTGATGCTAACTTAGTTGCATCTCCATTTGGAGATCTAAGATAGTGATAAACCATTCTAGAGGCAGATTTAGGACCAACTCCTGGCAACCTACTAAACTCATTAATAACTTGTTCTACACTAGAGGGTAATACAGACATATTATTATTTACTAAACATATTCTTTAATTGATCCATATCCATATCTTGAACCATCTCTTTCTGTAATTTCTTGTGATAATCCTTAAATGCTTCTTTTAACCCCTTCTTTAGAGCATCCTCCATATCAGGAGAAAGATACTCCTCATCTATATGTATATCCTCAAACTCCTGTGCACCATTCATATATATGGTGATCATTCCATTTTTAGATTCTCCTTTTATCTTCCTCTCTCTTAATTTCTTTTGAAGCTTCTTAGCCTCACTCTGCATCTTAACAATCTCTACTGGATTTATCATATTAATACCAACAAAAATTAAGTAATGATGAATATTATATCTTAAATTGGAATTACTACATACCCTCAAATATCGCCTCTACATTTATTCCCACATCTTTCTTCTCTTTCTTCTTATCCTTTATTATTGGCAAATTCCTTAAAACAAACTCGGGCTCTGATTTATTCTTTGATTTCATCGATGAATTAACTATACAAGATACCTTACAGGTAGTTCCATACACTTTTTTAAATGTCTCTGATATGGCATTCCTACTCTTTGGAATCTCTATTCTCTCTCCATGAAATTTAAAAGGTACCTCTAAATACAGAGTCCCCTTATCAAAATTTTTAACATTAGCTCCTCCTAAAAATGCATAAAGATGACTATTAAAAGGTTTGATTTCATTAATAAATTCATCCCATTTCTTATTAATTTCCTTAACAGATACATCTTTACTATCTACTAATTCTTCAGAATCTATACTTTTTTTATCATCTTCCTTCTGCTTTGTATCCTCTATCCTTTTTTTAACATCCCTATTCACAATTTCTATATCCTTTCCCACATCTGCTTTCATCATTTCTGGAATAATCATCTCTAAAACCAATGCCTGATTATTCGCATACCTTATCCTATTCTCAGCATTTAGAAACAGATTAATTAATTTATAAATCACCTTCATATCTACATCTTTTACAAAATCATACTCCTTTTCTATTTTCCCTTTTATCTTGCTAATCAATATCTCTCTTAGAATATCTAAAGTGTAATTTGTAAACTGTTGAAGATTAACACCTTTCTTCTCCAAACTACCTATAATATCAAGAGATTTACCCCCATCTCCCTTAGTTAAACTTTTAAGAAGCAAAATTACACTGTCCTTCTCGGGCAAACCAAGAATCTTTCTTGCCTCCTCTGTAGTTATTTCATTAATCTTCTCATCTTGACCTGTATATATTACATCCAATATTGAAAGAGCATCTCTATAACTACCTTTAGCATTCTGAACCACTATACTTAGAGCTCCTTGCTCTATTTTAATTTTCTCCTTCTTGCAAATTTCAGTAATTAAAGCTGCTATCTCCTCATCTGTACCAAGTCTAAAATCATACCTTTGACACCTAGAAAGGATTGTAGGTGGTAATTTATGTACATCAGTAGTTGCCAGGATGAATATGACATGAGGAGGTGGCTCTTCCAATGTCTTAAGAAGAGCATTAAAAGCCTCCGTTGTTAACATATGGACTTCATCAATGATATATACTTTGTACTTTCCCTCTGATGGAGAGAATTCTATCTTCTCTTTCAATTCTCTAATTTGATCTATCCCTCTGTTTGAAGCGGCATCTATCTCTATTAAATCCAAAAACCTTCCTGTTGTTATACTTACACAAAACTCACACTCGTTACATGGATTACCATTAGATTTTATCTTCTTACAATTAACTGCTTTTGCTAGTATCCTTGCAGTTGATGTCTTTCCAGTACCTCTGGAACCTACAAAAAGATAGGCCTGTGCTATCTGTTTAGTTTTAACTGCATTTTTGAGTAACTTTGTAATGTGATCTTGACCTTTTAACTCATCAAAGTTACTCGCTCTGTATTTTCGATAGAGAACTGAAAGCATGATACATACTAGGACAAAGATTAAGACTTGCCAAGTGAAAATTATTTATTCATATTTTTAAGTTTCTCAATTGCATCCTTAAGCATAACAGAGTAAAGACCATAGCCCACCGAATTTATAGTGCCAGACTGGTTTTTCCCAAGTATGTCTCCTGCACCTCTAATCTCTAAATCTTTGTTTGAGAGTAAGAAACCTGAACCCAGCTCTTGTGACTCTCTTAGTGCTTCAAGTCTTAGTTGTGCATTTCCCCTCAGATTTTCAAAAAGAAAATATGCATACCCTTGTCTCTCTGACCTCCCTATCCTACCCCTGATCTGATACATCTGAGAGAGACCTAACATCGTAGCATCATCTATTATTAATGTATTAACAGAAGGGATATCCAAACCGTTTTCTATAATTGTGGTACATACTAAAATATCTATTTCTTCATTAACAAACTTTTTCATAGTACTAGATAATCTTTGAACACTCATCTGTCCATGCGCTATTGCAATATTCGCATGCGGGAACATATTAACCAGTCTAGAGTATGAGTATTCAATAGTATTGACTCTATTATGTAGATAATACACCTGGCCATTTCTTTTTAATTCTTTGGCTACTGCATCCTTAACAGTGTTCCAATCAAATTTCCCAAAGTAATTGATTACCTCTTTCCGACCTAAAGGAGGTGTAGCAAGTACAGATATATCCCTTATACCCATCAATGCCATATTCAAAGTTCTAGGGATTGGGGTGGCTGTTAACGAGAGTACATTTGTATCTATTCTTTTCGATTTAATATTTTCCTTCTGTTTTACCCCAAATTTCTGTTCCTCATCTACTATCAGTAATCCTAAATTCTTAAAAACAACACCCTCACTTAACAAAGAATGCGTACCTACTACAATGTCAATACTTCCTTTTTTAAGATCTCTTAAAACTTGCTCCTTCTTCTTTTCAGATGAAAATCTAGAGAGAGATTCTATAACAAAAGGATAGTTTTTAAACCTTTCCATTAGTACAGACCTATGTTGCTCCACTAATATCGTCGTGGGTGCTAACAGGGCTACTTGATACCCTGAATTAACTGCCACAAACATTGCCCTAGAGGCTATTTCTGTCTTACCATAACCTACATCCCCTACAAGTAACCTATCCATAGGTTTGCTATTTTGAAAATCATTAACAATATGCTCTGTACTCAATACTTGATCATCCGTATCATCAAATTCAAACTGTTTAACGAATGTATTCAGTTCTCCTAAAGCATCTTCATCTTTAAGTAAAATTTCTGTTTTTGATGTTTCTCTTAAAGCATAAAGTTGTAAAAGTTCTCTAGCAATATTCTCTACTTCCTTCTTCACTTTCTTAGAGATTCTTTTCCAAACACCACTACCCAAACCTGTTAAAGTTGGTCTCTCCCTTCCTACACCTATAAATTTGGTAATCTTTTCAGATGCAGTAAGAGGGATGTACAACCTATCTTTACCAGCATATGCAATTTCAATATATGAGCCCTTCTCTTTCCTGACAACATCAACAAATCTGCCAATACCATGATCTTCATGAACAACATAATCTCCTGGTACAAGTTTCTTTAAAATCTCTACACTACCTGGATCCATTTTAATATTTCTCTCTTCATATATTGAAAGATCTATCTGCCCTAATACCTCTAAATCTGTCAGTAACAATACCTTTGCCTCACTAGAGACAAAACCCTTCTTAAGACTTTTCTCTAAAGGAGTATTTACAGAAAATATCTCACTAATACTTTCTTTCAGCTCTTTCTCTACTAATAGGTCATATTTCTCTATACTATTGCTCAAATACCAAATATCATATCCCCTACTTTTAAAATTCCTCACTATTTCTAAAATCGCTTTTCTAGAAGTATACTCTTGAACATTAGGGATGTTTCTTAAACCTAAATTAATTAAATTCTCTTGTCTCTCAATATCTTCAACCATTCTTACCTTTACACTTCCAGAAGACTCTTCATTACCCACTAACAATTTACTGTTTTTACCAAGAAGAGTCCTTCCCTCTATATCTTTTACCCTCTTTCTACTCTCCACCTCTACCACCGAAATCCCCTCTATATCATCCCCTGAAAGACTAATACGAATTAGATTATTCATACTAAAGGGCCATATTAAGATAACGTCTCCTAAGACAGATATCTCACCCTCATTCCACACTCTCTCTACCCTCTCATAGCCGATATTAAGAAGAGAGTTAAGATTAAAAAGAGAACCTTTCTTTATCATTACACTATCTTCCCCTTCTTGATGCTCATCATCTCCCAGCATTAGCCATACAACTTTCCCAAGAAGTACTCCTAATAGTTCACAAACCAGTTCGTAATACTCCAAATCCACTCCTGTCACTTTTAATACTCTCTCTATCTCTTTCTTTTTACCACCATACCTCTTCGCAAGAGACATTAGTAATGAGTTTTTTATCTGTATATTTTCCACACGCCCATTTTATCAATTAGCTTAAAGTATGTATAATATCCTAAATATTTGATAATAGGGGGAAATAGTATGTATTTAGCACACGGACCTATCTCATTTCTTGCAAATGAGATAATACAGAAAAAGAAGATCAAGAAACTTAACAGTAATGAGCATATATTAATTGCTTTAGCTAGTTTCTTCTTTGGAATACTTCCTGATTTTGATCTTTTTGTATACTCTATGCTCAATATACCAACTTTCATGCATCATGATTTTATCTCACATACTCCCATCTTCTACATAGTCATATGGATACTACTTAAAATTCTTGTTAACCCTATCCATACTCTTTTAAACAAGAGGACCGGGAAAACACTCAACAGAGAGTTCTTACATATTTTGGTAGATACCTTCCTCATTGCTACAATGGGACATCTCCTTGCGGATACTTTAGTTACTAAGATTATGCTTTTCTACCCTCTTACTGATTCTAAGTTTACATTGCTCTTTCGGATACTAGAGCCAAGTCTCTTTTCTGGATATTTCCTAAGCCCTATTTTCTTCTTAGAATTAATCTTCATTTCAATATTCACTTTAGTGCTGTACAGAACATTCTTGAAAGAAAATCGCTTTATTAATACACTAACAAAGTCCTTTGTAGTAATTACAACCCTACTCTTTCCTTTCTCAATATATGTATTACTTAATACATACAATCGTAGCTACATGTACAACCAAGATGGAAAAATTCAGTATGATGCTGATTATGATACTTTAAAAGATACTCTAGATATGGATATTGGAAATATTGGGAAGAATAATATTACACAAGCAAAAGCAGAAGATCTTCTAGCTAGTACTCTTGATATTATTAACTCTAAGAAATGGGCTAGTAGTAAAGATTCTAAGGATCTTTCTACAAGGTTAAAATACAGATTTGGAGCACATGACTCATACAGAGTAGTATCTCAGGCATATTACAACATTAACCTACCTATTGGTCCTGTTTTAAGAGATTACGCTATTAAGAGAGATGGTTTCATCTCATACAGTTATGAATATGACTATACAGAGTTACTCTTTGACTATTTAAAAGGAAACAATATGTTAATGGAGATAGATCTGGGTCAATCTCCTGAGTTAGAAGCTGGAAAGATATTTTTCTTAACTGATGACAGTAACGGCATCTTAAATCTAGGCATTACCCTAGGGGGTACTACGCTAGCTACTGTGTTAGAAGATGATACATATTTACATACTCACACCCTAGAGGAAGCTTCTCAGAATTACAAAGGTCTCTTTGAAAAAACATATGTTCAAAGATAGCTATACTAGCATGTCTGGCAGTATTATTGATACAGCCTCTTGAATGATCTCATCTACTATTTCCTTTTCAGAATCAAGAAACCTCATTAACACATAATCCTCACCTGTAATATCTACACCCCCTCTATTCTCAATCCCTATTCTAATTCTTTTAAACTCTTTTGTACCTACTCTCTCTTCCACACTTCTTACCCCATTGTGGCTTAGTGGTGCTTTTCCTGCCTGAATTTTAAACTTTCCTAGTGATAAGTCTAAATCATCATGTATCAGTATTAGATTTTCTCCAAAATCCTCTATATTAAATTTCTTCACTACTTTTACTACTGCAGCTCCTGATCTATTCATATATGTTAAGGGCTTTTGCAATATTGCTATTACCTCAGAGCCTTTCTTGAGTAGACAAAGCTTAGAATTAAATGTTTTCTCCTCTTTCCAATCAGTAACACTGTAATCTCCTTGCCAAAGTAATTCCTCTCTTAAAGCATCTAAGAAAAGAAAGCCTACATTATGTCTACTACTGTGATATTTCTCTCCAGGATTTCCTAATCCTACTATTAATTTCATATTATTCTATTATTTCAAAACAAAGTACTTTGTATGTAGGGCAATCAGCATCAGCAGAGTGCCACCCTACAAGCATTTCTCTACAAACAGTGTCATCAGGGCATGATTGTAGTAAATCCATCTCCTCACAAGCTGTAGAGGGAACCGTACAATCATTCTCTACTTCATCTGTTTTAGTTGTTAGTAGTTGATACATAGTAAAAAAGATTAAGGCTGTGATTAGAACAGATAGTAATATCCAAAAGATTCTATTTTTAAATATATTTTTCATCAATATCACTTCTTCTTAAGAGTTCTGTATATATTCTCTAATATTTCCTCTTGTATTACAAACATTTCCTCTTTTTCCTTTGAATCTTCATCAAAATATCTATCGTGATGATATCCTACTATATGTAAAAATCCATGTACCACTAATCTTAAAACCTCTTTTTCGTTACTATTCAAAATACACTCTAAACATATGTAAACTTCTCCCTCTAAAGGTTTCTCATTTATTAAAAAAGAGAGCACATCTGTCGAACTGTTTTTCTTTCTAAATTCTCTATTTAATTTCCTAATATGATCTTTGCTAGTAAAAACAATATTAAGGCTATCCACTTTGTAAGAAGAAAACTCTTTCTTAAGAGTATTTAACAGGACACCTTTGGAAAAAGATACCTCAGGAAGATGTTTCTTTAATATATTCCAACCGTATATATCGAGTTCCATCTCTAAGAAAGGAGTTCTTGAACTATTGTCTTAACTGTATTTCCATCCGCTTTTCCTTCTAATTCTTTCATAACTGCTCCCATTACTCTACCCATATCTTGCATACTCTTAGCATCCATCTCATTAACCTTCTCTTTTACTATTTTTGTTAATTCTTCTTCACCTAAAAGCTCTGGAAGATATTCATTTAACACTCCCAACTGTATTCTTTCCTTCTCAACAAGGTCTTTTCTTTGCATCTTTTCATACTGTTCTATGGAATCTTGAATCTTCTTAACTTCTTTTCTTAATATTTTTTCAATATCTTTTTCTTCTAACTCTTTCTGAGATGCTATCTGCTCATTCTTTATCTCTGCTAGAGCCATTTTTAATATATCTGACCTGAGAGTATTGCACTCTTTAGAGGCTTGGAACATATCTTTTCGTATTGTATCTACTAAAGACATTGTGTATATATGAAAATTTACTTCTCTCTTCTTGCTGCTGTCCTTCTTCGTCTTTTCTGCTTAGCCCACTCTCTTCTTTTCTGTATTTCCAGATCAGCTTTCTTAATTCTGTACTGTTTGTTTCTATGTGTTTCTAATATTTTCTCTCTTAGAACCTCTCTATGAAGTCTTTTAAGAGCACTATCTATATTTTCATTAGAATGTACAATAACTGCCATATGCATATCATAAAATAATGTATATCTCGGTGATTATATCACACTCTATATTCTTTTTCCTACCCTCTTTTCAAATTTCTTTTTCCTATTATCTCCTTTAACATCCTTAACACCTATTACTGTCTTTTTGTACAACCTATCTAAGAAAGTAATGGAAGTAAGCATACCTCTACCTATCCATGACCAAGTTACTCCTAAGACTAGTAGTGAACTTCCCATTAATACGGGTCTCCCTATATCATCAAGTATACCTGTCTCAGGGGTTCTTTGAGCTACAACAGGAGCTTGAGGTGTCTCTGTTGGTTCCTCCACTACTACAGGAGATGGAGGTGGTGGTTCTGGATCTTCTACTACTACAGGAGGTGGTGATACTGGTTTTAATCTAGAAGCAGAACAGCCTACACTTCCAGAAGTACCTTCACACTCCCACTCTGTCGTCATACCTAAAGCTGGAAATATGGGGTTTACAGGATTAGGATCTCCTACAGAACAGAAAGTACCTCCCTCAGGCCAATCTGTTTCTGTAGCTTCAAATACTAAACCTGTATTAGTTCCGCAATCCGAAGGAAGAGGTTCTTCTGAAATGTTAAATTCACTACTTAATTCACAATTACTCCCACCAATTCCTTCTCCATCTTCCCATTTTACATCTAATCTATACTCTCCTGAAATAATATTCTGTTCTTCTGAATTTAGAGTAATAGCGATGTTGTTTCCTTCAATACTGTAACAGTTAACTCCACCATCACCTGCAGAATCTCCTACACACTGTGTAAGATTATTTCCATTTAAGATTAAGTGTATAACCTCTCCTAGCCCATCCTTATCCACTGTTTCAACTACTATTGGATTTTTTAAGGTTCCGTATTTATGTGTTCCTGTAGGATCTTTACGCCATTTTCCTTTTTCACAAATATTTAATTCTTTTAGACAGAGTTTGTATAGGTGAACACTATTGGGGTCTGTTTTGGGAGGACATTTATGCATATGAGACATAACAACAGTATTAAGTCCTTCTTTTATAAAATACTGTCCAAGTTCTTGAGGAGTTTCATAGTATTCTTCGTTGCTTCCGCCCTTAGCATCCTTAGGCTTATCGTAAGATGAATTATTTATACTTATTTGAAAGTCCTCATATTCTTGGACTTGCTCTTTATGTCCCCTTCCAACAAGACCTTTTATTTCATATATCCCTTCTAAGAATATATTATCTTCATTTATAGTAAAAGTACGAGTAGGAGGACAAGTTTTAGCCAATGATTCACTGGCCATACATCCCTCTCCGCATACAAACTGCCCTACTTTGTACCCCTTAAGTTCTATGTGTGGCAAATCAACAACTACTCCATCACATGGGAAATGGGTAAAACCGCCATCACGCGAATCAGGTGCTGCCATACTATCTTCTGGTGCTACAGTCTCAGGTTGTTTTACTCTCCATAAAAGATAAGCTCCTGAGATACCAAATACTACAAATAGTGTAGTAGATACTGCTAATAGTATCTTCTTCTTCTTAGAAATACCTCCCTTTTTAGATAACGCTACATCCATACTACCTTAAAAACAGATTTATTTAGTTATATAATATCCCATATAGATATCGGTAACGCAAGTAATATTTTAAAACCTTTTAGATATCTTCTTCTCAAACTTCCTCTTTCTTTCACTGTCTTTTACTATCTGGTTTACTCTTCTTTTCAATCTAACGTTCTCTTTAATATCTCCAATACCTATAATTGTCTTTCTATACAACTTACCTAAGAAGCTAACAGATATATACATACCTTTTCCTATCCATGACCAAGTTATACCTAAGAATACTAATATACCTCCTATCAATACTGGCCTCTCTATATCATCAAATATACCTGTCTCAGGAATTTTCTCTACTACTGGTGCTACAGGTACCACTACTGACTGTTGAGGAGGAGTCTCAGGCTGAGGAGGAGTCTCAGGTACTGAAGGAATCTGAGGTACTGGAGGTGGAACTGATTGTTCTAAGGCTAACCTAGAGGCTGTACAACTAACACTTTTTGTTCCACTTGTACAAAGCCATGTAGTACTATATCCTGCCAAAGGGAAAATGGGATTTAAAGGATTAACCTCCCCTTGTAAACAAAACGTGCCTTCTCCAGACCACTCTTCCTGTGTTGCCTCATATACCAATCCTGCATATGTACCACAAAGGGGATCTAAATCTGGTGGCGGTATAGGTGCAGGAGCAGGTGCATCTAAATAGTAGCCTATTTGTAAGAAATAATCGTCAAAATCATAATCTCCCTTCCATTCTCGCCAATCCGCCCAGCACTGTCTAGACACTATTGGATTACCAAAGCTATCTGCCCACTTAATATCATTAGAAACTGATTCGGGTTCATATGGAGTATGTTTACTAGGAGGCCCTGGGAAATCAGTACCACAAGTATTGTCGTTATTTACGGGCATCCAACCAAAAGACCTATATTTAGGGTCTTTTGGATTACATGAGGGATCTCCTTGATTATAATTATCATCTGAATAAAGCAACTTTATATTATCACCATCCTCTGATATTACAATTCCCGTTGTGACAATCCCTCTCTTATTTTCATCTAAGACAGGCATTACATATTCATAAGTTTTCTCTTCATACGAAAACACTATCTTAGGTTTATAATTCGCTGTTAACAAGCTTTTATAATACAAAACTACTATTGCTCCTTTTGGAAAAGGACCTATCTCAGAAGGAAGACCTCCGTTTTTAATATTATATGTTGTTATTTGTTTAATCCTAGTCTCGTTGATATTTTCTCCTGGACAAGAAATTGGCGTAGGCGTAGGCGT